>CAMYNX010000160.1 GCA_947259875.1 uncultured Gammaproteobacteria bacterium | reverse complement strand
CGTACCCGGGCCAAGACTTGTAGATTCGATATATGCAAACGGTTTTTCAATCAGTTACCTCAAGGCCGGTGGCCGACTGGTGCAATATGCGGGCTAGCCGCATATTGCACCAAGGTGGCGAAAACGACAGCTAACATTTCTTGCAATAAGGAATCCAATCAATGCCCGGTGTGACAATTCGTGCTCGAGTATGCGTCTACTATGCGCCTCGTTCCAAGCGCGGCGCGCAGTGGCGCAGGTCCCGCGCCGGCATTCCGCATCCTAGTGAAAACCGCGGGCTAGAACGGGATCGCAATACCTGGCCGGGTTTGTCGAATGAGCGAGCGAAATTGTTCCTGAATACGGTCCAGGGCCTCCTGGTTGTCGCCTTCGAACCGTAACACCAGTATCGGGGTGGTGTTCGAAGGACGCACTAGGCCGAAACCGTCTTCAAAATCTACCCGCAGTCCGTCGATGGTGCTGACTTCTCCGTCCGCAAAATCCGCGTTAGCGGCCAGTTCCTTCATTGCCACAAAGTGCTCGCCCTCAGGGAATTCGATGCGTAATTCGGGTGTATTGACACTGTCCGGTAACTCAGCGAAGACCTGCGCGGGGGAACGATCATCCTTGGATAACAGCTCAATAAGCCGGGCACCGGTATAAAGACCGTCATCAAATCCATACCACCGCTCTTTGAAGAAGAAATGTCCACTCATTTCACCGGCTAGTGCCGCGTTATCACTTTGCTTGAGCTTTGCCTTGATGAATGAGTGGCCCGTCCGCCACATCAACGGAACGCCGCCTGCAGATTCGATGGCCATCGGAAGTGTACGCGAGCATTTAACGTCATAGATGATCTGTGCCCCGGGTTGCCGGCTGAGTACATCGCGGGCATACAAGATCATTTGCCGGTCCGGCCAGACAACGGTGCCATCCGGCGATATGACCCCGAGACGGTCACCGTCACCGTCGAACGCAAGGCCCAGGTCCGCCTTGGCGCTGGTCACGGCTTGGATCAAGTCTTGTAGGTTCTCCAGTTGACTGGGGTCGGGATGGTGATTGGGAAACGCTCCGTCCACATCGCAAAACAATTCTGTGATCTCGCAACCCAGGCGGCGGAACAGTTCAGGGGCGACGGCGCCGGCTATGCCGTTCCCGCAGTCGATCGCTATCTTGAGCGGTCTGTGAATATCCATATCGTCGACGATGCGCTCGATATACGCGTCGGTCACCTCGCGTTGTGTGCGCTGTCCGCTGCCCGACAGCAATTCGCCGTTCAAGATGCGTTTTTTCAGGCCTTGGATCCGCTCGCCCGACAACGTCTCACCGGCGATGATCATCTTGAAACCGTTGTAATTCGGCGGGTTGTGACTGCCAGTTACCGCCACTGCCGAACCGACGTTCAAATGTTGACTAGCGAAATAGACCACTGGTGTCGGTGCCGGCCCGATGTCCACGACATCGCAGCCGGATGCCATGATTCCCTCGGACAGGGCATCGCACAGCGAAGGGCCCGACAACCGGCCGTCGCGGCCCATCACCACCGTGGCATCACCGTGGGCTTGCGCCTCGCTACCTATGGCCTGACCAATGCGGCATGCGTTGTCTGTAGTTAAGGTGTGGTCGACTACACCGCGGATGTCGTAGGCCTTGAAAATTTCGTTGGGAAGGGATCGTTGATCTTTCATTACCACTTTGATCTCAAAAAGAGGCGCATTATATGGTCGTTACCGTCCTATTGCACCCATCTGTTGCGCGCTACTCTGAATCTAACATTAGGATCAATTTGCGCGATGAATCGCGCGTTTGTGCACCGAGAGAGCGGCCTCGTGTACTGCCTCAGACAGAGTGGGGTGGGCATGCACTGTCCTCGCGATATCCTCGGCACTTGCGGAAAATTCCATTGCAATGACGACTTCGGCGATCAACTCCGACGCCTGAGGGCCAATGATATGCACACCCAGTATCTCATCGGTGTGCCGGTGAGCGAGGATTTTAACGCGACCGGCCGTGTCTTCGATAGCGAGGGCACGGCCGGTGGCCGCGAACGGAAACATACCAGCGTTGTAGGGAATATCCTCGTTTTGCAGGTCTTGTTCGGCGCGGCCGACCCAAGCGATCTCGGGATGCGTATAGATGACCCAGGGTATCACGTCGTAGTTGACATGCGCCGATTGCCCGGCGATGAGTTCGGCGACGGCGATACCTTCTTCGGAGCCTTTGTGAGCGAGCATGGGTCCGCGAACAACATCTCCCACCGCGTATACGCCCGGCACGCCGGTCCGGCAGTGTTCGTCCACGCGGATGAACCCGCGATCGTCGAGGTCAACACCAACTCCCGGCTCGAACAAGTCGTCCGTATAGGGCCGCCGACCGACGGCAACAACTAGACGATCAACCTTGACTTGATGTTCACCTTCATTGTCGGCGTAGGACACGGTGACCGAGTCAGCGGTTGATTTCGCGCCTTTAACATCGGCGCCAAGTCTGATGTTCAGTCCCTGTTGTTTGAATTGCCGTTCGGCGTCTTTGGCAATTTGTTGGTCCACTGTTGGCAACAGCGTTGGCAATGCTTCTAGAATGACGACCTTTGCCCCCAAACGACTCCATACGCTACCCAATTCGAGACCGATGACGCCGGCACCGACGACGCCGAGACGTTTGGGTACCTGTTTGAAATTCAAGGCGCCGGTGGAGTCGACGACACGTTTACCGTCGAAGGGTGCAGCGGAAAGCTCAATCGGTGCAGAACCCGTCGCCAAGATCACGTTGGCGGTGTGCACAGTTTTTTCACCCGCTTGATTTGTGATCTTGATTTGGTCCTTGGCCACCAGTCGCCCATGGCCATGGATGAAGGTGACCTTGTTGTGCTTGAGGAGCCCCTCGATGCCCTTTGTCAGGGTCGATACGATCTTTTCTTTGCGAGCCAGCATGGCTTTGACATCCATGGCGGCACCCTCGATCTGAATTCCATGGGACTGCAGTTGATGTTGCACGCGATGATACTGCTCCGAGGATTCCAACAAGGCCTTGGACGGTATACATCCGACGTTCAAACACGTACCCCCTAAGGAGGGCTTGCCGTAGTTATCGGTCCACTCATCCACACAGGCTGTGTTCAGCCCTAATTGGGCGCAACGAATAGCTGCGACATAGCCGGCCGGGCCGGCGCCGATGACGACTACATCATAATTCTGTGACATTGTGACTCATCCAATTCCAGTCAAGACTTGCAGTTATTTAAGGCAAATGCGTTGCGCTGAGCCCGGTTCCGGGTCGTTGATGTTCCCGTGACAAAGGTTTGATATCTTGGGCCCAGCCCCTAACCTGCAATATCCGGGCTAAGTGCATCCAGGCTTGTCAGATTTCCAACAATAGACGCGCCGGATCTTCGAGCGACTCTTTAATCGTCACCAGAAATCGTACCGCTTCAGCGCCATCGATGATGCGATGGTCATAGGTCAAGGCCAGATACATCATGGGCCGAATGACGACTTCGCCATCCTCGGCTACTGGTCGTTGCTCGATGCGATGCATTCCCAAGATGGCGCTTTGCGGAGGATTGAGAATCGGCGTAGACAGCATGGAGCCGAATATGCCGCCGTTGGTAATGGTAAACGTGCCACCGGTTAATTCCTCGATGGCGAGTGTCCCACCGCGGGCCTTTTCTGCCAAGTTGGCAATTTCAGTTTCCAACTCAGCAAAGCTTTTTTCGTCGGCGTCACGAACGACGGGTACGACCAATCCTCGCGGCGATGCGGCGGCAATCCCGATGTCATAGTATTGATGAAACACAATGTCATTGCCCTCGATAGAACCGTTCACCGCGGGATATCGTTTCAGCGCTTCCACACTGGCCTTAATAAAAAACGACATAAAGCCCAAACGTGTGCCATGCTTCTTTTCAAACACTTCCTTGTATTTTTTCCTAAGATCAAGCACCGCCTGTACGTTGACATCGTTGAAGGTTGTCAGCATCGCGGCGGTGTGTTGTGCTTGTACCAACCGCTGAGCGATGGTTGTCCGCAGACGAGACATCGGCTCCCGACGCTCGGATCGTTCCCCTTTGGTCACCGTGGATATGGAAGCGGGGGCAGTAGCTGTCGGCTGCGGGGTGGTTTCAATCTCCGTGCGGCTATCGAGAAACTTGATGACATCCGCTTTGGTCACCCGTGCACCCTTGCCGGTTCCCGGTATCTTTGTGATATCCAAGCTATTTTCCGCCACCAGCTTGCGAACCGCCGGGCTCATTTGGGCCGCCGTTTGCGCTGGCTCGGGTTCAGGCTCGGCTTGCCGAGAGATTGAGGATTCCGCTGCCGGTTCTTCAAATTTCGCCGGCTCGATGACGGCGAGTAATTCGTCGCTGGTCACGATATCGCCGCTGTTGCGAACCAACTCCTTGATTATGCCGTCCTGCGGCGCGGGCACCTCGAGCACGACCTTCTCGGTCTCTATATCGACCAGATTTTCGTCCCGACGAACCATATCCCCGACCTTTTTGTGCCAGGTCAACAATGTTGCTTCGGTGACGGATTCCGGCAACATCGGAACTTTAATGTCAACTGACATGACGTTGCTCGCTTAATGTTTCTTTGTCTTCGACAAAGGGTGATAACGCGTCGTCAATCAGTTGCCTCTGACTCTCAAGATGAATTGCGTAATAGCCGGCAGCAGGAGCCGGGGACGGTGGACGACCGGCATAGACAAGGCCTTGATCCCGCCGGATGCAAGCTCGTAAATGATGTTGGATCTGGTACCAAGGGCCTTGATTTCTCGACTCTTCCTGACACCAGATCACCTCGTGAACGTTCTCGTATCGAGTCAGATAAGCGCTGACCTGGTCACGGGGAAATGGATACAGCTGCTCCACACGCACAATCGCTATATTATTGAGTTCGCGCTTACGGCGCTCTTCCAACAGATCGAAGTACACCTTGCCGCTACACAACACGACGCGGTCGATTACTTCATCATTGTGCGCGTCGATTTCACCAATCGTGACTTGAAACGATCCTTTCTCCAATTCCGCGAGCTCCGAAGTGGACAATTTGTGGCGCAACAGGCTCTTGGGCGTCATGACGATCAGCGGACGACGATAAGGCCGGATCGCCTGGCGCCGCAACAAGTGAAACATCTGGGACGGTGTTGTCGGCGCGCACACCTGCATATTGGCATCAGCACATAACTGCAGGTAACGCTCAACACGTGCGGAAGAATGCTCCGGTCCCTGGCCCTCATAACCATGGGGGAGCAACATGACCAGACCACACAGCCGATTCCACTTGGCTTCACCGCTGCTAATGAACTGATCGATCACGACTTGCGCGCCGTTTGCGAAATCTCCGAATTGGGCCTCCCAGATTACTAATGTCTGTGGTTCCGCCGTCGCATAGCCGTACTCAAAAGCCAGCACTGCCGCTTCCGAAAGCAATGAATTGATAGCCAGAAATCGAGGCTGCGTATCAAATAGGTTTCTCAGCGGCACGTACACTTCCTCGCTGTTTTGATCGTGTAATGCTGCATGACGGTGAAAGAACGTCCCACGGGCCGAGTCTTGACCGGACAAGCGCACCGAGTAGCCGGCTTTCAACAGCGAGGCATAAGCCAGCGTCTCTGCCATGCCCCAATCCAATGGTAGTTCGCCTTCCATCATCTTGCGCCGGTCCGCCATGATCTTAGTGATCCTTGGATGTAAGACAAATCCTTCAGGTAGTTCCTGTGTACGATTTGCTAATTCTTGTAGTTGACTAATCGCAACACTGGTGATGACATCGGTGTCCCAGGTTGTATTCAGGTAAGGTACCCAGTCCACTGCGTACTCGTTTTTGACCTCATTGAGAAAGTCTTCGACCACAATGTGACCTTCATCCAGAGATGCACGGTAGTCGTCAACCATTTTGTCAGCATCTGATCTATCGATAACGCCTGCCGCAACCAGCTTGTCTGCGTATAACTGCCGAGTCGTTACCAGCGTCTTGATCTTCTTGTACATCATCGGTTGAGTTACTGCTGGTTCGTCGGCTTCGTTATGACCGTGTCTTCGGTAGCAAACCAGATCAATGATTACATCTTTGTTGAACTGCATCCGGTAATCGATGGCGAGCTGGGTAATAAACACCACCGCCTCCGGGTCATCGCCGTTCACATGGAATATGGGTGCCTGCACCATCTTGGCGACTTCGGTGCAATAAAGCGTTGAACGGGCGTCCAGTGGATTGCTGGTCGTGAAGCCGATCTGGTTGTTCACGATAATGTGAACCGATCCGCCGGTGCGGTAGCCACGGGTTTTGGACATATTGAAGGTCTCCATGACCACGCCCTGACCGGCAAACGCAGCATCGCCGTGAATAATCACTGGCAACACCACATTCCCGTCTTGATCTTCGCGACGTAACTGCCTGGCCTTCACTGAGCCTTCCACCACCGGATTTACGATCTCCAAGTGAGATGGGTTGAATGCCAGCGCAATGTGGACAGGTCCCCCAGGGGTTTGAATGTCGGAGGAAAAACCCTGATGGTATTTGACGTCTCCGGTACCAGTGAGCTTATGTCGATCAACTTTGCCCTCAAACTCAAGGAATAACTGATGTGGACTTTTCCCTAAGATATTGACGAGCACATTAAGTCGTCCCCGGTGTGCCATGCCGATAACGATTTCCTTGATTCCGTTACTACCGCTGTGCTGAATCAACTCATCCAAGGATGGGATCAGAGTCTCGCTGCCTTCAAGAGAAAAACGCTTTTGACCGACGTATTTGGTGTGCAGATATTTCTCAATACCTTCCGCGGCGGTGAGGCGGTTGAGAATCTCTCGACGCTGTTCGGTTGTGAATTGCGGGTGAGCTTGGACCGATTCTAGGCGGTCCTGAATCCACCTCTTCTCCTGAGTATCGATGATATGCATATACTCCGAGCCAATGGTGTCGCAATACGTGTGGCGCAGTAGATCGAGGATATCCGTTAATTTCATAGTATCCGGCGCTGCAAGCGAGCCGGTATTGAACACCTGTTCCATATCGGCAACGGTAAACCCATGAAACTCAGGATCTAAATCCTCTACCGGTTCGCTGTTCATCAGACCCAAAGGGTCGAGTTGTGCCTGTTGATGTCCGCGCACGCGATGGGCGTTGATAATTCGGAGTACAGATCCTTGTTTCTCAGGTTCGCTGTATGATAGCGCGATTGATTCGGCGCCGGCTTCAAGCCGGCGATGTTGCAGGCGGGCAAAGAAATCACGCCACTGCCCATCAACCGATTGAGGATCGTCAACGTAACGCGCGTAAAGTTCTTCCAGGTATTGAGCGTTGGCGCCGGTGAGGAGGGTGTCCCGCGATAACTCAAAAAATGATTTGACTGGCCCGATCATTGGTAACCACAGCTTCCAGATAAATTTTGAAGCACGCCAACGAGGCCGTGCCACTGAGAATCTCAGTTCGAACTAGGATGGTTCAGTGAGCGGAAATTATAAAACAATAAACCTTATAGGGTTAAGATTTTTCGTAGTCTTGCCCAGCCCGTATATTGCACCAAGGATCCCGGATGATGGCGACGGGACTTGTGCTGCGCGGAGTCGCGGGGCACCTGGGCGCAAGATACAGCGACGTTATTCGCGGTCTTCCAGTGGCACGAAGTCACGTTCATCAGGACCGGTGTAAATCTGGCGGGGTCGAGCAATCCGCATCGTCTCATCGGCAACCATCTCCATCCACTGGGCGACCCAGCCTGCGGTGCGTGGGATCGCGAACAACACCGTGAAGATGTTGGTGGGAAATTCCAATGCTTCATAGATGATCCCGGAGTAAAAATCGACGTTGGGATACAGCTTACGCCCAACAAAATAGTCGTCCTCCAAGGCAATCCGCTCCAACTCCAAGGCAATGTCGATCAAAGGGTTCTTGCCCGTGACCTCGAACACTTGGTAAGCAGTTTCTTTGATGATCTTGGCCCGAGGATCGTAATTTTTATACACCCGATGTCCGAAACCCATGAGACGCATCTCGCCGGCCTTTACTCGTTTTATGTACTTGGCGACATTTTTCGCTGACCCAATTTCATTGAGCATTGTCAATACCGCCTCGTTGGCGCCGCCATGCAAAGGCCCGTAAAGGGCCGCGATCGGCATGTAGAATAAACAGCACATCCAGCGCTCTTTCCAACGTCGGATCCGGTTCATACCTCGGTTCCGCCATGCGATACATCATATTGAGAAAGTTACCGGGATAACTCAGTGAGTTGTCCGGATACACATACGGCAATCCCAAGCTATTGCGGTGCGCATAGGAGGCGATTGTGGGTACTTTTGCGATCAGCCGATACGCCTGCAACATGCGGGTATCGTAATCGTCGATTGTTTTTGCGTCTGGATAAAACGTCGACAACGCAGCGATGCTGCTGATCAACATTCCCATTGGATGGGCGTTGTGATGGAAACCCTCCATAAGTTTCTTGCCCTTCTCGTGAAGCATGGTGTGGTGGGTAATATTGTTGATCCATGACGTCAGCTCTACTTTGTTTGGCAGTTCACCGTGAATAAGTAGATAAGCCACTTCCAGAAATGTACTGCGTTCGGCCAATTGCTCGATGGGATAACCCCGGTAGCGAAGAATACCTCTGTCACCATCCAGATAGGTGACGGCGCTTTTGCACGAGGCGGTATTGGAGAATGCCGGGTCGTAGCTCAAGAGCCCGAAATCATCTTCGGATACTTTAATTCGCCGAAGATCACTGGCATTGATTGTCCCGCTGGTAATCGCGAGTTCGTATTGTTGACCGGTGCGGTTGTCAGTGACTGTCAATGTATCAGGCATGGAGGACCTCTTTGTGCATCCTTATTCGGGAAATCTTGAGCGCATTCGCACGAATCGACGTATCGCACATCGACAACTGCAGCCACCTTTCAATGAAGAACTGATTCACGGGCGTTGTCTTCGTTGGCGCTTGCGATCAGCTCATAAATCTTGGTGTGATTACGGCCTTGGTGTTTGGCGTTCAATAGCGCCCGGTCGGCACGCTTTAGCACTTGTTTGTAATTCATATCGAAAGGGTCGGTGACACTTAAACCACCAGTCCAACCCAGGGTGTGGAAAACGCCTTCGGTGACTTCCATAGTCGAGGGCAGTTGCGTCCGCAAGCGACCGGCCAAAGACATCGCTACCGACAGACGTGTCTGTGGAAACACGATACAAAATTCATCGCCACCCATGCGCGCGATCAGATCCCGTTCCCTCACCCGATCCTTGAGTTCCACCGCAAAATTTTTTATCACCTGGTCACCGATATCATGTCCATACCGGTCATTGATTTCTTTGAAGTAATCCAGATCGATCAATAGGATCGATACCGGCGCCTTGGTATCGGGCCGTTCAAATAGACGGCGCAGCCATTGTTCCAGGGCCCGGCGATTGCCCACATCGCACAGCGGATCCGTGAGACCCAGGATGATCAGTTTCTGCCGTTCTTCTTGTACCAATTTGGAGAGCGGTTTCAGTTCATCGGTGTACAGCTCGGTGCGAAGATGCAGGCCTGAGCGTCTACCCGCCATTTGGGCCAAGAGTTTCGCGTCATGGCTAAGCGCCCTCAGCCATTGGCTGCGGGCACGTAGGTTCAGCAACACTACCAGTGACAACACAATGCCCGCTCCAACGGCAGGGGCGATCAAGTTCCGCGTTGCTACTCCCGAGACATAGAGCGATCCCAAACACACCACTATCAATCCCACCATCATGACCATGGTCAACGCGAGGGTAACGAGGGAAGACTTTCTCAGGTTAGTGCCCAAGGAAGTGCCAGGGTTGTTTGTATTTGAGGGCATTATTTAGTGGATCTCTCAATTATGACCCGTATGTCCAAATCCTCCTTCGGCTCGGGTCGTGGAATCGAAATCTTCAACCAATTCGAATCGGACCCGTTTGACCGGCATGAACACCATCTGCGCGATCCGATCTCCTGGCTCGATGATGACATTATGCGTGCCCCGATTCCAGGCCGATATCAACACTTGCCCTTGATAATCAGAATCGATGAGGCCCACTAGGTTTCCCAGCACCAGTCCTTGTTTGTGCCCCAGACCGGAGCGCGGCAGGACAACCGCCGCTAGGCTCGAATCAGCGATATGGATAGCGATTCCGGTGGGAACGAGGTGTGTCTCCCCTGGCTCGATGCGCACGTGTTCGTCGACGCATGCACGTAGATCGAGGCCAGCGGACCCGTCGGTGGCGTATTTTGGTAATGGAAAATCGTTACCGATGCGCTCGTCTAGTATCTTTATTTGAACTTTCTGCACGATAGCGAGTTGCGATTTCTTCGATGAGATTCCGCGCTAATTGTT
>CAMYNX010000159.1 GCA_947259875.1 uncultured Gammaproteobacteria bacterium | reverse complement strand
CGCCTTGGTACTCTCCTCCTGCAGCTTGTAATAGTCCACCTGTGCCGACGCTCGAGCCACGAGTTCGGTGATCGCATTGGTTAGATAGCGGCTTTGCCCAAGACTAACGTAACGTTCCAGGATCACTGCCTGGCTACCGGTCTCGGCAATCGCAAGGGTGCGTGGATAAGAGACCTGTGGTTGCTCGCCGTCTCCGGTGGCGACATAAATCAACTCGATGGGGCGGTCCAGTGCGCAATCGCGCCCGATGCGGATATAGGCCCCGTCTGTCAAGAACGCGGTGTTGAGTGCGGCAAAACCATGCAATTTGTTGGGTGCGAAACGGCCAAGCTCGGTCTCCAGCTCCTCAGCGCGTTGGTTGAGCGCATCACCAAGGCTCATCACGGCAACACCGGATGGCAGTTGGTCGAGATCTGACAGACGCGGCGCGAAATGCCCGTTCACGAACACGCACCGGTGGCTATCCAAAGCATTATTCTTGAGTATCTCGAGCTGTGCGGCGTCGATACCATTATGACCGTTTAACGCCGGCGCAAAGGGCTGCTTCACAATCGGCCGCACATCGGTGTATTTCCAGTCTTCGTCACGGGGAGTCGGAAAACCGACCTCGCGGAACCTTGACAATCCAGCGTCGCGAACCCGCCGCAGCCAGGGAATAGAGCCTCCGGGCAGATCGGACGCTACACCGTTGTAGACGTCGACATATGCCTGCTGCACCGCCTCGAACATGACGACTCAGGACCCTGCCGGCGGGGCGGCCGCTGCGCCGGGATCTTGCGCAATCCACGCGTAACCGTGTTTCTCCAGCTCTAATGCCAATGACTTATCGCCGGACTTCACGATACGGCCATTTGCCATAACGTGAACCTTGTCGGGAATAATGTAATCGAGCAGCCTTTGGTAGTGGGTGACCACAATCATCGCGCGTTGTTCATCGCGTAATGAGTTAACACCGTTTGCAACCACCTTGAGGGCATCGATGTCGAGCCCTGAATCGGTTTCATCAAGGATGGCCAGCGACGGTTCCAGCACCGCCAACTGCAGGATTTCGTTACGCTTCTTCTCGCCACCAGAAAATCCTTCATTCACAGAGCGATGCAGAAATTCCTCCTTCATCTCGACCAGTTTGATTTTCTCTTTGATTAATTTCAAAAACTCAACCGCTGACAGATCGTTCAGCCCACGATGCTTGCGGATCGAATTCAACGCGGTCTTCAGCAGGTACAAGTTGCTTACCCCGGGTATTTCGACGGGATACTGAAAGGCCAGAAAAATGCCCTCGCAGGCGCGCTCCTCGACAGGTAATTCAAGAAGATTCTTGCCGCGAAAGACTACTTTTCCTGCAGTGACATCATAACCATCGCGGCCTGCGATAACGTTCGCAAGCGTGCTCTTACCGGACCCGTTGGGACCCATAATGGCATGTACTTCGCCGGCTGCTACATCTAAATCGATGCCTTTGAGTATCGGGGTGCCTTCCACCGAGGCATGCAGATTTTTAATCGATAACATAGTCACTTTGGGTCCAGCTATAAGGGAAGCGATACTGTTTAATTGGGGTTGGAGCCTCGCCCGCTCCCAGAACGACTTTGCGGATACCTAACCCACGGCTCCTTCGAGGCTGATTTCCAACAACTTTCGCGCCTCGACGGCGAACTCCATCGGCAATTCCTTGAACACTTCTTTGCAGAAACCATTTACTATCATCGACACAGCGTCCTCTTCCGATAGCCCTCGCTGCCGGCAGTAAAACAACTGATCGACACTGATTTTCGATGTCGTGGCTTCGTGTTCGACTTGGGCGGTTGGATTTTTCACCTCAATGTACGGAAAGGTGTGTGCTCCACAGCGATCACCCATTAACAGCGAATCGCACTGCGAATAGTTTCGTGCGTTGTCTGCTTTGTTTAGCACTTTAACCAAACCCCGATAGGCGTTTTGACCGTGGCCCGCGGAAATACCCTTGGAAATAATGGTGCTAGAGGTGTTCTTGCCAATATGCACCATCTTGGTCCCGGTATCGGCCTGTTGCCAGTTGTTGGTCAACGCAACCGAATAAAATTCACCCACCGAATTATCGCCTTCCAGCAGCACACTGGGATACTTCCAAGTGATTGCAGATCCGGTTTCCACCTGGGTCCAGGATATCTTAGAGTTTCTGCCACGACATGCACCGCGCTTGGTCACGAAATTGTATATACCGCCGCGGCCCTGTTCATCCCCCGGATACCAATTCTGCACCGTAGAGTACTTGATCTGCGCGCCTTCCATCGCTATCAATTCGACCACCGCAGCGTGTAGTTGATTTTCGTCCCGCATCGGCGCAGTACATCCCTCGAGATAACTCACATAACTCCCTTCATCAGCGATAATCAGCGTTCTTTCGAACTGACCGGTATTCATCGCATTGATCCGGAAATAGGTCGACAGCTCCATTGGACAACGTACGCCCTTGGGGATGTATACGAAAGACCCATCGCTGAATACTGCAGAGTTCAATGCGGCATAAAAATTATCCCCCGCCGGCACCACACTGCCGAGATACTGCTTTACCAGATCCGGGTGTTCCTGAAGCGCCTCGGAGATGGAGCAAAAGATAACGCCCACTTCCGCTAACTTCTCGCGAAACGTCGTTTTTACCGACACGCTGTCGAATACCGCATCTACCGCCACGCCCGCTAACATCTTCTGCTCTTCTAGCGGGATCCCCAGCTTTTCGTAGGTCTCGAGCAGCTTCGGGTCCACCTCGTCCAGACTCTTGGGACCGTCTTTGTCCTTGGGTGCGGAGTAATAGCTGATCGCTTGATAATCGATTGGCTCATGATGCACATGTGCCCACTGCGGCTCGGTGAGTGTCAACCAATGGCGATAGGCATTGAGGCGCCAATCCAACATGAATTGCGGTTCACGTTTCTTTTCCGAAATTGCGCGAACCACGCCCTCGTCAAGACCCGGAGGCAGAGTCTCAGAATCAATATCCGTGACAAAGCCTTCCTTATATTCGCGTTTGACTAAGCGGTCGATGTCATTCGCTGGACTGCCCATCGAAATTTTTGCTCCTACGCGGATGGCTCGCCAAAATTACACGCTGACACTCGATCCCGGATTGGTGCGCCCCAACTGTGTATCCTGGCGTAATGCCCGTTCTTGCACACAGGGCCATTCAGTGAGTTCGCCCAATCTGATCTTGTCCAGAAACTCGTACAGCTGCCGGCTCAGGTCCTTCCATAGCTCGTGGGTCAAACAGGGGTCACCATTCTGACAGTCTCCTTTACCGCCGCAACGGGTTATATCGACCTTTTCGTCAACCGCGACAATGATATCGGCCACGGATATATCGTTCGCCGCCAAAGCCAAGCGATAGCCGCCCCCGGGACCACGCAAACCCTTCACGAGCCCCGCCTTACGCAGCGCAGCAAACAACTGCTCGAGATAAGAGAGCGAGATATTTTGACTGGTGGCAATGTCGTTCAAGGTGACCGGCCCTGACACCTCATGAATCGCAAGATCCATCATTGCAGTGACAGCATAACGGCCTTTGGTAGTTAGTCTCATAGTTACAACTCCCCGGTTACTACCCAACTACTGGGTAAAGCTCACTGCCGAAGCAGTCGGGCAGATCATAGTGGACTTTATAATAACCTAGTATCTTGATCAAGATTAATATAAGTACGCTCTAATTTTCTAAATAATCCCCCAGAAGGTTAGAGGGAATATATACCTCCATCGAGCCCCCCCAGTACCCAAGTGGACACCGGCACGTTGTGCAGCATCAACGGGGCGTAGCCGTCCAATGCCGCCAGGATCGCGGCCGCCAACAACAGGACGGCACCCAGCGTGCCAATATATTGGCGGCGTTGACCACCGGTCAGCTCATGCCGCAAGCGTTTCAACTCATCCGCCTGCTGTTGGCTCGCGGTCTCCTCGTCGTGCAATTTGCGCAATAGGCCGTGTACCAGTGTGGGTATTTCCGGCAGCATCCGTCCCCACTTCGGCAATTCACGCTTGAGACCCTCGCGAAGTGCCCACGGCCCAACTTGTTGCCGCATCCAGCGTTCCAAATACGGCTTGGCGGTCTCCCACAAATCCAGCTGAGGATACAGTTGCCGGCCCAGGCCCTCGATGTTCAGCAAGGTCTTCTGTAATAACACCAGTTGTGGCTGGATGGGCATCTCGAAACGCCTTGCAGTTTGAAATAATTGCACAACGAGTTTGCCAAAAGAGATCTCGCTGATCGGCTTCGCGAACACCGGCTCGCACACCGTTCTAATCGCGGCTTCGAACTCATCCACCCGCGTATGCGCAGGCACCCATCCGGCATGCAGGTGGGCCTCGGCCACAGCCCGGTAGTCGCGGTTGAAAAATCCAAGGAAGTTCTCCGCCAAATAGCGTTTATCGTTATCGTCTAACGTTCCCATGATGCCAAAGTCAACGGCTCGATACTGGCCCGACTCGGAGACGAAGATGTTCCCCGGGTGCATATCCGCATGGAAAAATCCATCACGAAACGCCTGGGTAAAAAAGATCTCGACACCATCATGCGCCAGCTTGCGCATATCAATACCCGCTGCCTTCAAAGCCTCCATATCCCGGATCGGAATACCATGGATGCGCTCCATGACCATTACCTCCCTGGTGGTGACATCCCAGTACACTTTCGGAATATAGATGATGTCAGAGTCTTCGAAGTTGGAACGCAGCTGACCGGCATTCGCCGCTTCCCTTCTCAAGTCCAGTTCATCGTGGATGGTCTTGTTGTATTCGTCGACTATGTCAACGGGACGCAGCCGCGGGCCTTCATCCCAATATCTCTCCGCCAATCGCGCCACCGTATAGAGCAAGGCCAAATCACGTTCGATAACCAATTGAATGTTGGGACGCAGCACTTTGACGACCACCTCCGTGCCGTCCGGCAGATTCGCCGCGTGAACCTGGGCCACGGATGCCGACGCGATGGGCTGTAACTCGAAAGACGCGAAGTGTCTTTCCAACGGTGCGCCATGAGCCTTCTCGACAACCGCCTTGGCGACATCACCGGGGAATGGAGGGACTTGATCCTGGAGTTTGCTGAGTTCCATGGCGATATCCTCCGGCAGCAGATCCGGCCGGGTGGACAACATCTGTCCGAACTTCACGAATACCGGGCCGAGTTCCTCCAGTGCCTCACGCAACCGATCGCCACGCGGCTTTCTTATTGAGCGGCGCCAACGCCAGGGCATCAAATAGGAGATGTAATGGTACGGACGAAACAGGTGAATGGCAGTGACGAAATCATCCAAACCATGTTTGACAAACACCTGGGTGATTCGCAGGAGTCTGAAAAACTGGGCTGGGCTTATCATGACAACAACGCTTGGAGCCGCTGCACCCGCTGTTCTAGCCGATCCGCAGCAGAACGCAAATCATCCACCGCATTCGTAAATCGGGCCACGCTTGACGCTGTGGCAAGCAGACGGGCCTCTTCTTGAAGATATTCGGAGACATTTCGTTTCGCAGTATGATGCGCGTTATTCCGCCAATCGTTGAGCCCGCGAACCAGATTCCCACTCTGATGCGCGGCGACATCACCGATATATCGCGACAACAATTCCTCCCAGTCAATGTCCACTTCCTCGACAAATCGTTGCAGGCTTTGGCCCAACTCAACGTCGCCCTTGATTTCCATCTTGCCCTCGCGAAACAGTGTCACGTGCAGCCCACGCAGTCCCAATTGGGCGAAGGCAAGGGGCGAGCCGGATAATGTGACATCGGGTTCGTCTTCTGAAACCTCGCGAATCGTGATGCCGGTTTCGCCGGGTGACAAATACAGTCTCCTGTCTATGCCAACCAGTTCCAAACAAATAAGCTTTCCGTCGAAATCTTGGAACCGCTGAAGCGCGTCCGGATCCAGACGCAGTAATCGGTTCCCGATGGACTCAAGCAGATCGGTAATCATGGAAAGCCGCTCTCGGGTGATTGCGCATTATAAGTATCCGTGGGTGTTATGAATCAAAACTTATAGCCGGTGTGCACCGCTACAATTCCCCCACTCAGATTATGATAATCGACCCGTTCGAACCCAGCCGTCTCCATCATTGACTGCAATTCAGCCTGGGTTGGTTGTTTACGTATCGACTCCACCAAATATTGGTAACTGGCTTTGTCACCGACCACCAACCGCCCAACTTGCGGTAACACATTGAACGAATACAGATCATAGAGCTTGCGCAACCATTTTGTGGTGGGTCTGGAAAACTCGAGAACCAGTATGCGGCCTCCTGGCCGTAAGCACCGATACATGGCTTGCAGGGCAATTTGCTGGTGAGTCACATTACGCAACCCAAATCCAATACTGACACAATGGAAAATATTTTCGCGAAACGGTAGGTGCTCGGCGTCCGCCTGGACATACAACACATTGCCGACGATCCCAGCGTCGGTGAGGCGCGTGCGTCCGCGTTGCAACATCGCCTCGCTGATATCCGTTGACACCACTAATCCCGAATCGCCTACCATGCGGGCAAATTTCCGCGCGAGATCGCCGCTACCGGCGGCAACGTCCAACACTCGGTATCCCGATCGAATACCGCTCAACCCTACAGCAAATTGCTTCCAAGCCCTATGCACACCGAACGACATCAGGTCGTTCATTAAGTCGTATTTATCGGCGACCGACCGGAATACTTCCGCAACCAAACGTGGCTTGTCTTGCTCCAGCACATCCCGAAAACCGAAATGGGTGGTATTGTCGCGGCCTCGCTCAGTCACGGCTCATCATCTCGTCATAAGGTTGAGATTCCCGGTGGTGGCCGGCGTCCGCCAGACGCTGGAGATAATTCGTCCAGTACTCATTTCGATTTACTCCCAGCTCATACAGGGTCTCCCAAGAAAATATTCCTGTATCATGTCCATCGTCGAAGCGCAGCATTACTGCGTAGGCACCCACCGGTTCGACAGCAACGATGTTTACCTTTTCTTTGCCAACTTGTAGTACTTCCTGCCCCGGACCGTGCCCGCGTACTTCCGCAGACGGCGAATAGACACGCAAGTACTCGCATGGCAACTCAAACTGGCTGCCGTCATCAAATACGGTCTGCAGAATCCGTGATTGCTGGTGGAGAGTAATGTCGGTTGGTATCGGTTTTTTATCAGACATCGGCTACGTCGATCTCTTCGGTGTAGTTTTTTGTAATACTCACGAGTCCTCCTGCAGCCAAGCGGCTATGGTCTCCGCAAAATAAGTCAATACTGCATCAGCCCCGGCGCGTTTGAAGCCGACCATCGTTTCCATCACCACCTCCCGCAGATCCAACCAATCGTTCTGTGCGGCGGCATGCAACATCGCGTACTCACCGCTCACTTGATACACAAACGTAGGGAGCCCAAACCGCTGTTTGACCCGGTAGATGATATCCAGGTATGGCATTCCCGGTTTCACCATCACCATGTCTGCACCCTCATCGATGTCCAATGCCACCTCACGCAGCGCTTCAATGCCATTGGCCGGATCCATTTGATAGCTGTACTTATTACCACCACCCAAACTCGCTGCCGACCCCACTGCATCACGGAACGGACTGTAGTAGCTGGAAGCGTATTTCGCGGCGTAGGCCAGAATTCTCAGGTTATGATAGTTCTCGTATTCCAGCGCCCGGCGAATCGCGCCGACACGGCCATCCATCATGTCCGATGGCGCCACCACGTCCGCCCCAGCTTCAGCGTGGGATACCGCCTGTTTGACGAGCACGTCGACGGTATCATCGTTCACGACATAACCAGACTCGTCAATCAGGCCGTCTTGGCCATGACTGGTGAACGGGTCCAGGGCGACATCGGTGATCACCCCCAGCTCAGGCACATCCGACTTCAATGCCCGTACCGCTCGCTGCACCAGGCCGTTCGAGTTGTAGGCCTCTTGGGCGTCATCGCTTTTCTTCTCCGTGGGCACCACTGGAAACAAGGCAATGGCCGGCACACCCAGATCTTGTAACCGGCGCGCCTTGGACATCAATCGATCAACCGTTAATCGTTCGACCCCAGGCATCGATGGCACCGCCTCACTATCGTCAGTCCCCTCCATGACAAATAGCGGTTGTATCAGATCGTCTGCCGAAACACGATTCTCCCGCATCAGCCGCCGCGAGAATTCATCCCGGCGCATGCGCCGCATACGGGTAGCGGGAAATCCTGGTGCCAATAAAAGCGAGTCGTTCATTTGTGCTGCATTCCCAGTTCCAAGTTTTCTTTATCGTCTCATTATCCACGAGATGCGCAAAGTGCCAAAACCGGAAAACCATAAACGCCCCGTTCCCGGCACCGACCGCTTTGGTATCCACGACGCTGGCAAGCCTGGCAGTGCGCAAAGGGCCAACACCGAAAAACTATAAACGCCCAATCTCCGGCGCCGACCACTTAATAAGTGTCCACGACGCTGGCAAGCCGGGCGGCCCGCAAAGTGCAAAAGCCAGAAAACTATAAATGGCCCCTATCCCGGCACCAACAGCTTTGATAGCCACAACGCTTGCAGATTCACTGTAATATGGGAAAAATACGTTCCGGAGGCAATTCATGTCTGTCATTCCTGATTTTACCGACCCTGAGCTAGATGTCATAAAGGGTCTTTTGCAGCTACGATTCAAGGAAACGGTGGATATTCACCGTGCCGATGTCGAGTTCCAACTGGATCCCGCGGCGGAAGAGTTAACCGAGTGCCCAGCTGTATTTTGGCAAGCGCGCAATTGCAGCTTTGTGGTGGCTAAATCCGCTTCTGATGAGTTTCGATGCCAGTTTTTCTACGAGCCGACTGATCAGTTTGGCACCGGCCAAGGCAAGTACGACGACATTGGCACGTGCGTGTCTACGTTGTTACAAGTCCAGTCGGACAGCGAGCGCGAACGTGAGGGCGTGATCTCGGGTTCTACCGGAGAAGATTTGCAGTATAAATAATCGCGCTTCAGATTTAATTCTTTAATAAGAGGGGAATCATGCCAAAATCCAGGCAAAAAAATGCGTTTTATGCCCAGTCCGGCGGTGTTACCGCAGTCATCAACACCACCGCCTCCGGTGTGATCGAGACCGCGCGCAAGTACGAGAACAAAATCGGCAAGGTCTACGCTGGACGTAACGGCATTATCGGCGCCCTGACTGAGGATCTCATTGATACCAGCCGGGAGACACCACGGGCGATCGCGGCATTACGTCATACACCCTCTGGCGCGTTTGGTTCGTGCCGCTACAAACTAAAGAGCCTGGAAGAAAACAGACGTGAATACCAAAGGTTGATAGAAGTATTCGAGGCCCATGATATCGGTTATTTTTTCTACAACGGCGGAGGCGACTCGGCGGACACGTGTTTGAAAGTATCGCAACTGTCGGAGACCATGGGATATCCGATCCAGGCCATTCATGTGCCAAAGACGGTGGATAATGACCTGCCAATCACCGATAACTGTCCAGGGTTCGGCTCGGTCGCGAAGTACATCGCGGTCTCGACACGCGAAGCCAGCTTTGATGTTGCGAGCATGGCGAAGACCTCTACTAAGGTGTTCATAATCGAAGTGATGGGCCGGCATGCAGGCTGGATCGCCGCAGCCGGCGGCCTAGCGTCGAGTAAAGATACCGAGATCCCGATATTGATCTTGTTTCCCGAGGTTAGATTCGACCGAAAAAAATTCATGAAAAAGGCGAATCAGCTGGTGAGAAAACACGGCTACGTTTCGGTGGTGGTCTCCGAGGGTGTGAAAGGACCTGATGGCAAGTTTCTATCCGATCAAGGTTTGAAAGATGCCTTCGGTCACGCGCAACTCGGTGGAGCGGCGCCGGTGGTGGCGGGCATGGTCAAACAAGACCTGGATCTAAAATATCACTGGGCGGTAGCCGATTACTTGCAACGCGCAGCGCGTCATATCGCATCCAAGACCGATGTCGACCAGGCCTATGCAGTGGGGCGCGAAGCGGTACAGATGGCTTTGAAGGGCGAGAATGCGGTGATGCCGGCAATTAAACGGGTATCCAACAACCCCTACAAATGGAAAATTGAAAAGGCGCCGTTGGATAAAGTCGCCAATGTCGAAAAAATGATGCCTAAAAATTTCATTACCAGGGATGGTTTTGGCATTACCGAAAAATGTCGTGAATATCTGACGCCGCTCATCAAAGGCGAGGACTATCCACCCTACAAAAACGGTATGCCGCAATATATCCGACTCAAGAACAAACCGGTAAAAAAGAAACTGAAAACTCGGTTCACGCCCTAAACGATGCGCTTTGGGGGGGTCGCTTTTACACCGGTCTGTTGCTAATGCTCAACGGAACGTTACGCAATGACCCTCGATAAGGCCTACGAATTATTGCAGGTGCAAGCCGATTTTGGCGGTTTCTACAACCGCAACTCGGCGCGGTTGATCTTGGCCGAAGTGCACAAGGAACACGGCCAAGCGGCGGTGGACAAGCTGATCAAGGATCTGGGCCTGGGGCCAATTTTCGGTTTCGAGCCAGGCACCCGGTTTGAATCTAGCAACTAATTTTCCGCGCGCGCTAAGAGTTTTCGCATTTCCTGGCCAATGTACAAGCCCCGACCCTATTCATGGCTATACACCGGGCGAACCCGCCGCGTCTGTTCCAGGAAACAGCGACATTCGATGCTCCAGGTTGCCTGGCTAGAATAGGGGCGGGGCTGTATGTGACACGTTGCCGAAACCGAAGTCCGGGGGTAACCCCGGATTATCCAAGCAACGGCGCGATGACCAAGCTCACAATCGCCATGACGTTGATCAGGATGTTCATCGACGGTCCCGAAGTATCCTTGAACGGGTCACCGACGGTATCACCGACCACCGTCGCCTTGTGGGTATCGGAACCCTTCCCGCCCAGATTTCCGCGCTCCACATATTTTTTGGCGTTATCCCAGGCGCCACCGGCATTGGCCATGGTCAGAGCCAGCAATACGCAGCCAAGCAATGCGCCCCCGAGCATACCACCCAGGGACTCCGGACCGAGGGCGAAACCCACCACCACCGGGGCTGCGACCGCCAACACGCCGGGCGGCACCATGCGCTTGAGCGCGGCGTCGGTGGCGATTTCGATACAACGCTCATTGTCCGGTTGCGCCTCACCTTCCAGCAACCCGGGGATCTCCTTAAATTGACGTCGAATCTCTTTGATCATGTCAAACGCCGCGTCGCCCACCGCGGTCATGGTCAAACTGCCGACCAGAAACGGAAAGATGCCGCCGATGAACATCCCGGCGAGCACCCAGGGGTTATTGATCTGCAGGCTGAAATCCACCACCTGGTGGGAGACGACCTCGATGTAGGCGGTAATGATGGCCAGCGCCGCCAGCGCCGCGGCACCGATGGCGAACCCCTTGCCGATTGCGGCGGTGGTATTGCCGAGTTCGTCCAACGAATCGGTGATCTTACGCGTGTCCTCGCCCAGGCCGGCCATCTCAGCGATACCGCCGGCGTTGTCCGCCACTGGCCCATAGGCATCGATGGCCATGGTAATTCCGACGGTGGCGAGCATGCCCACCGCGGCGATGCCCACTCCGTAAAGTCCCGACAGTTGACTCGAGATCAGAATAATGGCGCTGAGCGCCAGCAGCGGCACGACCACCGATTGCATGCCGGTGGCGATGCCAGAAATCATCACTGTCGCCGGGCCGGTTTGTCCGGCCTCGGCGATCTTTCGCACCGGCGCACCGGCGGTGTAATACTCGGTGACCAGACCGATAATGATGCCGCCGATGGCGCCCACCAGTACCGAAACCCAGACCCGCATGCTGGCATCGGAAACGGCGATCACAAAAAACGCGACGACGATAAACAACACCGATGCACCCATGGTGCCGATGCGCAACGCGACCTCCGGCGACTTACTTGAATAACGCCGCACCAGGTAGATCCCACCGATGGAGCACAATATCCCTACGGAGGCCAGCATCAACGGCAGGAACATCAACGTCGATTGCGGTCCGACCATCTCTAATTCCGCCGTCCCCATCGTCGAAGCGATGGCGATAGTGGCGATCATGGC
>CAMYNX010000158.1 GCA_947259875.1 uncultured Gammaproteobacteria bacterium | reverse complement strand
CGAATGCCAGCACGGCGATCGCCAGGGTCGGCCAGTGGGTATCGGTGAACGCCGCGCGAATGACATTCCAGATGGTCTCGAAGTAGTAATCGCCCTTGTCGGCAAACACGCCGAATATCTTACTCAGCTGGGAGGTAGCGATAATAATAGCGGCGGCGTTGGTGAAGCCGACAATCACGGGGTGGGCGAGAAAATTGACCAATGCCCCCAGACGTAATAGGCCCAGTGCCAGTTCGAACATGCCGACCATCAACGCCAGCATAATGGCATAGGCCACAAAACTGGCGCCGCCGGCGGTTGCCAAAGGCTCTAACGCCGCGGCGGTCATGATCGAGACAATCGCCACCGGCCCAGTCTGTAATTGGCGGGATGACCCAAACAGCGCGGCGATCATCGGCGGCATGAACGAGGCATACAGGCCGTAATAGGCCGGCAGCCCGGCGAGCTGTGCATAGGCCATGGATTGTGGAATCAGGACGAGCGCGACGGTGACGCCGGCGAGGATATCGATGCGCAGGACGCGGTGATCCCTGAGTTCACCCAGCCAGGTCAGCGCCGGAAATATGCGCTGTGCCCACATTGATGCGACGTTACGATCCGCCATACGGGTACAGGACAGGCAAAGTGGAGTCGTTCTAGGTGTTTAAGTCGAAGATCCCCGGCAAACCGCACACATTCTGAATTATTCATGCCAGGAAACTAGTGTTGAATATGGTATTTGTTTTGGCCTGGAATGTCGACTGGTGGTGGGGTTGTCCTACAGTCGGCTAACTCTCGGATGAATGCGGTGGTACAACCCTTTACCCCTGGGAAAAGGGCAGCATACCGACGGCAGATGGCGAATCATCTCCACCTGTTCGGAACTTAGGGTTGGCAGCGGCTACATAACGATTCAATTCGACACTAGAGGCAAAGAGTGAGCGCATAGTTCTCACCATAGCGGAGAAAAAGTCAAACAAAAACATCGGCGGCTCATGACACGAGGGTCGCCGCTCTGTCCAGAATGATGGACTATGGGAGCTGGAAAGATTGTTAAAATTGGTTATTGATGCTGGCTGAAGTCGTCGTGATCGGTGTCTATTTCAGTGCCTTGGACAGCGCGCGAGCGAGCTTATCCGAGTTGGGTCTTTTCACCGACTGATTGATCAGGATATCGCGGGCTGTGACGCCCGCGCGGTAATGCGCTTCATTGGCTTCGGTATCGACGCCGATTGATACGCCATCCAGGGATACGCCGGCAAACAGGCCCTTGGCTCGCGTGAAGGACACCATGTCTGTAGTCAATTGCGTCGATGAGCCTCCGCCGATGGGGCCCACCGCAATCGAACCTCCCGCACCGAGTTTGCCCGATGACCTCATTAACGATCTCAGACCGGCCTCAGTTCGCACCAGCACCAGCACTGTGGATTTCTGCACGCCCGCTTGTAAACCAACGCCAAAGGCCCCAACCTTGTAGAAAGCTGGATTACTCCAATTTTGTGTCTTTGTGTGCTTGGCAATCATCACCGCATCCCCACCTGATACGCCGAACACGAAACCGGCCTTGATCATCCGCGGAATGATCATCACTGCAAGCGCATCTTGCAAGTGGTCCTGCAACCACTCGGAATCAGGTGCGGTCAGAAAACTTTGCAGGGCCGTTTCTGCTTTGGCAACCAACCTTTCTTGTGTTGTGAGTTCTGCTGCAAGCGTGGATGGCGAAAAAAACAGACAATACAAGATGACTAACGTCTTGACACGCATGTATATTCTCCCGCCGCACGATTGATACGAAGCTCACCCAAGAGCAAATCCCTGGTTGAGAATTGGCCTTGCTCCTTTGCGCCTTGAAATTACAGCCGCCTCTAGGACATTCTATCAGACCTTCTGAACCTTACGGTGTTTTTGGGCCCGGCGATCCAAAGTCAGGAATCGAAACAAAGAAGATTGGATTCACATTGACGCGGATCAATGAGACACTGTTGAAAAATGCTTAACTGTTTGCTGAATAGATGATTCTGAGGGGATACGATGGCAAAAGTCCGTTTTAAAATCGCACCAGATATAGAATTCAAGATAGAACTCGAGGTCGACGACGTGGATCTCGCCACCCGAGACTATGACGTTCAACAACACAAGGCCGAAGTATATGGAGAATTTGAGAAACGAATAGAACAGGCATTTC
Source organism: uncultured Gammaproteobacteria bacterium (assembly GCA_947259875.1). Lineage (GTDB taxonomy): Bacteria > Pseudomonadota > Gammaproteobacteria > Arenicellales > JAANXG01 > CALZGZ01. The sequence continues at coordinate 6,310 of CAMYNX010000158.1, read as the reverse complement.
CCGAGGGCTACCGCATTGATACCTTCGACTTCGGGCTGGATCGAGAGGATACAGGCTGAGGTCTATTAAGATAAGGTTCGGTGACGGTCGGCCGCAGTTCAGTATTGTACGCTGACGACAGATCGCCGAGCGGGAAACACTCAGTCGCAATGAACCCGGCTGGCTTTTCTCCACAAAGAAGCACGCGAGCCGTTTGTGCCTGCAGGGTGATAGTACTCGAAGGGCGTGTACGCCCGAATCGTACTTCCACAAGGTTCATGCCAGTCGCCGGATTAGACGGCTTTGCGCGACTGTCAAAGCCGGGTTTTCCCAGGTAAAGAAAACATACGAGCGGTACCCGCTTTAAGGCTCGATCCCCGGTGACTCCTAAAGTTTTGCGTTAATTCGTCGCCGTCGCGCGTGTGCCGCGAAGTTTACCGAGCGTAAAGTAGACCGGACAAAATCCGCTGAAGGCACTTTGCAACATCAAAGCGCTAACTATGCCAGGCACCCACAGCCAATAGGGGCTTACGAAAGCACCGAGTAGCGTACCCAGCAATATCAAGACTCCGGCAATGCCATCGTGCATACGTGTATTTTCACCCATGATTCTCTCCTTTCAGAAGCGGTAGTTACGACACATTGTGTGTTACAACAAAGACCTGATCGAGCCGCGAAAGTTCAGTACCGCATTTGCACGTGTCGCGTAATTGTTGAAAAAACAATTTTGGCACAGTAATCGCTAATATTTACGCATGCTTATGTTGCAGGCAGTGGGCTTGACATTGAGCATCGAAGGCGAGTGAGGCAAACAGGAGTCCAGGAGTCGCGTCAGTGACAAATTTCAATCATGATATTAAATCGTCACCGACCCCATTTATAAGGGAGATGCAAATAGATGATGATGTGCGTGACGATAAATAGCGGCACGACAAAACCGGGGATCAGAGCCAAGGGAACTCACCCATCACGATCCTTGGCGCAATTTGCGGGCCAGAACTGTCGCGGCGATCGGCTTATACATGACGCCTGGGGGTAGACTGTATGCACGGGCATTGGATCATCGCATGACTGAAAAACACGATACCGTGAGGCGGGCACTGATATTCTGGAGTAGCGGCAAAGACAGCGCCTATGCGCTACACCTTGTAAGCAATCGGCGAGATGTGGAAGTGGTGGGACTACTCACGACTGTGAACCGCCCCGCAGAGCGCGTTGCCGTGCATCAAGTGCCGGAAGCGTTACTAGTCACTCAAGCGCAGGCCTGCGGGCTTCCGTTAACACGCGTGGCTATTCCTGATCCATGTCCGAACACGGAATATGAAGCGATCATTGGCGCGACGTTGCAACAGGCGAAGCGTGCAGGGATTACCCATGTGGTGTTCGGTGATTTGTTCCTCGAGGACATTCGTAGCTACAGAGAATCGCTGCTCGCAGGTAGCGGTCTCGAGCCGTGGTTTCCGTTGTGGACGCGAGACACGCGACAACTGGCGGCGGAGATGGTGGCGATCGGGCTGCGTGCGCGGATCACCTGTCTTGATCCCAATGTTATGCCGCGATCATGCGCCGGCCGCGTTTTTGATCGGGAGTTGCTGGCGGAGTTGCCGCACCGGGTAGATCCCTGTGGCGAGAACGGTGAATTTCATACCTTTGCCTACGCCGGCCCGATGTTCCGCCGGCCCATAGCCGTGCACACCGGTGACACCCATGAACGCGATGGTATGGTGTACGCTGATATGATTCCCGATTAGCGAGCAAAATGTTGGATATCGCCATTGTTGAGTCAGCCTTGCGTGATGTGGGACTGGTGTCACGCGGCGGTTTCTATCCCCGGTCCGAGGACCAGGTGCCCCCGATGCCCGATGGGGCTGATGCCGGAACGGTCATCCTGGCGGGCAACGTCGGCGATGCTATGTGGCGGCAGTTCCAGCAGGCCAAGGCCGGTTCGACACAAGAACATCCATTGAACAGTTGGACGCGCCAGGTCCTTGACGCGATCGCGAGACACTATGGTGCGCAAGCTATGTTTCCCTTCGATGGTCCTCCTTATCATCCATTTCAACGCTGGGCGCAACGCGCGGAGCCGGTGGTGCCATCTCCTATCGGCACCCTGATTCATCCTGACTATGGTCTTTGGCATGCCTACCGGGGGGCACTGGCCTTTGTCGAGCATATCGCACTGCCGCCGTTTGCTGTCCGGCCCAGTCCTTGTGAGACGTGCCAAGACAAACCCTGTTTATCTGCATGTCCGGTTCACGCGTTCGCATCTGGCCGCTACGATGTGGATGATTGTCTCGACCACATTGGCAGTGACCACGGCGCTGACTGCTTGCACCGCGGTTGTCTGGCGCGGCGCGCCTGTCCCGTAGGTCAGCAGTTCAGATATTCAACGGAACAGACGCGGTTTCATATGCAGGCGTTTTTACGCAATGCGAGATCCTGACCAAAAAGAATGTTATTCGTTGGGCAGGGTAGTGTGCCATTATTCTAGTATGAACATACTGATAGCAGTACTCATTTGGTTCGTGCCCACTGAATGGGTAATTGCCCAAATCGACACACCGCCGCAGTCGACGGTCATCGCAATGGCGCAGCATTTCGTGCAAGAACACTTCATGCACGAGTCGATCGACCACTATCACATCGAATTCGACATTGCCTATATCCATCCGCAACCGCAACCCGATTTCTGGGCCGTTGTCGGCGGGTTTGTTTCGGACCAAAATATCGCTAATACCTACGTTGCCGCGCTGCGGCTAATTTGTCCGCAATTCAATAAGGTTGAATGTTGGCGACTCGATAAGCTCGCCATTAATCGCGCCATCATCCGCAACCGGGGCGATCCGGTATAACGACCGCTAAGAGGAAAACCGAGTCCAAGATGCTAAATCTTGGGGATGGCAAGCAACAGGCCAGAACCGGAAAGTATTCCATAACAAGAAAGACTAGTTGTTTGGTTCAACTGAGAAACATGATAACCAGGAAACCGGGAGCATAAGAATGACTACCAGTGTGATCGATAAAACTCCTTCGGCTTATGATTATCCGCTGTTGTTAAAAAACCTGTTACGAACTCCCTTGGTTCATGCGCGGCACAAGGAAATCGTGTACGCCAAATTCCGTCGTCATGATTACAGCGAGTTTTCCCAACGGGTTTCCCAGCTAGCAAACGGTCTCGCAAAACTTGGCATTAAAGCTGGCGATACGGTTGCAGTAATGGACTGGGACAGCCATCGATATCTCGAATGTTTCTTCGCCGTACCTATGATCGGTGCAGTGCTGCATACCATAAACGTTCGCCTATCACCCGAGCAGATCCTCTACACGATCAATCATGCCGAGGACGATATTATTCTTATTCATGACGACTTTGTTCCGATGATGGTTCAGATTAAAGACCGGATAGACCGCAAACCGCGGTTTGTGAGCCTCACGGAATTGGATCGCGTGCCGGATGACACGATCGATTTCGCCGCGGAATATGAGTCGCTGCTGGCAGCGCAACCGAATACCTACGTATTTCCTGATTTCGATGAAAATACGCGCGCGACCACCTTCTATACCACCGGCACCACCGGCTCGCCCAAGGGAGTCTACTTCAGCCACCGTCAGCTGGTGTTACATACGCTGAGCCTCATGGCGGTGTTGGGGTCGCCCGCCGTTCAGGGTCGTTTACATCGCGACGATGTCTATCTACCGATTACCCCTATGTTTCACGTGCACGCCTGGGGAATTCCGTATCTCGCGACGATGTTGGGAACCAAGCAGGTGTACCCGGGGCGTTATGAGCCAGAGATGTTATTGCGGCTCATCCGCGATGAAGGCGTCACGTTTTCCCATTGTGTGCCGACGATTCTGCACATGTTATTGAGTCATCCGGACATTGAACACACCGATCTTAGCCACTGGAAAGTCGTGATTGGGGGATCCGCGTTACCGCAGGGTCTGGCGAGGCGCGCATTGGAGTTGGGAATCGACATCTACAGTGGTTATGGGATGTCAGAGACCTGTCCGGTAATCAGCCTGGCGCACATCGACAGCAATATGCTGCAAGATTCGATGGATGAACAACTGAACGTGCGCTGCAAGGCAGGGCTGTCCATACCGATGGTCGAGTGCCGTATCGTCGATAAGCACATGAACGAGTTACCTCGCGACGGAGTCGCCACCGGGGAGCTTGTGGTGCGCGCACCGTGGCTTACCCAGGGTTACTTCAAAAATCCAGAACAGTCCGAGGGGTTATGGCAGGGCGGTTATCTGCACACCGGGGATATCGCCGCCATTGAGGAGTCCGGTTATATCCGGATTACCGATCGGCTCAAGGACGTTATCAAAAGTGGCGGTGAGTGGATATCCTCATTACAACTCGAAGACATCGTGTCCCGGCATCCTGCCGTCAGCGAAGTTGCGGCCATCGGCGTTCCAGATCAGAAGTGGGGCGAACGTCCAATGATTTTGGTTGCGCCCAAGGCCGGTCAAACGCCCAGCGAAGACGATATCAAGTCATGGATTGGGGCCTCAGTGACTCGCGGCGAAATTTCCAAGTGGGCGGTTCCGGAGCGGGTCCTGTTCGTTGACGAAATTGCCAAGACCAGCGTTGGCAAGATTGACAAGAAATCGCTGCGGCAGATGCATAGTTGATGGCTGTTGACTCACAAGATCGAATTTTCTACTACTTCAACATTGCGTCGAGCAGGACCCGAGCCGCACTGTCAACACTCAACTCGCCGCGGGACACACGTGCGCACATGTCATGCATCGCCTGTTCCGCAGACGCGGTCAGTTGCTCTTGTAGCTGTCTCGCTGCGGCGTTAACGATGAGATATTGAAAACGCTTGACTGGTCCTCGGGCATGCGCAAGCTCGACATTTTCCCGGTACTGTTGTTCGATCACGTCGACCAGCCGGTCAACACCGTCACCACTGGTGGCAACGGTGGTCAGCACCGGTACCTCACGTCGATCCGCATGGCGTAGTTCGAGCATGGCGACCAACTGGTTGCAGGTTTGATTGGCCAGCGGTTGATCGGCTTTGTTAACGACGAGCACGTCGGCGATTTCGAGAATACCGGATTTGATAGCCTGCACATCGTCACCAAGACCCGGTGCACACACGACCACACTCACATCGGCAATCTGTGCGATCTCCACCTCGGACTGTCCCGCCCCCACGGTCTCGATAACGACCACGTCCCATCCCGCGGCGTCCATCAGGTCGATGACTTGCGCAGTCGTCACCGATAGTCCACCGAGGTGACCGCGGGATGATATGGAACGAATGAACACACCTTCATCGCTGCCGTGTTCGCCCATGCGCACGCGGTCGCCAAGTATTGCGCCGCCGCTGATCGGGCTGCTGGGGTCCACCGCAGCTACCGCGACGGTTTTATTACGCCCGCGGAATTCGCGGATGACGGCATTGATTAGGGTGGATTTACCGACACCTGGGGCGCCGGTGAAACCGATCACACGGGCATTGCCAACTGCAGATTGAATCGCTCCCAGAATCCGAGGTGCGAGGCCGGCGCTGCTTTCAATGTGCGTAATGGCGCGCGCGAGCGCCGCCCTTTGCCCATCCACTAACCGTTGGATAAGCTGCGCGGCCTCGTCGTTAACGGCGTCGCTCATATAGCGATCAGCGGCTCACCGGCGCCCATTTCACGCCGCAAGCAAGCCACGATTTCACCATGAGTTACGCCGGCGATGGCGGCATCGACTACCTTGGCAAACACGTTTTTGTCATCACTGTTTGCGGCGGCGGCCAGTTGATCCAACGCGGTTTGGACTTTGCCCTGATCGCGCTCGGCCTTGAATCTTCGCAATTGGTCGAGTTGAGTCTGAATTCGTTCTGGATTGGGACGCTCGAGCGGTTGCCGCCCACTGCCGTCTTCCTCGGTCCGGTAGGCATTGACGCCGACAATGACCTGTTCACAGGTTTCAACCTTGCGCGCAAATTCACGCGCCGATTTGCCGATTATCGTCTGCACGATACCCTGTTCCACCGCCTTGAACATACCACCCGCTGCATCGATTTGCTCAATCAACTCCTCGATCTTTTGTTCCATTTGGTTGGTCAAGGTCTCGATATAATAAGAGCCCGCCAGTGGATCGATGACGTCGGTGAGATGAGCTTCTTCACGCAAGATGTTCTGGGTGCTGATGGCAATCTGAGCGGCTGCCTCGGTGGGTGTGCTGAGCACCTCGTCGTAGGCATCGGTGTGTAGAGATTGTAAACCCCCGAAGATACCGGCCATAGCCTGGGTGGTGACGCGGGTAATGTTGTTGAGTGGGTGTTGACGGGTCAAGTCCACGCCGGAGGTCTGTGCGTGAAAT
>CAMYNX010000157.1 GCA_947259875.1 uncultured Gammaproteobacteria bacterium | reverse complement strand
GCGTTTTCGTTCTTGGAAGCTGATCTGGGGATCCGGATCAGGATCAATGAAGATATGCAAGTGATTGAACGCCGCGACAAGCCGAATACAGGGTGACAAAAGCATGCCATTGCCAAATACATCTCCTGCCATATCTCCAATCCCGACGACTGTGAACGGCGTCGTCTGGATGTCTGTGCCCAGCTCGCGAAAATGCCGCTTGACGGATTCCCAGGCTCCGCGCGCAGTGATGCCCATCTTTTTGTGGTCGTAGCCTGCGGATCCACCGGATGCAAATGCATCACCCAACCAGAATTGATTATTTATCGCAATATCGTTTGCAATATCGGAGAACGTGGCCGTACCTTTGTCGGCAGCGACTACCAGGTACGGATCCGCATCGTCATAACATACAGTGTTCGCTGGGACAGCTGGTTTACCCTCGACAAGATTATCGGTGACATCCAGCAAACCCTGAATAAGCGTGCGATAGCATTGTTGAACTTCCTCCTTGAGCCGATCGCCATCGGATATCGTTTTCCTGAGGACAAAGCCTCCTTTGGCTCCCACCGGTACGATGACTGCATTCTTGACCATTTGTGCCTTCATTAGGCCCAAGATTTCGGTACGAAAGTCTTCACGCCGGTCTGACCAGCGGATACCGCCACGCGCGACCTTGCCGCCGCGCAAATGAACACCTTCCATCCGCGGTGAATAAACGAAGATTTCGAATTTCGGCCTCGGTTCAGGGGCGGCTTCGATTTGTTCGGGATCTATCTTTAAGGTTAGATAGGGCTTTGGCTCTTCGTCGCCGGTGGTCTGAAAGTAATTGGTACGAAGCGTCGCTTGTAATGCAGATAGATACAGCCTCAGTATACGATCCTCATCCAGACTGGACACATCCTGAATCTGATTCGTGATGTCTTGCGCATAGCTCTCTAGGAGAACGGAACGATCACGTAGTGCGGGGTCAAATCGGGTGTTAAAGTAGTCGATAAGCAGCATCGTTATCGCGGTGTTAGAGGCGAGCGTTTTTTCCATGTACGCTTGGCTGAAGGGAACTCGCAACTGCAGTAAATAACGGCAGTAGGTGCGCAACACTGCCGCTTCTCGCCAACTCAACTTGGCGTCCAATATCAAGTGGTTAAAACCATCATTTTCCGCTTCCCCGGCCCAAGTCCGCACGAAAGCTTGTTGGAAGTTTGTCCGTGTGCCCTGAAGAGAGAGCGGTCTTTTCTCGGTATGGACCGTACCGAAATCGTGCATCCACACGACGCTGCCGTCACTGCGTGTGATGCGGTGTGGACGCTCGGTCTTCACATACAGGGCGAGATTTTCCAAAACCGGAATAACTTCGGACAACGGGATTGGGTCATTCAGGTGGTAGAGTTTGAGCCGTAAGGTATCCGGGGAGTCATCGGTAAGCCGGTACGTGTGGATACTTAGATCGTCGCCTTTGTCCAGCGCCTCCATGTGCTCAATATCTTCAGCTCCCTCAGCAGCCGCGGAAGTATCCTGGTAGCCCACTGGAAAGGCGTCCCGGTAGCGTCGAGCAAGAACGATCGCCGAGCGGCTCGCGTGTTTCGTGCTCAAGGCGCTGGCCAGTTGCTCGCTCCAGATCCGCGCCGCGGCAGCGAGTTTTTGTTCCAATTCGGTGTCATCTACCTCGCTCAAGCGCCCGGGAGTTCCCCTAATCACGAAGTGCAGCCGCGCCAATACCGACTCACTCAGTAGAACGTTGCACTCGACATTATCGCCACTGAATGCTTCGAGCAGGATTTTCTCAAAACGATGACGTAGTCTCGTATCGTAGCGATCCCGGGCGACAAAAACCAAACAGGATACGAAGCGCGCGTAGGGATCACGACGCATAAACAGCCGAACTCGCTGGCGATCGTGCAAGCGCACGATACCCATCGTAATCTCGAATAAGAGTTCAGGAGAAATTTGAAATAATTCGTCCCGAGGGTAGGTCTCGAGTATGGTTTGTAGAGATTTTTCGGCGTGACTGCCGTCTTCGTATCCCGAACGAGCGATGATTTGCTCGAGTTTACGACGAACAACCGGTATTTCGTAGGGATCGCAACGGTACGCGACAGACGTATACAGACCTAGTACTCGGTACTCGCCGGTCACTTGGCCGGTCTCATCGAAGCGTTTGATACCGACGTAGTCGATGTAGGTGGGGAGATGAACAGTCGAGCGGGAATTTCCTTTGGTTAATATCAGTAACTTCGGTTCACGTGCGTGTTTACGGACCTCCGGAGGCAATACTGAAAATGCACTGGACACTTTCTCGTCCTCACGTTCCCGCAGTATGCCGAGACCGGAACCCGGCAAGATACGCAAGATATCCTCACCATCCTTTGCGACGAGTTCATACTCCCGGTAGCCCAAAAAAGTAAAGTGCTCATCCACCAGCCACTGCAAAAAACATTGGGTTTCGTCGACATCCTCTTGAGGAAGAGGAAGATTTTGTTGGCTGATTAATTCTTTAATGGTCTCGACCTTGTGCCGCATGAGTTGCCAATCCTCAACTGCGGCATTCACGTCGGCCAAGGTTGCCCGTACGGTAGTTTCGATTTCGGAGATTGGTTCAACCGATGAATCGCTGGATGCTTCGATATAGAGATATGACTCGGATAACGCGTTTTCTTTATTCGGGCCGTTTTTATCCAATACCTCCACCAGGTTTCCCGATGGATCTCTTACGACTCTCGTCACCGGATGGATAGTGCGATCGATGTTGAGTCCTCTTTGATTTATCGCTATACGAACCGAATCGACCAGAAACGGCATGTTGTCCGTTACTACTTGCACGACACACTGATTGAGAGAAATGTCTCCATCAGGGTTTCGTGGATGCACTACCCGGACGAGGGCGAATCCAGGCTTGCGATAGCGCGCGAAATTGAGATGTCCCAATGCTATATCGGCAAGACTATCCGCATCGCGATCTAGCAGATCATCGGGAGCGACATCAGCATAAAAGCTTTGTAGAAATCTATCAGCGCCCGGACACGGCGAGCGATCGCCAACCTGGCCCACGAGCTGAGACATCAATCTGTCAACCTGTTGACGCAACGCTGTTCTCATATTTCCTTCTTGTTATGCTCAGTAGCCAAGGAGTTTAACCCGTATATTGCACCAAGGCGGCAAAGATTACGATGCTGTCAGCAGCAAAAGTACCCGAGTGCTAACTTTCGCTTATTTGAGTAGCGACTATAATTTGGATTAAGGGGTGTATCGTTTTGGTTTCCCTCGAGTGGCTACTGACCGGTACTAAAGATTTTGGAGGTAACGGCGGTTATGGTGATACCACCGAAAAATATGCAACTGATCACAGCCAGAGACGTAAAGACGTTCTTTCACGAATCCTTGGCGTCTGCGATGATCAATCAAAATCTTCATGCACATGAGGACACGGTTGCATACGTCGTTAACATGCTCGCCGGCTTTACGCGAACCGATCACTTATACGAATGGGCGCAGGATGGTTATTCATTAAGACCTTTGGCGCTGTTATTTGGAGAAGCCGTCGAGGCACGAACTGCGAAACATCGCCAACATGCGTTGCGCCGGCTTGGTGACGTCGCCTTGTTTATCGCCGGGCTGTTCGCAGATAGCTTTAAACGCAAAGTAGTTGACGTCGATTACTATGTCTCCATGGGTGGCACTGCCTATGGCTGCCTATCCGAGGCGATACGGTCTTCGAGCGCAATGGATGACGGCGGTGTGGTATTCGAAGAACTTTCCGAGAATTTCACGGGGTTTGTTGAAGTTCTTGAAGAAGTCGGCGACAACGCTCGTATCTCTGACGATGTTGACGTTATTCATTGGTACGATATTTGGGCTCGCACCGGCAGCAAGAGGGCTGCGCGTATACTGCGGCGATACGGCATTCATATCTTGGGAAAACCAGAAGGTCGGTCACGGCACTAGCCGGTTATCGTTATGCATTTGCACGTGTTACAAAGACAGTTGCAAGCAATATACGAGGTTACTGTCGATCACAATGTTGATGATTTTTTGATTACTGATGCCGCCGTGGCGCATGCTCTGGATACCAGCATCAACCCACGATCGGTCAACGAAAAACTTCTCGTGCGTGAGAGTGATACGGATCTTCACCTTTCTCTTTATGTCGATCAGGATGTGCTGAAACCCCTTGCACAAGAGAATCCGCTTACCAGTCTAAGCGACGATAACCTAACCGAGTATTGCATTGCAGTTGAAGGGGTGAGTCATTTTTTATATCTGACCTGGAATGCCGGCTATCAGCGCAGTGTGACGCTGATGGAACTCGAGTTGCAAGCAGAAGTAGATAAATATGTTGGACTGTCCAGCTTGTTACGTGAACAGAACTCTCATATACCGGATGGTTTACATCAATGGTTGTTTGAAAAGATGAACTTCGATAGCAGGTTGAATAGGGAGCAGCTGGAGCGATATCGATGTGCCAATCAATATGCTGCTAAGTACTGTTGGTGGCTAGAGCAGCGTTACGTTCGTCAACACCCGGAGATGTTTCAAGAATTGAGACGATTCTATCGCAAGACTCAAGACGGCAAGATTAGAATGATTAACAGCTACGGCTGACCGCCTACGGGATACTTGGCTAGAAATTCGCCTAGAGTACGATTGAACGCTTCAGGTTGATCGATGGGGGACATATGCCTCGAGTGTCTGATGACGGCGACTTCAGTTGTTGGGATCTTCGCAGCATAAGCCTGTTTGTAGGCGACCGGTGTGTAGTCCTGATCGGCACTCACGATCAGCGTCGGGCAACGAATATTGTGGATGCGATCAGCAACGCTCCAGCCAATCAGTGCCCGCAGCGATGTCAGGTAGGCCTTTTGATTGTTCTCCGCCCAACGATCGATGAATGCTTTGTGCAACTCCCGCTGATGTGATTCTGGTAATAGAGCGTGTGCCAACACTTTTCCCATCTTACGCATGCCAAACAACCGGACGATCCATTCTCGTTTCTTAAAGCTCAGCTTTAATCTAAGCGTGTTCAGAATCAACGCAGGTCCGCTGTTGACGATGGTTAGGGAATGAACGAGGGAGGGTTGATCTACGGCAAGCTGGAAAGCAATCATCCCGCCCATTGATAAGCCCACCACATGCACTGGCCCGAGTTCCAGTGCCTTGTGAAGTTCCACGATGTCGCGCGCAAATAGATCGATGGTATACGGACCAGGGGGCTTCTCGGATCGGCCGTGACCGCGCGTATCGACAGTGATGACTTGGTATCGGCTCGAGAAATACGTCGTTTGAAGTTCCCAATCCCGGCTGCTTGAGCCGAGGCCGTGAAGAAACAACAATGGTTCTCCCTCGCCGCGACGATCGTAATTCAGATCGATATCGTTGATTCGAATAGTGGGCATGTTTTCTGCAGATCCTGCAAGCCGCTCAACCTTTCTAGGAGCGCTGAGTATGGTTGAATAAGTCTATTTTAACGGATTTCCGCCGTTTCCACGGTTGGATGGGTTTTTGCGGGAATAATCAAAAGAATCGCTGACGATAGGTTACGTAAATTTAATTTGTACGAAACCGATTCGTAAGCTCCCGGTACTTATATTTCAAACAATGTAATCGGGGTGAGAAGTCTACCCCCATCCCTTGAATTTATAAGCTATAGAGTGTGAACCAAAGATGCGAAATCAATTGTTGAAACCATTCGAGAATCGACAACGCCTCATTGCCGGTGCCGTGGGTACCGCCTTGGCTGCCGCGTTGTTTGTTCAACCCATTTCCCCGGCGGTGGCGAAGTCTGCCCCTGCCCACACCTCGATACCATCCACGAGCATTATCGGCAAGCCCGCTAGCTTCGCTGATGTGGTCGAGGCGGTGAAGCCCGCGGTGGTGAACATTTCCACTACCGGTGCGTCACGTGCTCGGCAGATTGAACGTGGCCCTCAATTCCGGTTCCCTCCGGATTCTCCGTTTCAGGAGTTTTTCGACCGCTACTTCGATATGCCGGATCGCTTTTCGAAGCCCGGTGAGCGAACCCATGCGGTGGGCTCCGGTTTTGTGATCGATCCCGATGGGTATGTGGTGACGAATCATCACGTGATTAAGAATGCGGCTGAGATTACCGTTGTCACAACCGACGGCAAACGCTATGCGGCCGAGTTGAAAGGTCATGATGCGAAGACAGACCTAGCATTGCTGAAAATCGACGCTGACGAACCGCTGCCCTATGTGGTATTCGGCGACTCGGGAAGTGCCCGGGTAGGGGATTGGGTGGTCGCCATCGGCAATCCGTTCGGTTTGGGCGGTACCGCCACCACCGGTATCATCTCAGCGCGTGGGCGCGACATTCAGTCTGGACCGTTGGATGATTTCCTGCAAATCGATGCGCCGATTAACCAAGGCAACTCGGGCGGTCCATTGTTCGCGGCCGACGGCACCGTCGTGGGCGTGAATACTGCTATTTTTTCGCCAAACGGCGGTAACGTGGGCATCGGATTTGCGATTCCATCCAGTGTGGCAAAAACTGTCATCGACCAACTTATCGCGACTGGCCACGTGAACCGCGGCTGGCTTGGTGTCCAGATTCAGACGGTAACCGAGGACATCGCGGACACCCTCGGCCTCGATGACCAAAGCGGTGCTCTGGTGGCCAGCGTGATCGACGCTAGCCCCGCGCACAAAGCTGGTGTTAAGACGGGTGATGTGATCCGTAAGTTCGACGGCGAAACGGTAGAGCGCATGCGGGAACTGCCTAAGTTAGTAGCCAACGTGGCTGCCGATCGCAAGGTCGAGATCGAGATATGGCGCGCGGGTGATGTGCGGGCGCTGCACGTGACGATCGGCGCGAGCCCCGAGCAGGAGGAGACGGTGGCGGATGCCGGCGACGTACCTGGTGTCGATAGGCCAAAACTCGGTTTATCGTTGGTGCCGTTGACTCCGGAGACTCGGCGTCAATTTCGAGTTCCGAGCGCCACCGAAGGCGTATTGGTAACCGAAGTGACGCCTGGCAGCCCCGCGGCTGATAAGGGATTTTCTCCAGGGGACGTCATCAAGATGATCGGTGGCCAAACAGTAAACTCGCCCATCGATGTGGTGAACGCTGTCGAGCGAGCCGTGAAAGCCGAACAGTCATCGGTGCTGATATTAGTCGAGCGGCGCGGTAGCGATCGATTCGTGGCCGTGAAATTCGCCTAATTACAAGAGCAGATGCGAGCAAACCCGGGGTCGATGGGTGACGGCCCCGGGCATTCCTCCACCCGGACCTCGCGACATAGCATTGACGAACGGGCGACGACCGCTGAACATAGACCTATGCGGGTGCTAGTAATCGAAGACGACCACGATACCGCCTCTTACGTCGTTAAAGGTCTCAAAGAGCAAGGGCATGTGGCAGATCATGCCGCAGATGGTAATGCGGGGTTACACCTGGCGAGTACTGAATCCTATGATGTCCTCGTCGTCGACAGGATGTTGCCGGAATTAGACGGCCTGTCCATCATCAAATCTTTGCGTGTCGCGGATAACCATACTCCGGCATTGATACTCAGTGCGCTTGGGGAGGTCGATGACCGGGTGCAAGGCCTCAAGGCCGGTGGCGACGATTACCTGGTAAAGCCATTCGCGTTTTCAGAGTTGTTGGCGCGCCTGGAAGCGCTGGTAAGGCGCACCGATGTCGAAGCACCGACCACGAAAATCCAGGTTGCGGATTTGGAGATGGATTTATTGTCTCGGCAGGTAAAGCGCGGCGGCAAGATTATTGACTTGCAGCCGCGGGAATTTCGACTACTTGAGTTCTTGATGCGCCACAGTGGACAAGTAGTGACCCGCACCATGTTGTTAGAGAAGGTGTGGGAATATCATTTCGACCCCCAAACAAACGTCATCGACGTTCATATCAGCCGGCTGAGAAGCAAGATCGATAAAGAATTTCCGCAACCCTTGCTGCATACAGTTCGCGGCGCCGGCTACGTGCTCCGTGCGTCTTAATAAGCTCTTTAGAAGCTCAACCTTCCGTCTTGCGCTGATTTATATGGTGTTGTTCAGTGCTTCGGTGCTGGCTTTGTTAGGTTTTATTTATTGGTCAACGGCAGGGTATATGTCAAGGCAGGCGGATGAAACGATCGAGGCCGAGATAAAGGGCCTCACAGAGCGCTACAAGACCGATGGTCTCGGTGGTTTGACCGCACAGATCGCTGATCGGTTGTCTGACCAACAACCGGGCGACTCCTCGATTTATCTGCTTGCAGATAGTCAACTCAATCCGCTGGTGGGCAATATCAATCGCTGGCCGAGGGTTCGAGAGGACGAGCAGGGATGGTTCAACTTTCAGCTGGGCGGATCGCAAACCAAGCGTATTCATCGGGCGCGGGCGCGGGCGTTCATATTAAAGGGAAATTTTTATCTGCTCGTTGGTCGCGACATGTTTGAACTCGAGGATAGAAATTGATCATACGTACCTTGATTTGGGGGATGGCAATCACGCTGGCGCTTGCCTTGTTGGGCGGTGTCATGATGAGTCGCAGCATGATGCGTCGGATTGAATTGATCAACCGCACCAGCCGAGAAATCATGTCGGGCGACCTGACCAAGAGGATTCCGACCAGCCAATCCGATGACGATTTTGATGCGCTGGCGGATAACCTCAATCGCATGCTCGATCAAATCGAGCTGTTGATGGATGGTGTACGCCGAGTCTCCGACAACATCGCCCATGATCTGAGAACGCCCCTCGCCCGCCTGCGTCGTGGCTTGGAAAGCTTACGTATGTCGGATGTGCAAGGTGAATCGCGTCAGGACTTGATCGACAGTGCGGTCAATGAAGCAGATGGACTAATTGCCACCTTTAACGCACTGCTGCGAATCGCGCGTATCGAGTCGGAGGCCAGACGAGAGGGGTTTGACGAGATCGAATTGAAAGCCCTATTGCGTGATGTCGGCGATCTATACGGGCCGGTGGCTGAAGAGAAGGGGCTCGAATTCAAACTCGCGTGCGAGTCATCGATGACCATTTACGGCGACCGGGATTTGTTATTTCAAGCGTTCGCTAATCTGCTCGACAATGCGATCAAATACACGCCGGCGGGGGGAAGCATTGCGGTGTCCGCGGACGATGGCCGGCGGGGAGTCACGATTTGTGACACCGGTCCAGGTATTCCAGAATCTGAGTGGGATAAGGTGTTGCAAAGATTTTACCGCTTGGACCACAGTCGCACTTCAGCGGGCAGTGGACTCGGCCTCAGTCTGGTGTCAGCAGTGGCGAAATTGCACGGTATCGCGCTTACCCTGGGCAACAATGACCCCGGTTTATGCGTCACTTTGCAGATGCCGGCCTGATCTCGTTCGCCAGTGCGAGCCCGCATAGTGCAACAAGGCGTCCCGCCCCTATGTATGGTATTCCGCAGAGACCTCTACAGCGTCTCGTCCAGGAAATGACGGCATTCGACGCTCCAGGTTACTTGGCAAGAATAGCGGCGGGACTAGCCCGGCCCTGCGCTTGTCCCCGCACAGCAGGGGAACTCCGCGCAGCACAAGTGCGTTCGCCATCATCCGGGATCCTTGGTGCACTATGCAGGCCAGCGGCTCAGCGCCAGGGGCCTCTCAAGTCGGTGACGATGTCCTGTAACCGCGGCGCCGATACCGCCTCCGGCGCCAACGGCGCCCCGCTGGCGATGACGATCTTGGACCACAACCGTGTCGGCCACCTGGACATTGCGCGGCCACCTTTGCGGCTGAAAAACGTGCCCCAGACGCCTCGTAAGGCGAGTGGCACAACGGTGACCGGTGTGCGCCGGACAATATGTTCAACGCCTTTCTTGAATCTGTTGATCTCACCGGTGTTGGTGATCTCGCCTTCGGGGAAGATGCACACGAGTTCGCCGCCGCGAAGCGCATCGGCAATCGAATCGTAGGCGCTCTCCAATATCGACGGATCTTGTTTAGCTGAGGCGATGGGTATAGCTTGCGCGGTACGAAACACAAAATTGAGGATCGGCAGATTGAAGATTTGGTGGTCCATAACAAATCGGATCGGGCGCGGGCTAGCGGCTGAAATAATCAACGCGTCGACAAAACTTACGTGATTACTGACCAACAACGCAGGTCCAGTCACCGGAATGTGATGCAAATCGCGGCGCACAATACGATAAATCGAATGTACCAACAGCCACATTATCATTCGC
>CAMYNX010000156.1 GCA_947259875.1 uncultured Gammaproteobacteria bacterium | reverse complement strand
GCCAGCTGGGATATTTCGCAGAGCACCGAGATCTTCGGTGAATATCGCTACTTCGCCACCGATGATCCCAAAGTGCAGACATCGGCTGCCACCGGCGGTATATCCACGGAGATCGAATATCAATCCAATAATGTGCTACTCGGCGTGCGCTTCAGTTATTAATAGCGGATCAGCACCCCGATAGAGATCGAATAGCGCTGGAAACGAGCCCGCATTTTTCCCAGCATCTCGGATGCTGGCGTAGGACTCGTGCAGCTGAGCTCTCTGCTGTGCGGGGACGAGCCCCCTGCTGTGCGGGGACGAGCGCCGCGCCTGGAGCGATGAAAAAAGGGAAGTCAGAGTCACACATAGATTCCGGCCCCGTTTTTTCTGTTGAGTGAACATCAAGTGCAACTGTGCGAGAACCAGCCAGGGCCGGGATAGCCCCGCGACTATTCATAGTACCCAGCTGAGAGTTCCGCAGTGTCACTTCGATGAAATGGCAATATACGAGTCTCCAGTTTATTTGGGGAGAATAGTCGCGGGGCGCCTGGTGCGAAATGCGGGCTCGATCTTGCGCCGTCGATTGAAATGAAAACCAGCGCCTTGGTCAATACGAGTTTTGGGTGTTGAAAAAAAAAGGCAGCCCATTGAGGGCTGCCTTTTGCTTCAAAAGCAGGACGCCGCGAGGACGTCTAACGCTTTTCGGTTATGCCGCCTTGAGATTGTCAGCGGCTTCTTTGCCGCGCTCTTTGACAATGTCGTAGCTCAGCCGCTGACCTTCGGTCAGCGTTCCAAGCCCCGAGCGCTCCACTGCGCTGATATGCACAAACACGTCGCGTGAACCACTCTCGGGCTTGATAAAACCGAAGCCCTTGACGGGGTTAAACCACTTTACAGTACCAATAGCCATTCTGGCCTCCGTATAAACTAAAAAATCCGCGCAAATCGGGCGCGTATCGAACAACCTAATTCTCAAGGGTGACTTTTAACGACCGCCCGGAACGGGCGGGTAGCTGAAGGCAGACCAGAACGTAGATTGTGCCTATATCATGGAACCTATTAACGAAAAATTCAAGGTGTAAATTACTAAATGGCGGCGGCACCGGGACCCGCTCGACGTGTTACCAGATTAATCGCCTTGCAAATACTCGAGGTCGAGTTCCTTGACACCATCGGACGGTACTTGTGCCCGCTTTTTCGCGTAGCTCAAGGCCGCATCGATTTCCGCTTGCGATAAGTTGCGGAGGATCACGAGGACCATCCCTGGTTCCAGTTTTCCCGGATCACTGAGTTTGTCGGTGTTGGCCTTGAAAATGAGCGGCCACAGGTAACCGTTACCGTACACCGCATTTTGCTCGGCGATTCTTGATAAATTGTCACCTTCGACCACCGTGTAACGGGTCAGCACATCGGCCGAGATAGTCGTTGCCGACTGTGCGTGAACAATGTGTATCCAACCAACGTTCGCCGCAGCAACAACCGCGATCAAAAGCACTGTTTTCAGCGTATATCGCATTTCCAACCCTCCAAATCATAGTCTCCGGGGACACCTGGTATTCTATCAGCCGTGCGTGTTTCTTACATGGAGATGAGTATCTTAAATGTCTTGCTCATGCAACCCGCCTGAAATTATCCATGCTGGAACTAATGACTCCTTGATGCGGGTCAACAAAAAGGATTTATGGGGTTGAAACGGGCGAACGACAAATCCAGCCTCGGGCCCCGAGTTTTATTGATCTGACGCAAGGCAATTATTGTTGGCGCCTTGCAAAATTGGGTCGGCTGGGAGATTCAAAAGATGATTCATAATGCCGTATCCAAGTCTTGAAGATTTGCCATCCGCGGTACGAGAGTATTTGCCCAAACATGGCCAGGAAATCTATAAACAGGCATATAACAATGCCTGGGAGCAGTATGCTGATCGTAAAGACCGCGAGTCGATCGCGCACAGAGTCGCGTGGTCTGCGGTAAAAAAGCAATATGAAAAAAGGGATGACCGTTGGGTAAAGCTTTAATCCCGCGAATCAATCGGGCCAGGTCGTAGGGAAAACATAAGTTATGCCTGGTGACGACGAACGTTAGCAGGTCGAATGCGGAGGGACTCATGACGAGTAAGCGGGTGCCGCTGGTACGGGATCTGATGACTGACCAGGTGGTTACGCTGGGACGTAATGATCGGCTCTCGGTGGCCAATAACCTACTGAAACAAGAACGTATCCGTCACCTTCCCGTGTTGGATGACGATGGCCGGCTCTGTGGCATCGTCACGCAGCGGGACCTGTTTCGCGGTGCATTGCTGCGCGCGCTGGGTTACGGATCGCGGATAGCCGACAAGATGTATGAGTCGTTGCCAGTCAAGGAGGCGATGACGGGTGATGTGTTGACGACTTCTCCTGAAACTCCCGCCCGCGAGGCCGCACACGTGATGATCGAGAACAAGGTGGGGTGCTTGCCGGTGGTCGTGGAAGGCAAGTTGCTGGGAATCATTACCGAGGCTGATTTTGTTAGAGCCGCTGTCGGGTCTGATGACGAGGGCTAAACTGAGATGGCGACAAACAATGAAAGAGGAGTCTATGAATTAATTTTATCGCCTGTCCCGAATTTTTTATAAAGCCCCATTAATAATTCCGCTGCATTAAACTCAAGAGTATTTCTCGTGAATCTCGGCCTGCTAGTCTTTCTTCCTTAGTGATTCGGTACCGAGAGGTTTTTTCTGGTCTTTGCATGGGTAAAGCTTATAATCGCACCCTATTGAGGGTTGGTTTGGACTAAGCTTGCCCTCGCGAAGCGGCGACTGACTTGCGCTACAGTTGGTTATATCAGATCGACCGAACCTTCGAGCCAGGCCCGGTATTCCGGGTGAGTTCAACATCAAAGAGGATATATTAATGAAAAGATTTGTAACCACAATTGGTGCGTTGGCCTTGGTTGCTAGTATGCACACCATGACTGCAGCCCAGGCCCAACAGCCCAATCCGCATCAGATGATGGGTATGATGATGAATCCAAACGTCATGATGAACCCGGCGACCATGATGAATCCAATGATGATGGGCATGAATCCGGGTATGTGGATGAATCCGAACACCTACATGGGGATGATGAATCCGATGCCGTATATGCAGTACATGAACCCGGGGATGTATACGCAGTGGATGAATCCAGCGCCCTACATGCAACTCATGAACCCGAATGCCTACACACAGGGAATGGGCCAGGCCGGGAAACTCATGGACCCGCAGAGCTACACAAAGTGGTTCGAGGATATGACCAAGGCCATGGATCCCAAGAACTATGAAAACTGGTACAACCAGATGACGGAGGCCGCTAAGGGTGCCGCCCCTCAAGCTGCACCCCAGAAGTAGGTACACGATCTCCGGTTCATATGGACCGGTGGGGAAATAAGGAGTTGGGTCAGGTCTTGTCGCAACATGTAAGGTTCGAGACCTGACCCTGGACAGTGTCATGAAGAAACTCAAGAATGAAGCGGCATTGGTTAAGGCTGCCATACTCGCCGGTATGAAGTATGGGGAGGACCGAGGCGCCGTCGAATTTGAACCGACTGATTCTCAGAGCGAGAAGATCCTGTTCATCTACCGGCTGTTGGTACACGAGAAATTAATTCAACCTTTGCCCGAAAATCAGGTCTCGCAACAATCCATGAGGCACAAGCTTGCCATGTGGTACGTCAAGCAATTGCCCAAGGATCATCCGCTTGTAAAATAGTATAAACCGCAGCACAAAGTAGCCTTGCCGCCGTTCCAGGCGGGACCGATTCTGGCAGATGCTCTGTATGCACTCTCACGCCTACGTCGTTGGCGCTCCCCGCAGCGGGCTCTGAATCATTCCATCGCATTGATCCGTATCAACGCAAGTTGCGGCGAACTCGGGTAAAAGTAATCTAGCCCGCATATTGCACCAGTCGGCCACCGGCCTTGACGTAACTGATTGAAAGGCTGTTTGTATATATCGAATCTAGAACATTTGGCCCAGGTACGTTTTGTATACGGCCGGTGTCCTATCCGGGCTCTGACTGGTCCAGGCACGTCTGAACTTGGACTTCACTCAAGCCATAGCTACGGCTATGACTTTCACTCCAGTCCGGCGTTCAGCCGTCCCTGTCCTGCGCCAGCTTCCCGGATACTGGTGCAATATGCGGGCTAGTCAGATGTATGCTCATCCGGTATGGTTGCCTTGGTTAAGGCTAAATAGGAGAACAGCCCCATGGTAGAAGAATTGACATCAGAACCATCGCGGCGCGCAACCTGGATTCGCGTGCTTTATGTGATTCTATTTACATTAATTTATAGTGTTACGGAGATCGTCATTGTCGCAGTCGTTGTAGTGCAGTTCGGCTTTGTACTCATTTCCGGTGACCGGAATCAAAAATTACTCGATTTTGGCGCTGACTTGAGTAAGTTTATCTATCAGATTCTTCAATATGTGACGTTTAATTCAGAGGACAAGCCGTTTCCATTTTCAGATTGGCCATCGGTGAATGGCGACGATGAATCCGATGTCCCGGCCGGTTCTACGTAGGTGACAGAAGGTCGATTGTCATAAAAAACTTTGTATTCTTTATTTTACAGGCGGTTAGGCATGTCTGCGACAATTGTCCCCAAACAACCAGAGCACGTGGCCTGCGAGGTTTGTATGAAGCAGATCCCAAAAGATGTTGCAAAGTCTTTTGAGGGTGAGGAATATATCTTGCACTTTTGCGGCCTCGAGTGCTACGCCCAATGGCAACAGCAAGCACAGCAAGACAACACTAAAAAGAACGGTTGACCGTCCTCACTGGCAGGATGTAATTGCAGACACGACTGGGGTCGGTCCCGGAACCATATGCTAGAGCAAGGTTCTAAACCTGCTCAGGAGCGAGGGATTGTCGAGTGTCTCCGCTGTCATGGTGACTCTCTTCGGCGAGGGCCCTCGCATTACATTCACGAAATACGGAGTCGAGTTATGTTCAAGAAACTTTGTGCTGTAACGATGTTGCTGGTGATTGCGTCACCGGCCTTTGCCGGTCACTGTCCCAAAGATGTCAAGGCGGTCGATGCCGCGTTGGAAAAAGGCACGAATTTGGATGCGGAACAGCTAGCCAAGGTCAAGAAGTTGCGGGATGAGGGTGAGCAGTTACATAAGGATGGTAAACACGGTCAATCTCTCGATGTGTTACACCAAGCTCTGGATATGGTTGGAATAAAACACTAGCCTGCCTCTTACCCGAGGCGTCCCGGGTGATGGCGACGAGATAGGAAGGATAGATAGAGCACTGGGGCCGGAGTAACTGACTCCGGCCCCTTATGTTTGAGAACGGGAAAGCGGTGTGTATCTCACCATATAGTTTTGACTGTGGGCAAGGCACAGTCTATATGGCGCTTTGATACACCAATTGCTTATTCTGATTTGACCCTTTGTACACCCAACTTTAAGTATTTTGACGTTAAATAAGATATTCTTTGCTGTGACGCCGTTTTTCGTTGTTTAAGAATTTGATTGATGTGTTTTGGCCAATGAGACGGAAAAAGATGAAAGATGAGAGTATCTGTTAGCGTTTTTATATTTTTGGTTGCTTCAATCTCCGCGGTATCGGCCGGGCAGGAGATCCCGGATTATCCGGTGCAGCAGGTCAGCGAGCACGTCTATGTAATCCATGGTCCGAGGCAAACCCCCAATCCCACAAATCAAGGATTCATGAACAATCCAGCGTTTGTGATCACCGATCACAGCGTCGTTATCATGGACCCGGGGTCCAGCGTGCATATCGGAGAAATGGTGCTGCGGCAAATCCGCGAGATCACCGACAAACCGGTCGGTCACGTCTTCGTGTCGCACATCCATGGGGATCACTGGCTCGGGAGTCACGCCATCAAGCAGGCTTACCCGCAGGTCAAGATCCATGCCCATCCGCAAATGATCGCAGAGGCCGAAGGGGGTGGGGCGCAGAGGTGGCTCGATTTTTTGAGCAGGCTTACCAATGGCGCTACCGATGGCACCCAAGCCGAGATCCCGACCGAGGCGTTACGTGACGGGCAAGAAATCGCCGTCGGCGGACTCACCTTACGAGTCTACCTGTCGCAGCACGCGCACACCAAGACCGACGCGATGATCGAGGTGGTGGAGGATTCGTTGATGTTCCTCGGTGACATCGGTGTGTATCAACGCATGGGGCGGATGGACGACGGTACCTTTCGGGGCAACATCGCGGCGCTGGATCGTGCTCTGGCTCTCAACCTCAAACACTATGTGCCTGGCCATGGGCCCTCGGGTGGTCTCGAGGCGGGTGACGCATTTCGCCAATACCTGAAGATGGTCTACGATGCCGCAGTGAAATACAGCGAGGAAGGCCTGGCACCCTATGAGATCAAAGCAAAACTTATGCCGCTCATGGACAAATACCGTAAGTGGCCGTTGTTCGAGGAGGATTTCGGCAAGCAGGTGAGCCTGGCCGTTTTGGAAGCCGAACAGGCGGCGTTTTGAAAAGATTGTTTTGAAGGCTCGATGCTACTGTTGGACGATTTGCGCCGCGGTTCCGGTGAGTTTCACGATGTGCAGGCCGGCGCCGGCGCGATCGGTCAGATAGATCAATCCGCGTCCGTCGATCTCGACATTGTTGGTTTGCGCGACGGCATGGTTGTTGATTACCGGGATATAAAAGCCTGCTTCCTGGGGATGAAATGGATCGCGAATGTCCACCGCGCGCACCCCAGCGTTGAAGTACGAGACAACGATCAGTTTCTTATAAAACGCGGGATGATAGGACCAGTTCATTGAGTGGGCACCGAAACGCCCACCGCGATCGCAGAACGCGCCCTGTGTTTCGCGGACCTGGTAGTTCGCCACCGGGAACGGCCGGCTCTCGTCGCTGATGTCGACCAGAAATACCATGTCGTGTGCGTCTTCTTGGCACTCGGCGGCGAATGATTCGGACACCAGCACGACGAAATCGCGCGGACTGGCGTTGATAAATTTTGCCTGTTCGGGTACCGGTATCCCGATCACCGGCCACGCGGTGTGCGCGCCCCAAAAACGCGGCATGTCTAGCCGTGCCACTTGAGGATCGAGCAGTTCCTTAACCGTGGGATTGGCAGGGCAGGTCGGTCGGCAGTTCAGCAGCTTGCGCACATCCACAATCTGCATGATGCCCTGATGGCCGGTGCCGTAGGCAATGAAAAGACGCTTTCCATCGGGGGACAGCGTGGCCTCGTGGGCGCCCGGTGGCGACCCGAATATCTGTTGCGCCGGTTGCTGGCCGGGCAGTCCAAACTGGCGGATGATCTGGGGTTTGGCGGGATCGCCAAGGTCGACGACCCACAACAGCCGGCCTGTCTTCCATCCGAGTTGCCGGCCATCGTAAACCAGATAGGCAATGCCGGTCTTACAATCCCACCAATTCTTGTGCGTGGCGTTGCCTCCCGCCAGCGGGGTGCTGATTAGACTCGGCGCGCGCGGGTCGGTGACGTTCCACACCTGATGAGATACGTCGCCGTTCGCGCGCAGCAGGTAGACCTTGTCATCGTTGACGGGGAGATCCCTTCCGCGGCAGGTTTGCGCCATCTGTGCGCCACCCGCACCCGGGATGTGATGGAGATAAACGGGACGCATAGGATCAGACACATCCACAATTGATGTGCCGTTGGATTCACGCTTACCGGTGAGCGGGTTGCGGGCGCTGCCCTGGTGGTGACCGACGTAGGCAATCCAACGTCCCGCGTGTTCCTGGATGACCGGTTGATACGCGCTGCGGCCATGGAGGGCGTGATGTCCGACCAGGACCATGTTTTTCTGCTCGGCGCCGTTCTCGGCGTGGGCAATTCCCGGCGTTAACGGTATTAGCGCCAGTAGACACAGCGCGGCGACGAACGTTAATCTGTGCACGAAGTGTTTCATAATCTGTTTAACTGAGATCGCGCTACATCGGTTAACGTATGAGCATGGTGTACCGTCATAATTGTAATGAGTTTTATCGTTAATAGTCACGACCCCTATTTCACCTCTTTCACCGTCTTTCAATAGTGGAGATCATTTGCCATGGCCCGAGTTGTCGATTATTACTTAAGTCCCGTCTCGCCATATAGTTATCTAGGGGGCGAGCGTTTCGCCAACATCACCCGCGATGCCAATGCCGCGGTGAATGTGCTTGCCATTGACCTGACCAAGGTGTTTCCGGC
The DNA here is from genome assembly GCA_947259875.1 of uncultured Gammaproteobacteria bacterium. Lineage (GTDB taxonomy): Bacteria > Pseudomonadota > Gammaproteobacteria > Arenicellales > JAANXG01 > CALZGZ01. Next base: position 351 of record CAMYNX010000156.1, on the reverse strand, counting down.
GACCGGAGGATTGCCGCTCAAGCAGCGGGCCCCCGAGCGTCAGGCCTATCGTCTGCTGGAGTTGCGCCGCTGGAGTGATTATCTCGATATCCCGTTGGTGCTCGAGCCCAAGTACTTCCCGGTAGACGCTAATCCCGCGTCGTTGATGATCATCGCCGCGCGCCGGCAGGATCTGGACGCGCTCAGCTTGGCACAAAGATTGTTGCGTGCCGTGTGGGCCGAGGAGGCCAATATCGCCGATGTTGACACCATCATTGCGCTGGCAAACGACGTGGGAATGAATGGCGGGGAGTTAGCGGATTTTTCTACCGAAGCGGATGTCGCCGCGGAATACGAACGCGACACCCAACG
>CAMYNX010000155.1 GCA_947259875.1 uncultured Gammaproteobacteria bacterium | reverse complement strand
TGGACTCGGCACGCATATGACGTTCGATGTCAAACCTGGGAAACCGCGCGAGCATCTGCGGGAAGTGATGAAAATCTTCTTCGATGGCGGCGGGCGGGTTATCGACACATCGCCGCTCTATGGCTTGGCGGAGGTGAGCATCGGCGACTTTGCCACCGCTTTGGGCATCACGGGCCAACTTTTCATGGCCGATAAGATCTGGGTCACCGGCGAATGGCTCGGCGACGACAGCCATGCACAGCAGCAATTGCGGCGCTCGATGGAGCGGCTGTGGCGCGACCAAATCGATCTCATGCAGGTCCACAGCCTGGTGAACGCGCGCACGGTAATCCGGGCCATGCAGGATTGGAAAAAGGACGGACAAATCCGTTATATAGGGGCATCGCATCACCTGCCGTCGTACTACCACCTGATGGCGCCGTTGATAGAAAAAGGGACGCTCGATTTCGCGCAGGTGCGTTACTCGCTGGCGACACGTGAGGCTGAGGAACGCATATTGCCCGCGGCACTGGATACCGGCACCGCGGTGATGGTGAATATGCCCTTCGAGAAGGCGCGGCTTTTTAAAATCGTGAAGGGACGGCCGCTGCCTGACTTTGCCAGCGAGATCGGTTGCGAGACTTGGGCGCAGTTTTTCCTCAAGTGGATCGTCTCGCATCCAGCGGTGACCTGCGCGATCCCCGCGACCACCAATCCCAAACACCAAGCCGACAATATCGGCGCACTCAAGGGCCCCCTGCCGGACAAGGAGATGCGAAGCCGGATGCTCACGCATATGCAGACGATTCCTGAGTTCGACAAGGTAGCGAAGATGCCTGCTTACCCCGGCAAAACGTTTGACGGCGTAGTAAAACGGGGCTCACGCAAACCGAGCAAGAGCAAGTAAGACAAAAACGCACAAACGGGGTCGGACCCCTTATCGTTAACTGCGCGCCTGGATAACCTGAAAAAACGCGGCTGAGTTAATATCTTTGCTAGTCAGTAAGTCCCGAGTGTATTCACTTTGGCAGGCTTTATCTGGCCCAACAATGTCGTCAAAATATCAACGTGACCTAGCTCGATTATTGCACTAAGGCGGCGAAATAGGAGGCTAACAATTTGTTTGAAGTGAGAAAGTCGATCGCTGTCCGATGTGACACTTTGTACCGAGCTAGGCGCCTATCCCGGCGCTGGCTTGATCTCGAACGCCTGGACTTGCGCTTCACTCTACCCATAGCTACGGCTATGGATTTCGCTCCAGCCCGGCGCCCAGTCGCTCGATCTCTGCGCCATCATCCGGCATCCTTGATGCAATATCCGGGCTAGACCTGCTGATACGATGAACATCGCCAGCACAGCGCAAATATCCGGGGACCAGCCATGACCGACGGCGCGCTGGGCCACGTCCCCAGCGTGGACCAGGCGCAAGCCTCGCCCCTGCTGGAGGGGTTCTGCCTAGACAATCCCGTGTCCGGTGATCAACTGACCGGCTACGAAACACGGGTTCGCGGTTGGGTGGTGGGCCGCCGGTCACGCGTAACCATCGTGCAGTTGATTGATCCGAGTCTGCGCCGGGTGTTCAGGGAGTCACCACTGAACGAACCCCGACCCGACGTTGCCGCCCAGTATCCCCATGCGCACTACGCCGGAGAGAGTGGATTCCAGATACCCTTCAGTCTGCTGAACCTGCAACCGGAAAGTTCCGTTGAAGTGCTAGCGGTGTTGCAGGATGGCGCACGCGTTCCTCTGGGCACCGTATCCTTTTGCCGAAACGCGCTTGTGTCTGGTTACGCTCCGCGTTTTCAGCCGCTGATGGTGAGTTGCCTGGGTCGTTCAGGATCGACGTACTTAATGGAGATCCTCAAACACCATCCACAGGTCGTGGTTCACGGTGATGCGCCCTTCGAGTCGCGATTGTGCAAATACTATATCTATAATTTGCTCAAGACCCTGTCCGAGCCCCCCGGTTCTCTGGCTACCGCCTTTGAGGATCACACCTACGCGGTCAATGCACATTGGCTGAGCGCCGAACTGCCCCTGGATCCGCAGCAACACCGCCGATTTCGGCGGGAACATATCGAGCACCTGGCTGCATTCTGCCAACGTGAAATTGACGAGGTGTACACAAGTGTCTCCCTCGGGCAACGGCCGGAGCAACCCATCCCCCGCTTCTATGCCGAAAAACACGGCGCGGGCCACACTCCACGATTGTTGGGGGAACTCTATCCCGAGGCAAAGGAGGTCATACTTATCCGTGACTTCCGTGATATGTTCTGTTCCACTCTCGCGTTCAACCGGCGGCGGGGGACTGAGGATTTCGGCATGGACGGCGCACGCACCCAGCAGGAATTTTTGGACGTCACCCGGGAGCGGGTGATGGGGCTGGTCAGCAGTGTGCGTAGCCGCGGCGATGACGTGTGTATCATGAAGTACGAGGACCTTATGGAAGATCCAGTAGCTACCGTTTCTGCGGCGCTGGAATACGTCGGCATTGCCGGAGATGTAGCGCTCGTGGAACAAATCCTAACAGAAGCTCGGGCAGTTGATCGTGACGTACATCGCACTAGCGCTTCGGTAACAAGTTCTATTGGCCGCTGGCAGCAGGATCTGCCAAGAGCGTTCCGCAAGAGTTGCGACCAGGCTTTCGCTGAAGCGCTCGATGTGTTCGGCTACCAGTGAAAAACGAAGAGCTTTGTCGCTAAACAGAACAGAGCTGCTGACAACGTGCACGGGCGCGGATTGATCGTCAAGGGCAGTTGGTAGCAAACAGTGGTCCAGGAACAACGCATCTAGTTTTGTCAGCTCACTGCTAATGAAAGAAGTCGATCAATCGCCGCTGATGAAGTGTTCATCAACTAGTGTTGGAATGCCATTCGCGCTCCGCACGAGCAACCTCGTTCCGATCCGATGATCATCGCCATTGTGAACAGTCCGGGATGCCGCGCGCGCGGACCAGTCGCGAAATAGTGCCGGTGGGTTATCAGCTCTCCATTTTCGTCCGGCACCACAAATGGGCGTTGATGCTGTTCCCGCTTCTTGCCTTCGCTTGGTTGGCCGATGTGCTGGTGACAGACAAGGACCTCTCGGCATTCGATATCATCATGCGGCTCCCGAACTGGTCCGCCGAGTTCCAGTACCAGGGTGTGCAGGAGATTATCTTGTCGGACTCGCCGCAGGCTCACTATCCGGAGCGCCGCCTGAAGTGGGGCGCGTCCCGGCAGGGCCATCGAATCAACTATAACCCTTACATATTCTCCGGTGTTGCCGATCAGGCGCAGGGTATCGGTGCGCTGATCACCAGCCCGTTTCAGTTTTTCATGTCACTGGATGAGGCGTTGGACTGGACAGCCTGGTTGAGGCTGACGTTGGCCGGGTTCTTCATGTATCTGTTTCTGGCCCGGGTTGGTCTGGACACCATTCCGGCCTGCCTCGGGGGCGTCCTCTGGGCGTTCAATCTGCATCAGATAGTCTGGCTGCAGTTCCCTCAGCACCTTGCTACGCAGCTCTGGATGCCGCTACTTTTCTACTTGGATTACGCGATTGTGCGCCACGGCTTGTCCCGCGAACGGGTGCTGGGCCTTATCGTCGTCAATGTGTTTTTCTATACCAGCGGCTATACCCAGATCGTCTTATACACCTACGTCGCAGTGGGGTTGTTTAATACCCTCTACCTTTTGGTCGATACGAACAGGGGCTGGCGGCAAAGGCTGCAGACCTGGGCCGTCGTACATCTATGCTTCGTTGCGGCAGGACTCGTTCTTGTGCCCAAGGTTCTTGTGGACGCCGACTTTATCGCCGATGGTATGCGCTCCGTGCAGACTGGCCGGGCCGGCCTGAAACCCATCACGTTTGGCCTTGATACGCTGGGCGAAACCCTGAAGCATGTGCTGCCGAGCATCGGCGACTTCAAGCGGCTCTACGCGCCTAACTACCTCGGCGGGCTATGGGGTGAAGAATACTGGGGTCGCCAGGCGTTCGGCAACATCGTCGGCGGCAGCGCCTACTTCGGCGTCCTGTCTCTGGTGCTGTTGCCGCTGTCCTTGTTGACGTTCGCGGACCGGCACCGCCGGCCGCTCCTGGTGGCGCTGCTCGGCATCCTGTTGTTCGCGTTTGGCATGGTCCATGCGGATCCATTGTTGCTGCGCCTTTTCAATGTAATCCCTCTCGCAGGGCTCGGATCCTACGGCCGTTTCGTGACCCTTATCCTGATGGCTGCGTGTGCGCTCGCGGCGGTCGGGCTGCAATTCGTTTCGGAGTCGGCCACACGCGGCAAGACAGCGTGGCTGTGGCTGGCCATTGCCGCTTTCGTCTGCGTACCGTTCGTAGTGAAGGTCATCGACCCTGGCCTGCACTTGAGCCGTCTGGTCTATCCGTGGTCGGTTATCTCCGTGGTTGCCTTGCTGATCGCAGTAATGTGGCGCGCCGGTTTTAGCAAACACATAGCACTAGTGTTGCTGGTGGTCGTGACCGTCGATCTTTACGCTGCCACCGTCGGGTTCAATCCCCGTATGTCGGACGAGCGTAATTTTCCGTTGACGAAGACCTTAACGAGGCTCAGCAGTGATCATGAACCGTTCCGGGTGGCGGTTCTTGCCCGCCAGCAGTTCTATCCACCGAACACATTGCAGTATTACGGAATCCCGGAAGTGGGAGGGTACTCCACGGTCGCTCCGCTGCGTTATTTAAAATTCATTAAACTCGCTTATGGGGACTATCACATCACCGTAAACGGCATGCTGTTTTTGTTCCGCGGCAATCTGGATGTGTTGCGCACGATGAACGTGAAATACCTGATCAGCGATCGTGAACTCGATCACCCTGGTGTTCGCTTGGTGGATTCCGGGCATGGTTACAGCCTCTATCAGTTCAAAGATCCGCTAGCGAGGGCCTACTGCGCCAGCGATGAAGTGGTGTTCGATAATGATGAAGCCCTGCTGCGCAGTTTTGCCACTGTGGCGGGGCGCTACGATCGCCCGGTGGCCAGAGTGGGGAAAGGCCCCGGCAGCCGGGAACTTACGTCCAAGTGTCAAATTAGCGAGCTGGCGGTGAATCTCAACAACCTTTCCTTTACCGTTGCTGCGGGCCGACCGACCCGGGTGGTCGTTCCCTACAATTATGCAGCTGGATGGAGCGCCTCCAACGAGGTGGGTCAGCCGCTGGAGTTGGAACCGGCCAACTTCACCTTTATGAGCATTGCCGTCCCGGCGGGCACGACCCGGGTCGCGATGCAATATGAAGAACCCGGTATGCTGTGGTTTGCAGGCGCCCAGCTCGCGCTGGGGCTGATCATCATCGTAGTGCTGGGCGTTAGTCGTGTCCGCTTGCCTGAGCATGCTCCGTTGCTCCTTGCCGCGGTGGCTTTGATTATGGTCAGCCTGTTTGAAATTCCCGGAATTCGCAACGACGATGTGCCGGAGCGCTTGTCGGTGCCGGCACACCACCGGATGTAGATCTCCGTGATCCTATGAGTACCGCCACCGGCTGCAGCGTTGTATCAGTGTACGCCAGCGAGATGATCAGCTAGACGGATCGCCAGTGCCGCGATGGTTAACGAGGGGTTCGCATTTCCTGCAACTGGAATCACCGATCCATCGCAAACGTACAGGTTCTCGACGCCCCACACTTTCAAGTTAGAATCGACCACACCGCTCTCAATTCCTGCCGACATTCGCGCGGTTCCCATGAAGTGGGCCGCCGCGTACATAGTTTCACTTATCTGATCGTCACCCTTCTCGTCCGTTACTTCATAGGAAGACGATGGGAACGAGTTCAGCAACAGAGAGTTGAACTTCGAAACTGACGCTAAATCATCTTCGCTTATCACCCAATTTACATTGGCGATGGGGTATCCGAAGCGATCACGTTCTGTTGCCAAGCTCACCCTGCTCGATTGTGTCGGTGTTTGTTCCGAAATAAAGTAAAGATCCGCATACCGGTAATACGCGTCGATGGGAAAAAGATAGGAAAGGCCCCAATGAATGGTATTGGGATTCGAAATCAGTTTCACAACATCAGCTAGCGATAGTCTCTTGCTTCTGCTCAAGATCAACGTCCTTCGCAGCTTTTCATACTGATCATCCAGACCCCGGCTCAAGGACGGAAGTAAATAAACACAGTGATTCGGCAGTTGATGAGCCTTCTGCATCTCACCGTTCATGACAACGCCAGCCTTGATGTGCTGGGATAGTGTGAGATTTACCGATTGATACAGCGACGCCCGGCGCGGTTTACGCAATCGGATCTGACTGACACTCGTCATTGGATGATCCATTAAATAGCAGCCGACATGGCCGTAGGCATTGCCTAGTCCCGCTTCGTACGTGTCACGTGAATTCAGCAGAAGACGCGGCGTCTCGAGCGCACCGGCGCAGACAATGAATTTCCTCGCTTGGACGAAAAGGGTTTCGCCTTTGTTGTTTTTGACCAAGAGTTTTTCGACGAGCGTTCCTTCGCGATTCATTATTAACTCGAGTGCGATTGCGTTGTGGACTAAAACTGCATCCGATCGCCGCGGGAGCCAAGCGAAAATATCATCATGGAAAAACTTTGGCGGTCGGGTCTGAAGGAAATACTTATTGGTAAAGATTTTCCGATCGAAATCGAAGTCCTCAGCATGAATGCGGGCGTCGTCAATTCGTTCCTGATCTTCAAAGTAATCGTATGCCGGCAGATTCAACAGCTCGCTCGCGCGCTGATAGTATGACTGAAGATCCCGATAGCCGATCGGCCAACCACTTTCGGTTACCCATTCTCGGTGGGAGAAATCGATGGTGTCCATAGGTGCGCAAACTCCCCGCCATGTCTTGCTCGTTCCGCCGATCGAGATGTCTCGATATGCCGCCAAACCGAAGTCTCTCCCGGTAGATCTGAGATCCACAGCATCGCTGTCCTGCTCGCTGCCCGCTTCAATGATTACGAGTCCGCCCCCAGATCTTAGGTAGCTCGAAACAAAACTCCCACCACCGATGCCGGTACCGATTACGCAAACGTCGCCAACCAGGGGCTCCGTGAGGCTGTGCTCGTCGAGATCAACAACAGGCTCGGCGTATTGGTGCACGGTAGTCGTCGCGTTCGCCTCCAGGATCGCGTGCAACTTCTCGCCCACATCACGGACCCCGCGCTCGAGATCGTATTCGGGCCGATAACCAAGCTCCGCCTCGGCACGCCTGGGCACCGCTGTGTAATCGCTGCTCATGTACAGACGCGGCATTCCGCTGAACGCCTGAACGCCCGTTGACCCGCCACGCAACCGCGACAACAAACTCGCCTCCTCCAGTGCCCGGTGATATCCACCGCCTTTTGGCCGCAATCTCCGCAACAGCCCGATGACCGCAGTGAGGCCCACTGCCAAGGGCATCCTAAACACGCCGTTCATCAGTAAATTTTTCACAACATTGTCATCGAAACGACGGCCGGATGACGTGGCTGCTAGATCGACACCGCCGGGTCCACCGACCAACGAACAGTGTTCCCGATAAAAGTCCTGCCAGGACGCGGTGTTTGGACCCGATATGATGTAGCGCCGAGGCTGGAAGCGGTTGGCGACAGGCCAAGGCCCGAGAGTGAGCGCCTTGGAAACAGCCTGACAGACATCATCGACGTAGACGTAGTTACACACACCGCTACCGCCGCGTGGGAGCACAACCCGTTCGCTTTTGCATCCCTCCAGCACCGTGCGAGTCCAGCTGCCCCCCCAGCCGAAGACAATGGTGGGCTGTAAGATCAGAATCTCTAGCCCAGCTGATCCGGCCCGACTTGATAACTCCTTTTCGATCCGCAGCTTGGTGTGAGCGTAAGGGTCACGATACTTGGCCGGTGCCGATGTTTCGGTCAACTGGCCCTTGGCGGTTTGGTCGTAAACCGCGATTGTGCTCAGGTGAATGAAGCGCCGCGCCCCCGCATCGCGGCACACCGCCAACAGATGCCTCACCGCATCCAGGTTCCGTAATGGATTCGCGAAATCATATGCAAAGTGAATTACCGCGTCGCATTGTTCCACGGCGGATGACAATGAGGTGGGGTTAGCGATGTCGCACACATGGTAATCGACGCCGGGCAATGCACGGATTGGATGCGGCCGCGATCGAACGAGAGCCGTCGCCTGTTCGAAATCGGAACCATAGAGTTCAATGAAGCGGCGTCCTATAAAGCCGTCCGCACCTGTTATGACTAACCTTCCCACCTTCATATCGAGCTACTGTGTTACGGTTCCTGAGCTACGGATCGTCTGCGTGCCGACAGCGGTTGGCGCCATAACTACTTTCTCGTTCCCAGGGTACAATGTGTCGGTACTTGTCTTTGTGCGCATGGTTATATTCATCCTTGTGAGGTATGACGAATCGGTTTCCTGATCGTTAATCGCTCACCGACTTGGGTTCGTCTTTTTGTGGCAGAAACAGGTACCCAAAACCGCCGAATAGCGATATCAACGTCGTTAACACTGAGCTCGTGAAGGCCAACACAAACCCATCAGTACTAGAAAGGCCGACGAGTGCGAAGATGGCAACAGCGGAACCCTCACGTAGTCCGATGCCGCCTATAGATGTCGGTATCATGATGATGATCATCAATAAAGGCACAAATAAGAATAGAAATGCAATGGGGACGTCT
>CAMYNX010000154.1 GCA_947259875.1 uncultured Gammaproteobacteria bacterium | reverse complement strand
CCGATGTAAAAGGCCTCGATGGATTCGGTGTAGTCGAAGTCGCTCTTGCAAGGTGTCTACCCGCTGATAGGAGAAGTGGGTGAGAAATGCCGTGATTATCGGGATATATCACACAAGCGGCTCTGTCTTACGCGATTCCCAACGGTTGAGGATTTCCTCTGTCACGTTGAGGATCTTGGTAATCTGCCGCTGAAGCAGTGTCAGGTCCAATCGTCGCGCACAGATGTTGTCACTCGGGAAAAGCAATGGGTCATTTCCAGCGGCGAAGATGGCTTAAGTGACTAATAAACACACAGACGGCAAAAAGGCACTTCAACAATGCCTGAGGTGGCACGGAGAAGAAGTGGAATCTTGATCGCATTCTAGTGCTGAATCGGAACATGGACGGTAGTGCAAAGATCACGAAACCGCGACAGACAGACCAATAAAAGATCGTGAGACCCTTAATGTTTTCACTAAACTGAAAAGGCCCTCCGCGTCATTTACTCTCAGCTCAACCTCCGCTCCCGGTAGTGATCACGTTTCTCTAACCATTTGTTCTACAAACAAATAACCACCGGCTATCAAAGCTTGTCAATTTCTTGAACTATACCTCCTTGGGCACTTAGCGCGGCTGAGTTCGTGGCCGTGTGCTTCCACAAACCTAACCGCACCGGGAGCGATCCGGGGCGACATTCTTAGGAGGTATAGTCATGTTTTCTATTGGTCATTCACGCATTCTTGGTATCGGAATCTATCTGCCCGACAATCGGGTCACGTCCGCGGAACTCATGGATGAGATCAACTCAACAGAACGCTTTGGCGTATCTCGCAACTGGCTCGAGCGCGCCACCGGCATTCGTGAACGGCGCATCGCTCCGGTTGGCATGATGCCGTCCGAAATGGCGACGCGGGCCGCAAAAGATGCGATCGAGCGCAGTGGTATCTCACCGTCACAGATCGACGCGGTCATTTACGCCGGCATGAACCGGGACTACGTGGAGCCCGCCACGGCCCACCTCGTGCAAGACGCCGTCGGCGCGAAGCGTGGTGTGTGCTTCGACATCACCAACGCCTGTCACGGATTCATGAACGCCATCCACGTGATGGACGCATTCATTGCCTCCGGACAGGCGCGTTATGGGCTCATTGTTACCGGCGAAGAGAACTGGCGTGTCGGGCGCACTGCTCTGGAGGAGTTGAAGAAATGCCACGATCGAGCGGAATTCAACCGACTGGTGGGGGGGCTCACGGTGGGCGACGCGGGTGCAGCCATGATTGTGGGGCCAAAGACCGATCCACAGGGGGGATTCGCTGGATTGATGTTCACATCCCAAGGTCAATTCAACCAGTTGTGCGTGTTCTCGGAGCGGGAAGATCAACCCCCCGGACATATGGATATGGTCAACATCGTCAAAGAACACATTCAACTGCATGCGGATATGTATCCGGCGTTCATGGACCGGCTGAGATGGCAGCCCGAAGAGATAAAGAAATTCGTCCATCACCAAGTTGGACGTAAGGTGTTCGCGCTGCATTCGAAATACTCCGGCGTTCCTCAGGAACGAATGACTGACACCGTGTCTCGATTAGGCAACATCACGTCGGCCACCATCCCTGTCAATTTACGCCTGCTGGCGGAACAAAATGACATTGCCGAAGGCGAAAAGATATTCATCGCCGGCGCCGGCAGCGGTTTGTCAGTGAGTCAAAGCGGCCTGCTGTGGCAGGACGCCGCCTGAGGCAATAACACGTGGGTTATCTGTAATCTTCACTAACCTTTGCAGGACAACGCCAATGATCTAAACTACCTCTCAAAATACGGGGTGTTTCAAATTTGATGGTTGCTATTTCCTGCTAAGCAGGTATGGAATTAACGTCTCACGCAACAGTAGTGTCCCCACTTCTGGCATCGGCGCCTGCCATGATTGCATTGCTGATCAAGGTGGGGATCTACTGGTATGCGAGGAATTCAAAAACTCACGATTACAACACCCGGCTTTTTTTATTTTTTCTGTTCGCGTTATCGATCCAGAACATAGCCGAGGTCGCTCACTTCTACGTGCTTGCCAGCGGTGTAATACCAGAGTTACAGGTCAGGACGTATTACATCGCGAGCATTGCCGCAGCGGCCTTGCTAGTACACTTGTCCATGGCCCTGTCGTGGAAGCACCCGTCATCGAAGGTTGCCCGCTGGTTTTACAGGCTCTGGTATCTGTATACAGGCACATTGGTTGTGTTGGTGGCATCGGGGGACTGGGTGATCCAAGGTGCCGAACCCATTGTGTACACGGCTACCCGTATTCCTGGTCCGCTGTTCGGGCTGCTGGAGATCTTTATATTTAGCTCGTGCGGACTGGCTCTGGTGTTCTTTTTATACGGGACACTCTTTCAGTCAACGCCCCTTCAACGTACACGAAATGCACTGATGTTGACGGCGGTGCTTCCCATAATCGTTATTGTGGTCGTGGTATTGGCACTGCTCCACGTTGGTGTTAAGTGGTTAAATGCGTCAGTGATTCTCCCCATGGGAATTACCTTCTTTTTGGCAGTCGCCGCCTACGCAACGCACCATTACAGGATCTTCGATATTTGTTTCTACATTCCATGGTCTAAGGTTCGCCGCAGGAAAACAAAGCTCCATGCGCATATCCACGAACTTGTTTCACACCTCACGGAGTTCTCCACGGTTGAACAGTTAGTCAATAGACTATCCGACACCCTTCAGTGCTCGGTGTCACTAGTGAACTCCTTTACTCCAGTAACCGTGGGAAGCACCGCGCAGAATATGACAAATATTGGCCGGCAGACCCTGCGGAACATGCACCAGATGACGGTAGCACGCGAAATCGCGACAACCAAACCACAGATGCATACAGAGATGAGATCTTGTGGAATTTCTGCAGTGGTACCGTTTAATCCGCATAGCGAGGATTTGTCCGGCTGGTTGCTGCTCGGGGAGGCGTTTGAGAAAAACTTCTATTCCGATTTGGACTTTCGAGTGGTCGATAACTTGTTTCAAAAGGCTTCCGAAGTGTTTCTGGATAAGTTCGTGGTTCTGCGTTCCAAGTTGCGCGCCGTCAGTGAAGAAAATGAAATGTTGCGGAATGAGAATAATGCCCTCAAGTCAAGCTTAAAAACAATGCAACAGTCCCATGTTGCGCTCACGGAAAAAGTGCTACCTGAAAAGAATAAAGGTGCAGTCGCGGATATCGCACACGCAGCCCGTATCTCGGACAGCAGCCTGCCGGTATCGATAACCTTGCTCGGAAGAGATAAAGACTTAGCCCGTCGCTTGCGTGATCACTTTCGTGATGTGAAGAACTATGTTGGTTTATCGTCGAAGGCATTTCAACGTGCCGGGCAGCCGGAGACACTCATCTGCAGCTTGGATAAGGAGCAACCGGGGCTCGCTGCGATTCTCGGCAACTGGAAGGCATCGACCGCGGTTATCCTGTCTGGAAGTTATGCCAGGGAATTTGCAAACCAACACAACACTACTCTTAGTGGTGGACTGATTGACATCATCGATGATGACGTATCTCCAGCGATACTGGTGCAACGTATTCGCGCACTGACTCACGTACGTAAACACAGTTATTTTCTGCGAAACCGTGACGCCCCGTTGATCGGTGGGAGTCCCGCATTCAATTCCTACATGCGGCGTCTTCAATTTCTCTCGCGTTTTGCCGAACCGGTTTTAATTTGCTACGAAAATGATCGCGAACAGTTCATAGAATCGGCCCATTACTTGCACAGCCATAGCAATCGCGAAGGCCAAGTAATCGGTCTAGACCCGATGAATCTAAAGCACTTTGATCTTGAACCGAATCATCACAGCACGATTGCCGTGCCAGACATTGATCCCACGTCTGAAGCAACCAACACGTTGATTCAACTCGTTCAGGCACACAAAAGTACCAATGTACGATTCATCCTTGGCTATCCGAGCAAAGATTTGGATTTATTGCCACGCGAATTGGAAAGAGTAGTGCGTGGTTTCTCCGCGATCATGCCAACACTCGCCGACCGTATGACGGACATTCCGCTGCTGGCTCATTATTTTGTGCTCCAGTTCAATCTTCACTCACCCGTGCCGATAACGTGCGACGATGACGATCTGAAGACGATTGCTGCATCCGAGGCCTTGTTGACCGTCGATATGCTGCAATGTGCGACTTTCGAGCATCTATCCAAAAAAGGACAGGAGAGGAGCCAACGGGACGCTTCTCAAACTGTCGCCGAGCTGGATATGGCCGTGAATGATCGATCACTGGACGAGATGGTGAGCGAATTCGAATCGCAGATCATCCGGCACACCTTGCGTCGTTGCGGCGGTAACAAATCCAAGGCGGCAAGACTGCTGGGGTTGCGCCCGAACACCCTGCATTACAAGCTTGAACGCTACGGAATCGCTAACAACACCCGGCGACGGCGGCGACCACGCGAGAACGGCACTGACGGTCTCGAATCAAAGGGATAGAAACGCCTACGCACGATAGTGAGTAAAAAACGGCGTAGCATCCATATATTGGATCGGCGCTTCTAGATTTTCGTATCTCCACCATCAAGAGATAATGAGCGCGTTAAGTTAAGAAGATGAGAAACTAAGAAGTTTATACCACTTCACATCCGATGGTATCTTTGAGGATCTCGCAACGCGCCGGATCTATTGTCGCAGAGCGGCGCCTAACAGTTAATTCGAGTACGCTCCGTCGGCGCCGGACGAGCGAAAAGCGAGCGCCGCTCAATTCAACCGTTGATATAAATGGCTTTTCTAAATCTCGATTGGCTCCATATGGCCCGAGAGTGATCTTCCTTGCAGCGCAACAGGATCTACCCTCGCAAGCTCACAAGGAATAGGTGCTTCCGACCCAAAGCGGCCGAATACAAGATCACCACAAAGCCGACATTCGTCTCGCGTTCTAACGCAACGGGCCCCGATAGTTTGGTCCGTATTTGCTAGACTGACTACGAGACGCAGCATTTCTTTTATCTAGCCGTATAGCCAGAAAACGTATGGAAGATTTTGAGTGGAACAGTGATAAACCTCTTGCGGGTGAAGTGGAATTCCCAGGCTTTCGTAGACACTTTTTATCGTTAATTGGACTTCCCCCAACTGCTGTGGACAGATCCGGGCTATGAAGAAATATAGGAGCGACGTGTGTTTCGGCGATAGCTATTGGGAGGCGCTGTATCCGGATAATTGGTACGTGGAGAAGGATGAATCTATTAGAGGTTATCCGACTCACTTTTCCGGACCGCACAATTCAGAAATTCGTGTCTGGTTGTCTAAGGACGTTAAGGCCTGTCAAGGTTCTCGAGAACTTGAGCCCTGGGGGTATGCGAAAAAAATCAAAGACAGACATGAACGAAGGGTGTACTTGGAGGCTCGTCTCCTGGCGTATATGGACCATGCTGAGACTCCTTTGATTTGGTTATTTAGAATGTTTCGAATGCTCCTACGCATTCCACCGCAGCTCTTTCGACTTAAAGTTGGCTCGGTAGTAGGTTATTTTTACGAATCTAAAGGGCTAGATGAGCAAAATAGGAAGAAGAGCGTTGGGTTCCTAGCGTACGGAACCTGGACGTTTCACGTAAATTTTCTTTTGTTACCAGAAAGACAGGAGCTAGCATTTCAAGATGTTAAAACAATACTTGCCTCAATTAAGAAAACTACATAACGAGGCAATTCCACTAAGACGCGCTAAAGGCGAGCGCGCCTGTTAATTGCGACGTTAGGTTCGGTACGATGAGTTATGACTACCTCTTCGCAAAACTAACTAAACCAGTGGAATCCCTTGCTGCGAGTGATGGGTGGGATGATGAGACAATTGGAGAATATCAAGACTGGAAGCAACTAAGGAAAACAATTGCTCAATCGTTTCCGGAAATCGTTTGGGAAGGTAGGGATCAGACATACGGGTCAAGCAGAGCCTTTAATGGACGATTCGAAATCGATCTAGAAGCTGTGTCAATCCGAGGAAAGAAGGCTGGTCTGTTTAAAGTCATGGGTTCACACAACAGTGATCAATCATCCGTCGTGGTAAGAATCGCAATAATCACTGACTTTTCCGTATTCGATATGCAGACCTTAAAGATCCTTTACATGCAGAAACGGTACGCCGAAAACCATGTGTGAAGGCGTGCATCTAGCTAACATGCGGCCGTGCTGCCAGCATCAACGAGCATATGTCGTGACGGTTAAAGGTACTGACCCCATCTACCTTTAGGTAATCATCGTATGTCTTATGATTACGGTTTGTTCAAAACAAAAGACGACACCGTCGAAACTTTGTCTCATGTAACGGACGAAACGATCACTAGTTGGGGTTTCCGTGCACAGGCCACAAAAAGTGACGTTAAGGAAGTCATTGTCTTTCAATAAGTTGCCAGTGATGCTTGCAATCTTTTTGTTTAGAAACAATGTCTTGCTTCAGTCGGAATTGGAGTTTTCCTCGAACTGAGTTAGTAATAGCTCCTGGAGGAAACGATGACCAGACAAACCCGACGAAAGTTCAGGGCCCAAGAGAAAGTGGCGATTCTGAAAAGACACTTGTTAGAAGGCCATCCGGTGTCGGAGGTGTGCGACGCCCACGGGCTGAATCCGACGCAGTTCTACCGGTGGCAGAAGGAGTTTTTTGAGAATGGCGCTGCGGCGTTCGAGCGCACGGATAAGCGCACCGCACAGGCCGAACTACGCCGCCAGGCTGAACTCGAAAGCAAGCTGAAGAAGAAGGATTCGGTGATAGCGGAGATCATGGAGGAACTCATTGCCGAAAAAAAAAGACGTGGGGGGCTCTGAGCGGTGTTTGGGTGCAACCGGATCTGCGCGACCGCATTGTGGATTTTGTGCGAGATCGGTCGCGCCAGACGGAATTGCCGGCCTGGCAATTGGTGGCGTGGATTGGGATTGGTGCGAGCAAGTTTTACGATTGGAGGCGCCGCTACGGCAAGGTCAATGAGCACAACGCTTGGATCCCCCGCGATCATTGGCTGGAGGGCTGGGAGAAGCGCTCGATCGTGGACTACTATCTGGGCCATCCCGACGATGGTTACCGGCGGGTGACCTACATGATGATGGATGAGGATATCGTGGCAGTCAGCCCCAGTTCGGTCTATCGGGTATTGAGCCAAGCGGGTGTATTGCGCCGTTGGGAGCGCAAGAAAACGCGCAAGGGCAACGGTTTTGTCCAGCCGCTGCAACCCCATGCGCACTGGCACATCGATGTGTCGTATCTGAATATCTCAGGGACTTTCTACTACCTGTGCAGCGTTTTGGACGGCTACAGCCGGTACCTTGTCCATCATGAGATACGTGAGCAGATGACCGAACGGGACGTGGAGATTATTGTGCAGCGTGCCCTGGAAGGCTTTCCCGGACATCGGCCGCGCATCATCTCCGACAACGGGCCGCAGTTCATCGCCAACGACTTCAAGGCTTTCATTAAGGTCAAGGGCATGGATCACGTGCGCACCTCGCCGTACTATCCGCAGAGCAACGGAAAACTGGAACGGTGGCACAAGAGCCTGAAAAGCGAATGCATTCGTCCGAAGACGCCGCTGGATCTCGAGGATGCGAAGCGCTTGGTGGCCGATTATGTGTACGAGTACAATCATCGCCGTTTGCACAGCGCGATCGGCTATATCACACCGGCGGACAAGCTCGCCGGCAGAGCCGCGGAGATCTTTGCGGAGCGCGACTGCAAGCTGGCAGCAGCACGGGAAACGCGCGCCGAGCGTCGACAAGCGCACAGGTTGTCAGCATGAAATTGTTGCTTAAATTGAAACCGGGAAACTCCATTTCACGCTGAACCAAGACAACAAAAGGTTCCTGTGAATCGTTATTAGCGCCGTCTGACTGGTAGGCTGGGTCGTTCCTCTCACTGTACGACGGAACGATCGATGCATACTCCTCCTTCCTGGCAGCAGCCATACCTTGGTCTGAAAGAGTTTCCACGGGGGTTGACCGAGTACGAGGTGCGCGCCTTTTTTTATTTTGACGAAGGTGAACGTGCCGCGATCCAATCTCGTCGGGGAAGCGATCTGCGACTCGCTGCCGCCCTGCACCTGGGATTCATAAAGATGACCGGCGCGACCTTGGACGCCGTCGATCGAGTGCCATTACCCGTGCTGGGGACGGTGACGCGATCCTTGAACATTCCCCAAGTCGAACTTGTCACGCTGCGCGCATTGTATCGGCGCCGCCAGCGCACGCTATTTGAACACCAACGGTGGGCGATGAATGTGCTGCGAATGCGCCCGTTCACCGATCACCGACAGCGTGTTGTCGTTCGGTTGTTCCGAGACCGAGCCAGACAAACAATAGTGCTACCTGAGCTGTCATTGTCCATTAAGAAATGGCTGTATGAACACCGAATTCTCATTCCGGCCGAGCGACGTATTAAAGAACTCGCTGGCCGGCTAGTTCGCGAGGCCGAGCAGCAACTCGCTGAGGAAGTGAACGAGGCGATTCCACTCGGTTACCGCAAACTTTGGTGGGCCGAGCTCTATGAGCCAACCAGCGATTGCGCCACGCGTCTTGAGTGGCTACAACGCGCCCCCAGTCGACGGTCCTACACCACGATAGAAGATGCCTTTGATTAGACGCTTATTGGCCTAACGGACTCGGACTGCAAACCCAACAATACTACGCCCAACGCTGCCGGCGTCGGCGGCCCGCACGGTTACGTACATTGAGTGAACCGCAGCGAACCCTGGAGCTCGCTTGTTTTCTTCGCGTTGCACTACTGGAAACGACCGATCTCATATTGTCTTTATGCGATTTGCGTGTGACGGACCTCCGTCGCCACGCACAACGTCGTGCCCGAGAAGGCGAATACGACGAGCTGGCGGCTATCCGAGCCGGATTATCGCATCTTCATGAGATGGCCACGGACAAGCAACTGAGCGATACCGCGTTTCGACAATACTTCCTCGAACATATGCCGGTACCCAACTTGGGTTATCGCTCTCGGGCCCAGCGCGTTCGGGAGGCACTCGCGGATGATCGTATAAGAGTCCGTCGCCTGTTAGAGCAGATCTTGGCGCCGCGCACGATCACCCGAACCGATTCCACCATAAACCGCCAGCTCCACCAATGGATCGACTTGCATACCCAAAGAACTCGGAAGCTACCCGATGACTTGGACTTGGAAGCCCCCCGAAGTTGGAAACCCTTACTCGCCGGTGCGGACCGCAAGCGTGCGCTCCATGCCTTTGACTGCGTGGTTTTGCTGGCAGTCCAAAGGGCGCTGCGCAATGGCTCGATGTGGGCCCCGCACAGCTTGAGTTTCTTGAGCCGTAACGCGATGTTCATCGATGAGACTCAATGGAAGTCGGAGCGACAACAGCACTACCGCGCGCTCGGTATTCCGCGTTCGGTCACCGCTTACTTGAAACCGCGATTGGCGTTGCTCAAAGCCGGAATCGCCAGCGTCACCGAAGCGGTCGCACATCGGGAAATCACGATTGACCACCAAGGCGTGCATCTCGACCGGCTGGTCGGGCAGGACGAAGACCAAGCGGTGACGCTCGCTCGCAAACGGTTGTTTGACGCAATCGGTCCCGTCCAGTTGCCCGTGATTATTGTCGATATTGATCGTGAAGTGCGCTTCAGTTGGAAATTGCTCGGTCGCCCGCCCCGCGATCGGCGAGAGCTGCTGACCCTGTACGGGGCTGTTCTGGCACATGGCACCGACATGAACGCTGCATCGGTATCGATGATGATGCCGGAGATTTCCGAGTCGGCCATCGCCGAGGCCATGCACCAGCTGGAGCGTGAGAATCTACTGCGAGAGGCCAACGATCTCGTGGTGGGTTTTATGCGCCGACATACGGTGGTTCAACACTGGGGAAGTGGTGAAAACGCGTCGTCGGACGGCATGAGTCTCGATGCCTCTCGCCAGCTGTGGAATGCCAGAGTCGATCCGCGACGGCGCACGTACGGGGTCGGGATTTACCAACATCTGCTCGATCAATGGGGAGTAATCTACGATCAGCCAATCGTTCTCGGTACCCGCCAAGCCGGTGCCGCCATCGAAGGTGCGGTCCGACAAACCGCCGTGGGACCCATCGAGCGCGTGACCGTGGATACCCACGGTTATACCGACTATGCGATGGGACTTGCTCGGTTGTTGGGATTCGACTTGTGTCCCCGGCTCAAAGACTTACGAGATCGTAAGCTTCACGTCCCGGTCGGGTTTTCCATACCTCCGGCGATTTCTTCGATTGTTAGAGACGATATCCGCCTCTCGCAGTTGGATGATTATTGGGATGACCAGGTGCGGATTGCCGCGTCCGTGAAAACAGGCTATACCACCGCCAACATGGTGTTACAGCGCTACGGATCCGCGGCGCGCGGCGACCCGGTACACCGCGCAGGAACCGCACTCGGCCAACTCGAACGCAGTCTATTCCTGTGCGATGTGTTGACCAGTCCACCTTTTCGCCGCGAATTGTCGCGTACCCTGGCTCACGGGGAATCTTTCCATACTCTGCAACGAGTTATTCATTTTGGTAGTATCGGCGTGGCGCGCGGGCGCCGCCGCGAAGAGCTGGTCGCGATTTCTGGCTCGCTTACTTTGTTGACCAATCTCGTGATGGCCTGGAATACCCATCAGATGCAGCGCGTGCTCGATCGATGGAAAAGGAAGGGATTAAATATCGAGCCGGAAATTGTAAGACATATTGCGCCGACGCATTATCGGCACATCAATTTCCGCGGCGAGTTCGAATTCCCCATTGAAGACGCTACGCATCGATTGCTTTCTCAACAAGCGGTCGTTGGCTGATGAATTGGACGAGTCACAGCAAGTGGTTGTTTCGGAAAGGAAACCTCGCGTTGTGCTCGCGTAAGGTGTTGAATACCAACACATTCGTTAACGTCACTTTTTGTGACGCGTGCACGGAAACCCCAATTCGTGGATCGCATCAGCGTCGTTATTGGCGTGGATGGTGGGCTCAGAAAGGGAGCGATTCCAGCCGGACGACTGGAGGAGGTCGTATTCGGCGAGGTCGAACTCACAAGGATCGTCCCGATACAGCGGCTTGGGGGGCGCCGTCGCCATGAGCTGATTATGCATAGTATTAAAGTACTATGCA
>CAMYNX010000153.1 GCA_947259875.1 uncultured Gammaproteobacteria bacterium | reverse complement strand
GATTCTGGTTTCAGGCTTGCACAACCGCTGGCAACTGCCATTGCCACGGACACTGGAAACAATACGCTAGACCACTTCATGAGACATGACTTGCAGTTCCGACAAGAAGGCCCGAGCATAACCCGATTTGTGTGGAGGGGAAAGGAGCGTTGAGCGCCGTTGCAAAGCAGATAAGCATTTATATTCCTGATGATTTTGCTGGAAAGCGTATCGACAAGGCGTTGGCGTTGCTGTGCCCGGAGTATTCGCGAAGTTCCATTCAAAAATGGCTGCGCGACGGTTTGGTGTTGTTGGACGATGAGGTTCCCCGGCAACGGGACCGCGTGATCGGCGGCGAACAGGTCGAGGTTGCGGTACCCGAAGCGCCTGCAAAAGATTGGCTTCCTGAACCCATCGAGTTGGACTTGCGATATCAGGACCAGCATTTGATGGTCATCAATAAACCCGCCGGCTTGGTGGTTCATCCCGGCGCTGGTAATGCAGATGGCACGATGTTGAACGCGTTGCTTTTCGTCGATGCGAAGCTCGCAGTGTTGCCCCGGGCTGGTATCGTGCACCGGCTGGACAAAGACACCTCTGGTTTACTGGTCGTGGCGCGCAGTAATGTTGCTCGCAACCGTTTGATTGAGCAGCTCTCCAATCACAGCCTGAAGCGAGGATATCTCGCTTTGGTATGTGGCGTGGTCATTTCCGGGGGCACGGTGGACGAGCCCATCGGCCGGGATCGGCACGACCGGCGGCGCATGACCGTGACCGAACGCGGCAAACCTGCGGTCACGCATTATCGAATTGCGCAAAGATTCCGTGCACACACACTTTTACGTGTGCAATTGGATACCGGCCGCACGCATCAGATTCGGGTGCATATGAAATATTTGGGTTTTCCATTGTTGGGCGACCCGGTTTACGGCGGTCGCTTGCGTATCCCGGCGCGTACTACAAGCAGGTTACGCGAGGAATTGCAGGGATTTCGGCGTCAAGCTCTGCACGCCAACGAGCTGGCATTGGAGCACCCGGTGACCGGTGAATCTTTGCATTGGAAACAGCCGCCGCCGGCGGACATGTTACGGCTTATCGAGGCCCTGGATGAAGACTTCAGACAGCACCACGGTTAACTCGTATATTGCACCAAGGCGCCCCGCCTCTATTCCGTTTGCCATCATCCGGGATCGTTGGTGCAATATACGGGTGTACCCCCGTGCCACAGCGACGCGCGCACAGTCTTGTCTGCCATCATTCGCAGAATCCGGCGCACTATTCGTAGTTTGAACGATGTCTAAAGATCGGCTGAAAGTGATCGATGCACAATGGACGGCACCGCATCGAGTGCATGCGTTTACGACCACGCGGGCCGGAGGTGTCAGCGTGGGAGAGTTTGCGGAGTTGAACCTTGCCGACCACGTCGGTGACGATAACCACAGGGTAGTGGAAAACCGCCGCCGCTTGATCAGCCTATGTAACTTGCCGAGTGAACCGTTATGGTTGAGGCAGGTGCATGGAAACCGTGTCGTCAACGCAACAGCAACAGCACGTAATGCGCGGGCCGATAGCAGCTTTGCTGATCGACCCGGGATAGTGTGCGCTGTGTTGACTGCTGATTGTGTTCCCGTATTTCTGTGTGATCGCTTGGGGGACAGGGTTGGCATTGTTCACGTCGGGTGGCGCGGCTTAGTGGCTGGCGTAGTCGAGAAAGCTCTCGAGCATTTTGAGATTACACGTTCCGATGTGCTCGCATGGTTGGGACCGGCCATTGGACCAAGGGCTTTCGAAATCGGAGAAGACGTAAAGAACGCAATGCACGACGGGCACCCCGGTTGCGAATCTTGTTTCACAAAAGCTCTGGAGGCGCATAAATGGATGGCGAACCTGTACGCTTTGGTACGCCGGCGTTTGCGTTACGCAGGGGTTGACAACTGTCACTACGATGAATCACTGTGTACGTTCAGCCAGCCGGACCGATTTTTCTCGTACCGCCGTGGTCGGGATTGCGGGCGCATGGTGTCCGTGATCTGGATTGATCCTTGAATCGGTCAACGTTGTTTGGTACATGCGACAGTCGGCTCAAGTGACCTCGTGTTAGTATCTATACGCGTTTTCGGGCTGGGACAACAAGGACATCATAACTAGGTTGGTGTGTTGAATATTGTTTCTACGCAGTGAGGGGCGCATTTGTGCATCGAGCATAGATCTTAGATAACGACGATGTACATTACCCATCAATTATTGCTACGCTGGTTGTTGTTTGTTACCGCCGTTGCCGTCGGTCTGACGGTGGCCTGGCATCAGGGGCTATTCCATATCTTGTTCAAGAATGATGCCAGCAGGTTGTCCATTGTGATTGTCGGTGTGTTTGTAATGTCGTCATTACACGCAGGCTGGTTGGTCTTACGATTGTCAAAGTACATTAACCGTGTCAATACTATTTCGAGGTTGATGGACCGGGATCAACAATCTCAGATCAGCGTAAAAAGCAATGAAGTAGTCTTTGGTTATTCAGCAGTGTTGCCGGAAGGGCCGATGACTGACCATATTCAGAATCTAGCGCGCCGCCTAAGTAACTCAGCAGAACCTCAGCAATTTGTAAACGATCAAAGCCAATTATTGGATGCAATGTCGAAGCGCATTAAATCGCCGCAACAACTTGGTTGGCTAATCGCGGATTTGATGATTAAACTCGGCCTTCTTGGCACCGTGATTGGGTTCATTTTGATGCTGCAGTCCGTGCCGACCGTGGAGGACCTCGACATTTCCACCATACAGACAATGTTGTCGAAAATGAGCGACGGCATGCGCGTCGCATTGTTTACGACATTGTGTGGATTAATTGGCGGCGTCCTCGCCGGTATCCAATATCATATCGCTGATCGCGGTGCCGATGAGTTGGTCGCCGGCATAACCGAGGTGTCCGAAATTCATGTGGTGCCACGGCTCGCCAATGGGATTGATATCCAGCGGAATTAGCGGCGTGCAAAATTACCGTTATCTTACCGACCCATTCACCGATCTTCTTTTCAACGCCCTGTTAGGGTTTACGTTTCTTTTTCTAGTGGCGATCATGCTGGTTAATCCTGTCAATAAAACCGGGGTGGTGGACCCAAAGGCGGAGTTTATAATTACCGCAACCTGGCCCGAGGACAGGGCGGATGATGTGGACCTTTGGGTGGAGGATCCTCACGGTGAGATCGTGTCCTATTTGCAGCGGGATGCGGGATGGATGCATCTGGACCGGGATGACCGCGGTGAGATCAACGACACCGTGGAGATCGACGGCCGCACGGTGGTGTATCCGATTAATCAGGAGATCGTCACGCTAAGGGGCACCATCACCGGTCAATATGTCGTCAATGTCTACTATTATCGATCAGTCAGCGGTGAACCGGTTCCGGTCACGGTTAAGGTTGAACGCGTCAACCCGGAGTTCAAACTCACGTTCGTAGACAAGGTTGTCTTAGAGGCGCAGGACGTGGAAAAAACGGTGGTTCGGTTTACCGTGACTAGCGGTCGTGAAATCAAGGATATCCGGCGCACGCCAAAGGTGCTGACCCCGTACTTCTTATGATCGCAGCGATCATCGGCCTGGTTACGCTTGTTCTGGTCTTGTCGTTGTTGCTGTTAAGTCTAAACGTCAACAGCACTTGGCCGTGGCAGGTCAAGGCCGGAGCAATTGTCGCTACAATGTTAACTGTGGTCATAAGTTACTTCGCCTTGTATGAATTGTGGGGTTGGCCAACCGCACAAGATATGCCCGGCAACATGCGTATGCTCTCGGCGGATGTCGTTGAACCGAGAAAGGGCAGCAATGAGAAGGGTGCGATATACGTTTGGGTCAAACCGATCGGGGAGCACAATGCGCTGCCGCGCGCTTACGAGTTGCCATACGATCCAGACTTTCATGAGATGATCATCACTGCGTTGGAAAAATCGGGTCAGGGTATTAAGCAGGGCGTGCGCCGCAATCCTGATTATGACAAAAACACATCCGGTGAAGGTCTCGGTCTGCCGTTGAATTTCTTCGATATTAAACCACTCAGGTTGCCCGAGAAGACCGAACAACGGCTGGGAGAACGAACTCGTTAGATCTGCCCGAACTCCAAAGAAAGATCTATGGCCCGCACGTGTTTGGTCAATGCGCCAATTGAGATGTAGTCGACGCCGGTTTCGGCAACTTCGCGCACGTTTCCCAGATTAATATTGCCGGATGCTTCGAGCTTGGCCCGCCACGTATTTATGGAGACCGCCTCATGCAGTTCTTCGATAGTGAAGTTGTCGAGTAATACACGTTCGGCCCCTGCATCCAAGAC
Source organism: uncultured Gammaproteobacteria bacterium (assembly GCA_947259875.1). Lineage (GTDB taxonomy): Bacteria > Pseudomonadota > Gammaproteobacteria > Arenicellales > JAANXG01 > CALZGZ01. The sequence continues at coordinate 4,418 of CAMYNX010000153.1, read as the reverse complement.
TTGCTTGAGCTGCTCCAGCGTGTCTACTTCGATCTCGACAATAATTCCTTCGGGCGCCTCTTGCCGGGCTTGCGCCAATACCGAGCTGATGGAGTCGCTGCTGCGCAGATGGTTCTCCTTGATCAAGATGCCATCGTATAGTCCGACGCGATGGTTGTGTCCCCCACCGCAGCGAACGGCGTATTTCTGGGCCAGACGCAGGCCCGGAACAGTCTTTCGGGTATCCAAGATTACTGCCGATGTACCGGCGATCCGGTCGACATAGCTGCGTGTCACGGTGGCGGTGCCGGACAGAGTTTGCAGCCAGTTGAGTGCTGTTCGTTCTCCGGTGAGCATCGCTTTCGCGTTGCCATTTAAATGGCAGAGTGCTTGATCTTCATCCACGCTGTCACCGTCGCCAACCTCCCAATCCACGACTACCTTCGCGTCCAACTGTTGAAATACTTGATCGAACCATGCGGTCCCGCACACTACGGCGTGTTGCCGGCTGATCACTGTCGCGCTAACCATGCGCCCTGCATCAATAAGTGACGCGGTAAGGTCACCACTACCGATATCTTCCGCCAGGGTTTTCTGTACCGCATGCTGTATATCATGCATCGATATCGATGAAAGATTATTGTGAGCCGATGTCATGGGTGCTTTATCCGCAAAAGATTTGCTGAACTAGTGTTCCGCCTTCATAATAACGAATTCGATATCATGACGATACTTTTAGATCAGCAGGGGAAATCCGTCGTGCCCCGGAACATCAGACGGTGACGGTGTCTAACTATGAATTCAACTCCCGCCATGCGCGTATCCGCTTTCGACGAACGCGTAAATATTCACAAGCCGCCAGAAGGCAAGCCCGAATCTAATTTCGCGGAAGACGTCCGTACCGGTTTAACGGCGGCGCCAAAAATGCTTCCACCGCAATATTTCTATGATGAGATCGGCTCGGATCTGTTCGAGCAAATCTGTGCAACACCGGAGTATTATCCGACCCGTGTCGAGCATGGTCTGCTCGAAGATGTGGTCGATGAGGTAGTTGATCTTTCGGGACCCGAGGTAATCGTGGAATTGGGAAGCGGGTCATCGAAGAAAACCGAACTTTTATTGCGGGCTGTTTTGTCTGCGCAACCATCGCTTCGCTATGTACCCATAGATGTGTCCGAAAAGGCGCTCGCCGATGCGGGCGAGCGGTTGTTGCAACGGTTCCCATCGTTGACCATCGATGCCTTGTTGGCAGACTATGAGGGGGGGCTGAAACACGAGCGCGTTCGCGAACAGCAAGCGAGCAAATTATTCGTGTTTTTAGGCGGTACGATTGGAAACTTCGATCACGACGAGGCCGTTGGATTGATCTCCACAGTACGGCGGCAAATGGGTGATGACGACCGCTTTCTCCTCGGTGCGGACCGCGTCAAGGACCACGCGACCTTACACCGGGCCTATAACGATAAACGCGGCATCACGGCGCAATTTAACTTGAATGTGCTGCGCGTCATAAATAGGGAATTGGATGCGGTCTTTGATCTGCAGACCTTCGAGCACCACGCGTTCTATGATCCGGAGTTGTCGAGAATCGAGATGCATCTGATTTCGAAACTGGCTCAGGAGGTGCCCATCCGGACCCTGGATCTCACCGTAGAATTCGACCGGCAAGAAAGCATATTGACGGAGATCAGCCGCAAATTCACGGAGCAAGGTTTGGTGCAACTAATTGAAGAGGCGGACATGGTGATCGAGCGTCATTACGAACCGGAAAATCGTTATTTCTCATTAATTTTTGCGCGGCCCGCGTAGCACCGTATGACCCGGATGGTGACAACGGGGTCGGTTGACTGGGTAACATTAGGCCCTCCAAGATGCGCGTTTGAACACGAGATATCAATCTGTCGGGTTGTCGAATTCCTTACATCCGATTCCGTTGTCTACTTTCTGGCATCCGTTGATGCATGATGCGGGGTAGTACGTTTGCTGGTTTTTGATAACATACGCCGCTAACTTATCCGCGGGTTTGGCACATTGAATGATGCAATGTTCCACCGCCGAACCGGACCGTTAGTTAGTTTTGGCTAAGACATAAAGATAGTTCCCGAACATGTCCGAGAATCTGTGGTCATTGGCCAATGACGCCTTGCAGCGGCACCCCAATCATTTGGCTTGGGTGCGCCGGGTGGGCAAAGGCCGGCGCGAGGAATATACGTATCGCCAGATTTATTGTTATGCCGTCAACATTGCCAACCGACTGCGGAAACTAGGGGTTGAAGCCGGCGATCGAGTTGGTGTCTTGTCCGCCAATGGACCGGAGTGGGGAGCGAGCGCGTTTGCGGCGTGGAAGTTGGGCGCAGTGATCACCCCGTTGCACATCGGGAACAGCGATGAAGAACTCGAAACCCAGGCGCAGGCGCTTGCGCCAAAGCTGATCCTCTACCATGGAAATGATCGTGGCCTCAACAACACCGAGGTCATTGAACTTGATGATGCAGTGGATGGATCGGAGGATGTGAGTGACTCGCCTGCGAAATTAGGCGACGAAGCAGTTCGCATCTATACCTCTGGCAGCACCGGGAACCCAAAAATGGTGAGATTGTCTCACAACAACATCGTATCCAATGTGATCGCTGCCGCCAACATCGACATCCACATCGGCTCCAGTGATCGTTTCTTGTCATTATTGCCGCTGTCCCACGCAATGGAATTAACCGGTGGCATGCTGCTTCCATTACATCAAGGATCGACAATAGTCTTGCCACGTGTTTTGGCGGCAAATGAAATTCTCGAGGCGATGGTGGACGAAAAGATCACGATGGTAATTGCGGTACCACGTTTGTTTCGCAATATCATGCTGAATATGAAAAAGCGGTTCAAAGAAGGCGGCATGGCGTTGGGGGCGTACCTTACATTGTTGCGTTTTATACCGTTGAGCATGCGGCCCCTGTTGAATTTGCCAATTCGTAAGAAGTTCGGCGGCAACATCAAATGTTGGTTGAGCGGCGGCTCGAGATTGGACCCAGAAATAGGCCAGTTCTTCAGGGATCTCGGTTTACCACTGATTCAAGGATATGGACTCACCGAATGTTCGCCGGTGGTGAGTGTGCAAGAGCACAGCGATCCGCTACTTGACAGCGTGGGTAAGCCGTTGCCGGGCGTCAAGGTGAAGATTCATGCACCCGATATGAACGGTGCCGGTGAACTTTGGGTATCCGGCCCCAATGTGATGATGGGATATGTCGATGAAATCCAAACCCGGGAGACGATGGACAACGGTTGGTACAAGACCGGTGACATCGCCCGTCTGGTGGATGGCAAGATTGTTATCACCGGTCGCAGCAAACGCTTGATCGTTACCGAGTCCGGCAAGAATGTCTATCCCGAGGACCTGGAAGTGTTACTGGAACGTGATCCTGATTTGAAAGAGGCAGGTGTGCTCGAAGTAGACATGCGGCCCGCGGCGGTGCTCGCCGTTGACCCTCCGGATCAGCAAGCGAAGGCAAAGGAGATCGTAAAGAAATTCAATGCCCGCGTTTCGAGCCATAATCAAATTGTGCGTTATGCGGTGGTTGAGGAGTTGCCCAGAACACCGTTGGGGAAAGTGGCCCTTAAAGATTTGCCCAAGATTTTCGAGCAATTCGAACTCCCCAAGAATTGATCGACATCCATTTCCATTGTTAGACCATTACACCACTTGGGCAGGATTTTTGATTGCGGTGATCGTCGCGGCGTTTTTTTTGCGCTGGGCGGTCGGGCACTGCGAGAGAGCCAATGTCGCTGACTGGGGCAACAAGTGGCTCAATCGACTAGACGGTTTGAACCGCATCTTCTGCCGTCGGTTTCACCGTCTTCAAGCGGATGTCATTCAGTTGCCCGTCAGCGGTGGCGCGTTGCTTGCTGCCAATCACGTTTCCGGTTTGGATCCGTTGCTGATGATCGCGTCGTGTGCGCGCCCGTTACGATTCATGATCGCCACCGAGGAATACAATCGATGGTGGCTGAAGTGGTTGTTCAAGATCATTGGCAGCATCCCGGTAGACCGTACCGGTCAGCCGGAGAAGGCGTTCCAGGCGGCTCTGCGGGCGTTGGATGTTGGCGAAGTAATTGGGGTGTTTCCCCAAGGCCGCATTCAGGCGCCCGGCGAGGGTCCGGTGGCATTGAAACGCGGCGTGGTCGCGTTGGCGCATCTTGCTGATGTTCCGATTGTTCCGCTGTACATATCGGGAATTAGCGGTGCTGGTCGCATCATACTGGCGGTATTCCTCCGCAGCACGGCACGGATCGAGGCGCGGCATGGGATTAATGTGTCCGACACCAAGGATGAGGCCGCGCTGTTGGAGCTCAGTGAATTCGTCAATCGTGGGGTCGCCAACGCTTGAATATTGTCGAAGTCTGCCCCATTTAAACATCAACCTAAGAACCGTTGGGAGTGCCCGCTA
>CAMYNX010000152.1 GCA_947259875.1 uncultured Gammaproteobacteria bacterium | reverse complement strand
AGTACGCCGGGCGGCACCTCCACCACGGTCGGTCCGTCCTTGTTGAGGTCAAGAAAGCCCCAGGTATAAAGCGAAGTATTGTTCCACGTCAGCACCAGCGGCTTGGAATCGCCGAGCTCCTCGACAATCAAGATCTGGCGCGATTCCGTGAGCCCGATGTCCCGCATCCCCTGACGCAGGTGGTACATCGAGACCGCCGCGATCAGGTTGATGAACACCTACACCGCACGCGCCCGGTCGACGTAGTCGTAGACCATCTCGGTGGTCTTGCCGACGGGCACGCCATCGAAGAACTCCAGGGTGCCGATGGGCGTGTCCACCTTGTCGGGGGTGGTGATCTGGTACGGGATTCTGGTGGTCATCTTATAGCTGGGCAACTGCGCCCAGGACACACTGGCCGCCAGCAACCCAGCAAATGCCACGGTATACACGCATGTCACTCTCATTTCAGTTTCCTCACGCAATCAATAGCTCTTAAGTGCTTGATATTGTGCGTCCCGCCCGCCCTGCAGGGATCACCAGCAACAAGGGGGAAATGAGTAGTTAATGAGCGGGGTGGCGTTGACGGGCTGGCTGGAAGAATTAGGGGGACAGTATTACTAGCCAGCTAGGAACAGGGCGATTGCGTTAACGTCCTCAGAATTCAGAATCCTGTCTACAAAACGTATTACGGGGAGAGTATACCTATTTGAGGAAATCGCGATTACGTGTACGGTCTTCAGAAATCTTCCTACAAAAAATCGCCTAGGAATGCGACATCGATTTCCTCTACCTTCTTCCACCGTTCATCGTTAGTGATGACACGTGTCGCCCCAGCTACCATTGCGGTAGCGAGAATGATGGCGTCTGGCGTTCGCAAACGGTGATACGCCCGGAGCGCGGCTGCTTTGAGTAACACGGGCCGGCTCACCGGAATGAGCTGCACGTGAGGGAAATGGGTCAGCAGCGTCTCGTATTCATCGGCAACATCGTCCAAACCGAGCTGCAACGGCCGAACGAGGATCTCCAACAAACAGAGTTCTGAGACGATCGCCTCGCATCTGCCCTTGCTGACCGCAGTGAGTACCTTTGTGGTCAGGGGCAGATAGTCCGGATGGGCTTCAAAATGATATATCCAGATAGAAGTATCCAGCGCGACGCGTTGATGCGCGCCGATCAGCTTCCTCATCCCTTCCAGCTTTTCCTTTCTTGCTCGATATAATTATCAGTGTCTACGTCAGACCAGATGTCCTTGTGCAGGCCCCTCGTTCGGGATACGAAATTCTTGGGCCGGGGGATGAGCACCACGCGGTCGTCTTTGGTTAGCACCAGGAGTTCCTGGCCTGGGCCTATGTGGAGTTTTTCCCGGGCCTCTTTCGGCACCACGATCTGATTCTTGCTGCTTAAAGTGACGGTTGTCGGCATAGTCCCGGCCTCCAAGTAAAGCGTTATCACTTTTCACTTTACCATGGCATTTACCTTATGGCCAACGGCTTTTCGACTGAATAGGCTCAGGTTTAGACGAATGCCCAGTTTACCGTTCGTCTCTCGTTCAAAGAACCTGTTGCGACTACTCGATGCTACTTGACGGTGTAACCGCGTCCCTCGAGGCAAGCCGCACGCGCCTTGTTGAAGCCATCCTGGCCGGCCTGCTGTTTCGCCTTCGCCGCCTGCTGTTGCTGCGCGGCCGCCGTCTGCGCCTGCTGATCGGCGCGGCGCCGCTGCCGCCGTTGTCGCGAGCCGGCCATTGCCGCCCCCGCCAAGGCCGCGTCACCGGTATCGCCGTCGGCGATTTCACCAATCGCCGCACCCCGCAGGGCACCGCGCGCCCGTGCACCGGTTGGCCCGCTGCGCTGCGAGCTTTGCACGGTCTCCTTTGGCGCAGGTGGCGGGCTGGCCGGGTCGTAGCCACTGTTATCAACTGCCCATGAATAACAGGCGGCCTCGTCGTGCTTCTGCTGCTCAGGCGATTGTCCCTTGGCAGGATAAACCACTTGGCCTGCCGAAGAAGTGTTTGCGACGGCCAAGGCGGCAACCAATATGAATAATCTATACATGCGCTTAACGTCCATTAATTAAATTGAAACATTTTCACTGGCGGGCGATCAGTTCAGCTGAGGTGGTCAGCCGCCGAAGTGATTGTAATGGTCCACCGGTTCTTTTGATACGAATTTCCGTTACATTTATTGAGTTCTGTGATGTTCATTTATTCTTCACCGAACCTTGTGATGAAACAACGAAAAAAGTAAAGAATGGCAAACGCACGGTTACGGTCAAGCGGGAGGTTGAATAGCCATCTTGCACTACGGGACACTTGCTCACCATTTAGGAGAGTTGCTCCCCGATTACAATTATTGGGACCGTAGGGTACGAACGCCTCTTGCTGACCGTCCAGCGACCTACGGCTCGCCCAGTATTGCTATAGCCCGCGACCAAAAACTATTTTTCTTTGACCATAGCGGTCGCTTGTTGAGTTTATCCGTAAAGAGTAAAGAGTGGTGAGGGGCCCGGTACGACTCAAAATGGGCATTTAGTTTAGATCAGTAATATAGCGATTTCCGCGCAGATACTTGAGAGCTTGCGCAAAGTGAGTATTGATCAACGCAAGCAGCGAACCCCATATTCGCGGGAAAGTCGCCATGCGTATAATATCCCAACAATCAATCAGTAAGCTCCTATTTTCTCTCACTTTGGCGGCAGTCCATGCTGACAGGATATGACTCAAGTGGATAAGACCGTCTCACTGGTCCTCGGCGGCGGTGGCGCGAGGGGACTGGCTCACATCGGCATCATTCAATGGTTGGAGGCCAACGGATACGAGATCAGATCCATAGCTGGCACATCTATGGGGGCATTGATCGGGGGCATCTACGCTGCAGGAAAACTCAACGTGTACACCGATTGGGTGTTAGCGCTGGAGAAACGGGATGTCGTGCAGTTACTCGATCTCTCTTTTCGGCCTGCAGGGTTGTTTCGGGGTGATCGCGTCATCAACGTACTAAAAGAACTGATCGGCGAATTTCGGATCGAGGCGTTAGCGGTTTCGTATACCGCAGTGGCCACGGATCTGGACACGGGGAAAGAAGTTTGGCTATCCAGCGGCCCGCTATTTGACGCAATTCGCGCTTCGATCGCAATCCCAACGGTCTTCACCCCCCACGTGGTCAAGGGCCGACTATTGGTGGATGGCAATCTGCTCAACCCGGTGCCCATAGCGCCAACGCTGCGTGATTTGACCGACATAACAATTGCGGTGAATTTGAGCGGTCCACCGGACCTCTCTCTCGACGAATCGGAAAAGAAACACCAGCCACAAAAGGAAAATCCATACCAACGAAAAGTTCACGAGTGGGTGAACACACTGCAGTCTAAAATCCCCTTGAGAGAGCGCCAAGATCGGGGACCGATCGACATCATCACACGATCGTTCGAAACCATGCAGGGTACGGTTACCCGCCTCAAGCTTGCAGCTCATCCCCCAGACGTTGTCATTACAATACCTCGGAACGCGTGCCGCTTTTTCGAATTTTACCGAGCAACCGAATTGATCAAATTGGGCCATGAACGAGCCGAAGCGATCCTCGGTGGCGGCGTTGATCTCTTTGTAGAAACGGTTTAATACCCTGCTGTTGCTGACACCTTGGTCGAAACGCCGCACGCGCCTGTCACGCGGGCTGGCGGTACCGGTCCTGATTGTGTGGATCGCCACGACCAGTTCAGCGGTGCCGGCCACCGGCAGTGCCTCCGATGCAGTGGTCTTGATCGATGGAGCGCTGCTTCGCTCGGCGGACAGCCTTGGCGCACCCCCAACGCTGGGCAACCCCTTGCCAGCGGGGCCAACCTCAGCATCTTGGAATCGCGGGACGCCTGGACGCGGGTCGCTCTCGCCGATGGTACCGGGGTGGGTAGCCTCTATCTCCATCGAAGCAGTGGCGCCGTAAACGAAACTGCGGCACATTCAAAATCGCCCACAGCTTCCGCGCAAACTTTTTCGAAAGATTACTTTAGAAATTTACTTTACACCAAACAAATCCACTAAAGTTGCATAAGAACTCGCGAAAATCCGATGAACTGTTCGCTCTATGACCACGGCGACTTTTACTTGTACTACGTGGCGTCGAACGAGTGGGACAAGCTTGCGCCACATGTTAGCTTCGGCCCTCAGCCCAAAAAGCAGTAGCGCCACGTAACTCGTTCTCCTGCGCAATAATTCCATTCGACCCGTTTTGGGATCGAAATACCTATTCGCCAGGCACGCGCGTTAACCGCGCCTTTTATGACTATGCGAATGGTGTGAGTTGATTCCAGCACGACCGTTGCGGCAGGCGGTGGAGGCGGGTAGACCGTGGTGTATAAATCACCACTCAGTGGTCAATTATCCGCCATGTATCGCCGAAATATCGAGTCAGAACTAAAGTCCGCCCTGGCGGATACTCCGGTGGTGTTATTGAACGGCGCCCGTCAAACTGGGAAGAGTACGCTGGCCCAGGAATTTGCAAAAGCTTTCTCTGTTCCCTACGTCACCCTGGATGATGCGACACAATTGGCGGCGGCCAGTTCCGATGCCCAGGGCTTTCTTGCCGGGCTCGGGGATCGGGCGGTCATTGATGAAGTGCAAAAGGCGCCTGACTTGTTTCCCGCGATCAAGATGTCGGTGGACGAGGATCGACGTCCTGGTCGTTACTTGCTGACCGGGTCGGCCAATATCCTGTTGCTGCCGCAAATCTCAGAGTCCCTAGCCGGTAGAATGGAAATCATTACCCTCTGGCCACTTTCTCAGGGAGAACTGCGCACCCAGCGGGAAAGGTTTATCGACGGGATTTTTGCAAAGAGCGTGCCTACATTACAAGCCGGCGATGCGGTTGATCTGAAAGGTGCGGTTCTCGTGGGGTCATACCCGGAAGTTGTACAGCGTCCCGCGGGAAAACGCCGAAGTGTCTGGTTTGCTGCCTACATCACGGCAATGCTGCAACGCGATGTGCGCGATCTGGCAAACATCGAGGGGCTGACGGATATGCCGCGCCTGCTGTCACTACTTGCGGCCCGTGTCGGCGGCTTGTTGAACATGTCCGAATTATCGCGCAGTTCCGGCATACCCAACAGTACGCTCAAGCGCTACCTGCGTCTCTTGCAGGCGACTTTTCTGTTTCAGCCACTACCGGCGTGGTCGTCGAATCTCGGCAAGCGGTTGATCAAGTCAGCCAAGATTCATCTGATCGATTCCGGGCTAACCGCCCACCTGGCAGGCATAACGCCCCAAAGCTTGAGTCGGAACACAGTGTTTTTCGGGCATCTGCTTGAATCATTTGTGGTCAACGAATTGCGCAAGCAGATCGGTTGGTCCGACAATCGAGCGATTCTGCATCATTATCGTACGACTACAGGCAGGGAGGTGGATATCCTGCTCGAAGATGCAGCGGGGCGACTTGTCGGTCTGGAAGTGAAAGCCTCTTCTACCGTGGGACGAAAAGATTTCTCCGGATTTGATGCATTGTCGGAAGATACGGGCCAGCAGTTCGTGCGCGGAGTTGTCCTGTACACTGGGGAGCAGCCCGTATCATTTGGAGAACATTACCTGGCGATGCCGGTCAGCGCCTTGTGACGCATAACGATGTAGGCGGTGGGTGTGGCTGCGCACGACGAGAGCATAGCCATGGGCTCGCGTGCGTGAGTTTTGCGTGAATCAGTTGTGCACAGTCGTGCATAGTTGTGCCCTGTGAGCAAAGAGCGTCCCGGTAAGTGATTGAAAAACCTGGGACGCGAACTCGACATGAGTGACTGAAAATCCCCGTGTCGGCAGTTCGATTCTGTCCCTGGTCACCCCACGCAATATCCAGAAAGCATGATGGGAACAACAGACACCCTCAAGGGTGCCATGTTGTTTGCGGTGTGGGCGGAGACACCCCACCGGCCAACGCGCGATCTTGACCTGCTCGGTTTCGGTGAAGTGTCGAACGAAAGGCTGGTGGAGATTTTCCAACAACTTTGTCGGTTGAAAGTCGATCCCGATAGGCTGATGTTCGACGCTCAAAGCGTTCGAGTCGTCGAGATCCGCGAAGGCCAGGTTTACCAGGGTCAGCGAGTAAAATTGATCGGTTTGCTTGGCAACGCCAGAATCCCCGTACAAGCCGATGTAGCTTTTGGCGATGTGGTCACTCCGGAGGCCTCAGGGATCGACTACCCAACATTACTGGATTTACCGGTACCACGAATCCGTGCTTATCCACCGGAAACTGTTGTTGCCGAGAAACTTCAGGCGATGGTGCTCCTAGGAATGCAGAACAGTCGGATGAAGGACTTTTATGACCTGCGGGTCATCGCAAAACAGTTTTCATTTTAAGGTGCCATTCTGGTTGCGGCTGTTCGCGCGACCTTCCAACGCCGTCACACGGAGATACCTGAAACCTTACCGACCGCTTTCAGTGAAGAGTTCTTTGCCGATGAGCAAAAGGGCAGGCAATGGAGAACATTTGCCTCGCGTAGCCAACTTGAGGGGTCAGAAATTACGCTTTCGCAGGTAGTTTCCGAACTGAAAACTTTTCTAATGCCGGTGCTGGAAGCCGCGGGAAAGGTGGCTGGCGACCTCGAAGCCTCGTGGGAGAATGGGGGTCCTTAGGACTAAGATTTTGTTAATGTCATAGTCAGATAAGACCGTGGAAGGTGTCTTATTCTTAGTACAACCAACTCGGGTCGACCTTGATCCGACCTTAGTACATGACTCGCGGCTGCGAGCAGCTTAGCTTATGATCGCAGACCTTGTGCACCATAGTTGCGAGTGCCATGCCACGCCGCTACCCGAAACGCAGCCAGTTCAAGTGCACCAAGAAACCGTATCGGGTTCGAAACTGGAACGAGTGCGAGCTGGCGTTACAAGACCGTGGTGGCCTGACGCTGTGGTTTTCCGAAGAAGCGATCCAGGTTTGGCACACGCCCGCTGGTTCGAAATCCGGTGGGCAGCATATCTATTCGGACCTTGCGATCAAAGCTGCACTGACCATATATATAAAGTGACTTAGATCGACGGCCCCAATAGGGATACAAAATGTACAAAGATCAAGAGTAGGCAGTGGACGGCCGGCAACGGCCAATTTTCCAACGGTCGTTATTGTAAAAGTATTTAAGTGAGGAAAAGCAATGCGTAACGCTAATCAAATTTTTTCAATGATACGCATCGTTGTCGGGAACCACAGTCGGAGCCGCTGATGGATCTTGTATCAATCGCGGTGATTGCCGGTGGGCTGCTGCTGTACTCGCTCATTTCAGGCAGACTAGAAGGAACGATCGTCACAGCGCCATTGGTCTTCATTATCTTTGGGTTTGCGGTGGGCCCTGGCGGCCTCGATATAGCGAACGTCGACGTTGGTCACTCGGCGATCCACTTTGTCGCCGAGTTCACACTCATACTGGTGTTATTCACCGATGCCGCACGTATTGACCTCAACCGTGTGCGGCGGGATCACAATTTGCCATTGCGCATGCTAATCATTGGGTTACCGCTGGCAATCGCGACCGGAACCTTTATCGCCTCACAGCTATTCGCAGCGTTTTCGTTTTGGGAAGCTGCGTTGTTGGCGGCATTGCTGGCTCCCACGGATGCGGCGCTCGGGCAATCGGTGGTTTCCGCAAAGGCAGTGCCGGTTCGAGTTCGACAGGCCATTAATGTGGAGAGTGGCCTCAACGACGGGTTTGCCTTACCAGCGGTCCTGCTCTTCGCGGCACTCGCTAGTACCCAGCATGGGGCGTCCGGGGTGAGTGACTGGGTCCGTTTTGGACTGTTGCAAGTCACACTTGGACCGCTGGCCGGTGTGGCGATAGGTTACATCGGTGCACGCCTGCTCGATGTGGCGGCTGAGCGTGGCTGGGCGAACACAACTTTTCAAGGCATCGGTATTCTTTCCCTCGCGATCTTCGCCTATGTCGCCGCTGAACTGATTGGCGGCAATGGATTCATCGCGGCATTCATCGGCGGCATGGTATTCGGCAACACCATCCGTCATCCGTGCACGTTCCTGTTCGAATTCATGGAAACTGAAGGTCAGCTCTTGATGCTGATCACCTTCCTAGTGTTTGGTGCCACGTTACTGCCGGACGGAATTGCGCATATGAACCTCACCTTTTTCCTCTACGCGGTGATGAGTCTGACAGTGATACGGATGATCCCGATCGCAATTTCACTCGTCGGTGCCGGCTTGCGACTGCCGACGCAGCTCTTCCTCGGTTGGTTTGGTCCGCGCGGCCTGGCGTCGATTCTCTTCGTCTTACTTATTCTCAAGGAATCGCAAGTGGTACACCGTAACGAACTGCTATCGATCACCGTTATCACCGTGGCGTTGAGTGCTTTGCTGCACGGTGTTAGCGCGGCACCGCTCGCTCGTCTATACGGACGGCTCGCTGCGCGCATGGGTGAGTGTGAAGAGAATCAGATCGTCACGGAATTGCCCCTTCGTGAAGGACACACCGCAATTGAAAACAACTCAGATAGGACAGCTGCCAAATGAATAAAATTGCCATAAAGAATTGGAACGAACTTGAAGATCGAACACCGGCGCACGCGTTGGTCGCGGATGTTGATCTTGTGATTGTCCGCTTTGACGATACGGTCAGCGTGCTGTATGGCCGTTGCGCCCATCGCGGTGCGCTGATGGCGGACGGCCATATCGATGGCGACAATCTAATCTGCGGCGTACACGGTTGGGACTATCGCCTCGATACCGGCGTCAGCGAATACAACACCAGCGAGACCCTGCCGAAGTTCA
>CAMYNX010000151.1 GCA_947259875.1 uncultured Gammaproteobacteria bacterium | reverse complement strand
GCGGCCTCCGGAAGCTGTCTTGGACGTGCTGTAACCGATGCTGGAAATTCTCGTTCTGTACTACAGCCGCTTTGGGTCAGTGAAGCAAATGGCCAACCTCGTGGCACATGGCGTGGAATCTGTCGACGGTATACAAGCGTGTGTGCGTACCGTGCCACCGGTATCCACTGTCACCGAGGCTACCGAAGATGCCATCCCAAGCCACGGCGACCCGTACGTCAGCCTCGATGACTTGCATCGTTGTGCCGGTCTCGCGCTCGGTAGTCCCACCCGATTTGGGAACATGGCGGCACCACTGAAATACTTTTTTGATACAACTGGCGGGTTGTGGTTATCGGGCGCTTTATGCAGTAAGACGGCAGCGGTATTTACGTCTTCATCGTCAATTCATGGCGGGCAGGAGTCCACCTTGTTGTCTATGATGTTGCCACTGTTTCATCACGGCATGATAGTACTCGGGCTTCCCTACTCCGAAGCGGCACTGTACCGCACTAAAACCGGCGGCACCCCTTATGGCGCGAGCCACGTCGCCGGGGCCAACAGCGACCGGCCCATCAGCGAAGAAGAACGCGAATTGTGTATCGCCCTCGGCAGACGTCTGGCTAAGCTTACGGTGGTCATCGCCCGCAGCTAACCGATTAACGCCGATCTAATTCCTGCAGAAACGGAATCGTAATACGTCGTTGGGCGGTTAAAGAGGCTTCGTCAATTCGGTCCAGTAGCCCGAATAAGGCATGCGTATCACGCGGATATCTGCGCAACACATAGTCAGCGACTTCGTCGCTCAACGCCATACCGCGGCCCGCGGCCCGCAGCCGTAAAGCGTGCCGCTTTTGTGTATCGGTCAGAGGCGTGATGCGATAGGCCCCTCCGCTCTGCAGCCGGCTCACCAGGTCAGATAATGCAAGGCCGAGGTGATGTGCTGCCTGGTGGGCGGTGGTGACCAAGTGCCCGGCGCTATCCTGGACGCGCTCATAAAGCTGAAACAGAGCGCGTTCAGCATCTCGCCGCCCTGCGATGACGTCGATATCATCAATACATATCAAGCCAACGCCGTCGACTTGCTCCAATACCGACACATCGACTTCTTGTTCTCTCATGGGTAAGTAGTGCACCGTTTGACCACTCTCCCGCGCAAGTCTAACCCCTGCATACATGAGATGTGTCTTTCCACAACCGGGGCTACCAAATACATGCATAACCGTGGGCGCACTGCTCACTGTTGCTGCGACGTGGCGCAGTGCGGTCACTAATTCCTCGTTTCCGGCAGAATAGAAGTTGTCAAACGAGGCCCTATCTGGCAACGAAACGGACAGCGTGAGTTGGCGGGCCACGGTTAATGCTAATCCGTTGCTTGGATTTCCCGCTTTGCAGCGACATCGCTGTGCTTTCCGAACGCCCACACCCACACGTAGTGGGCGCCGCTGATGACGGTTGTGGAAAAAACACCACTGACGAGCACAGTCGTCAACATCGGTATATCGATCCATTGTGCCTGCTGAGCCAAGACCACCCCCACTAAGGCGATCTGCATAACGGTGTTGACCTTACTTACGGCGCTCGGTTGCATTTGTACGCTTCCGTTCAGCGTCACCAACACCAGATAACCGCCAATGATCAACACATCTCGAAACACCACGGTGACCAGCAACCACAACGGTATCAAATCGAGGATCGTAAGCATCACGAAGCCACTGACCAGCAGCACCTTGTCCGCTACCGGATCCAGGATCGCCCCCAGGCGCGTCTCAAAATTGTAACGTTTTGCAATATAGCCATCCAAACCATCGGACACACCTGCGAGAATAAATACCAACAACGCCAGATTGAACGCCTCGTCTTCGAGAAGCACGATCAATATCGGCGCCGCCGCGGCCCGGAGCAGCGTTAACAGGTTGGGGATGAAAGACATTGCCAGCAGGCTGATTTTCTAAGTCCGAGAATTTTCGTATCGCTGTTCGGCAATATACCTTAATATATGGTCGATGCGAACCGAGCGCACCGGTACTCGCTAGCTGTTGAAAAATTTCGTTATCCGGTTAAATAATCCATTTATCAGCCAACCACTGGAGCCTGGCCCTGGCCGAATTCGAACCCGAGCTTACCTATCGTGATGCCGGCGTTGACATCGATGCCGGTGACAACTTCGTTGAAGCAATTAAACCGATCGCCCGTAGCACCGATCGCGAGGGGTGTGTGAGCGGGTTGGGCGGATTTGGGGCGCTGTTCGAGATTCCCAAAAGCTACCGCCAGCCGGTGTTGGTCGCCGCCACCGATGGCGTCGGCACAAAGCTCAAACTGGCGTTCAGGCACCAGCGCCACGACACGGTTGGTATCGACCTGGTCGCCATGAGCGCCAACGACGTCGTGGTTCAGGGCGCCGAGCCGCTGTTTTTCCTGGACTATTTCGCTACCGGACGGCTGGTACCGGAAACCGCCCGCAAGGTCATCACCGGCATCGCCGAGGGCTGCCGCAAGGCCGGTGCTGCACTCATCGGCGGGGAGACCGCGGAAATGCCGGGCATGTATGCCGACGAGGAGTACGACCTGGCCGGTTTTTGTGTTGGTGCGGTGGAGCGCGACCGGATACTCGATGGACGCGCGGTGATTGCCGGGGATGCCCTCATTGGCTTGTCTTCCTCGGGTCCGCACTCTAATGGGTTCTCGTTAATCCGTAAGATTATAGACGACGGCAACATCGACGTTTCGCGACAGTTGGATGCGGACTGCTTGGTCGACCTACTCCTCGCGCCGACCCGAATCTATGTCAAACCACTGTTGGCGTTGCTACGTCGCTTCGACGTCCATGCGTTGGCACACATCACCGGCGGCGGTTTGCCGGGCAACCTGCGCCGGGTGTTACCCAAGGGATGTCGAGCAGTGATTGATGCCGGCAGTTGGTCATGGCCGCCGATCTTTAAGTGGCTGCAACAAACGGCGCATATCGGAACCGATGAGATGTATCGCACGTTTAATTGCGGCCTCGGCATGATTGCCGTGATTGGCGAGTCAGATGTCGACGCTACCATGGAATTGCTGCGCGGCCAGGGGGAGACCCCGACCCTGATCGGCCGCGTGGAAGCCAGTGGGGGCGAGCCGGAGGTCATTATCCATCATACGGACTCGGGGCCATGACCATCGCCATCGTAGTTCTGATCTCCGGCCGAGGCAGCAATCTGCAGAGTATTATCGACGCGGTCGATCGGAGCGAGTTGCCGGCACGGATTGCCGCGGTAATCAGCAATGAAGCCGATGCCTTGGGTCTGTCACGAGCCCAACAGGCGGGAATCGAGACCCGTGTTCTGAGCCACCGGGGATTCGCGAACCGCAACGACTACGATGTGGCCTTGCGTGACCTGGTTGCCGAGTACAGTCCGGATCTAGCTGTACTCGCTGGTTTCATGCGCATACTCGGTCCGCAGTTCGTGGGTCACTTCGAGGGGCGCATCATGAACATTCATCCGTCGTTACTGCCCAAGTATCGTGGATTGAACACCCATGCGCGGGCACTCGCGGACGGGGCCAGTGAACATGGAGCCAGCGTACACTTTGTGACCACCGACCTGGATGCCGGTCCTATCATCATTCAAACAAAAGTGCCAATATACGAGGATGACTCCTCCGAGATCCTGGCTGAACGGGTGTTGAAGCAAGAGCACCGTATCCTACCCCAAGCGATCCGCTGGTTTGCGGAAGATCGCCTGCGCATCAGTGACGGTCGTGTGTTACTCGACGGTGAGACGCGTCCCGAGCAAGGCCTAACAACCCACCTTCAGTGAACGGGAGATGTGACTAACATGCCTAGACGTCGAGCAACTATTTTGGTGGTTTGTTTAGCACTGATACCGATGCTATCAGCCCGTAGCGACCTGCTGCCGGAAGAATTGACACTTCAATACCGCGTCAGTCTGGGCAGCGCCGAACTTGGCAGCTTGTCCACTCGATTGCGCCGTGATGGGGACATGTATCAAGTCGATTCCCACACCCAGGCGGAAGGTCTGGCGTCAATTCTATTGGGTGGAGACGTAAAGGAAAGCTGTATTTTTTCCGTCAAGGCGAATGAGATCCAGACACGAAACTATGAGGTATTACGTGAAGGGCGCAGTGGTTATCGCCATAGCGTGAAATTCGATTGGCACGCGGGTACGATTCAATTTAAGGACGGTGACACACGCCCGCTGCCGAACGGCTATACCCTGGACAACTGCAGCGTCCCGTTCGCGTTTATGGTGGGTAAACCCGACACCTTCATCAACCGCATGATGCATATCGTCGGCGGCAACCGCATCAGGCATTTCACTAATTCGAGTATCACCGAGGAACGGCTCGCGACGCCGCTCGGCGTGTTGGATAGTATCCGTATCGAACAACAACGTCACGACCGGCCGGACCGCACCTTCACCGTGTGGGTGGCGCCGTCGCGCGGCAACCTGCCGGTAAAGATTGTCGAAAGACGGCCCTCACGGGTAACAACGATGTTGCTGACGTCCGTCAGCGGTTTGTAGGTCAGTAACGCCCGGCCGGCGGATGTCGAAAAGCAAAAAAGTCGCCATCAGCCACGACACGAAGTTCCACTCCTTTGGTCAGCACACCGAACCGCAGTTCAAGCTCCCGCGACGGTGGTAGACCGACCTGCCGTCATGACTTGCATCCAAAGCGCATAACGCCCAGCGTTTGAAACGCGCGTTCAAAGCTACCGCTCCTGCCCTCGCCCCTTTGCTACATTCAGCTAGGCAACATCGACATCGAAACCTGTAACCCCCTGCGGCAGCGCCGTCGTGGTCGTCGCTCCCGAACATTCACTCGTTCGCAAAGTTAGTGCGTCCATGCATGTCATCGCCCGTATCGAAGATTCGACGACGCAGCAGTACGCTACCACTACCAAGACCAACACACCGGTTTACATAGCCCCTCTTGCTTGTCGCCTGGCAACGCAAAGGTGCTCCCGGTTGGCAACGGTAACACAGAGGTAGTCCGCTGCAGTACGTTCAGCGCGTGCGGTACCAGCGGCGGGGCCGATGTTTCAACCACCGCCCATTGCCGTTACACTACGCGACCTGGTAACACAATCAGAGCGTGTTGTTTCAGCGCATCGCCAATTCGTTGCAGAACGTTGTGAATAAAATATATCGCGGTGTCGATTGGATCATCGACAACCGCGCTACCACTGGCGGTCAATTCATCGGCAATTTTGACGGATTGCGCGCTATTGCCGCGTTGATGGTGTTAGCGATGCACCTGCGCACCATTCCCGGTCTCGCGCTCGGCGCCCCCGGTGTGTGGATCTTCTTCACTTTGAGCGGCTTTTTACTGTATACGAGTTTTCTGCGTTCCAGCCAGGAAACGAATTCCACCACCATTATCGCCTACCTCGTGCGGCGTGTGTTTCGCATCATGCCCTTATATATCATCTTCTTGTATAGCTACGCGTTTCTATATAAGGGCTGGTCGCCGGACTTTAAGCAGGTATGGTTTCTCGCCCATACCTTTTTTCTAAGCGGCGATTTACATCTGTGGACTATTCGCACGGAGATGGTCTTTTACGTGTTTCTCCCAGTGCTGGTGTTGCTGCTGCTGCCAATTCGATCGCAGAACCTGCGCTTCGCCGCGCTGTGTTCGCTGGCGGTGATCAGTTGGTACGTCTTCGAGGAATGGTCGTTGAGCGTGTTCCGCAGTAACGATTTCTTCGCCCCGTTTCTATTAGGTATGGCGGCGGTCCACCTCTATGAACGGGTGCCACGTCGGTTAGCCACGGTGGTGGCCTACGCGGCGATGACCATGATCGTACTGCTATCGACGTTCCAGCCGTGGACCGAACCGTTACGTCAATTCTTTGGTATCGAGAACCGGGTGGCGATGTACGGTTACGGCGAGGTGTTTTATCCCCTGTGTTTTCTGCTGGTGTTAAGCGTCAGCCGGTTCCAGAGCCGGATATTCGGGAATCGGTGGCTGCGAATGCTCGGTGTGTGCGGGTACGGTATCTACCTGTGGCACCCGCTGACCATCGAGCTGGTACGTGACTGGGGGCTTGAGGGACACCTTTACCAACTGGTTTGTTACCTGTTGAACTTCGCGCTTGCTATCGCCACCTACCTGGTGATTGAAAAACCAGGTATCGATCTCGGTAAACGCATCTCCAGATGGGTGCGCGACGGTCGCCCGGCGTTGCGGGTTGTCCGGCCGGCGTGGATCTGCCTGCTGGTAGTGACAACGTTCATCGCCGTTCGCCAGTCGTACCTGGTCGATGACAAGATTGAATTCCATGTCGAGATGTGGTCCTCCCAGCAAACTGTCACCAAGATCTATCTTAAGAATCGCGGTGACTATTCCGAGGAACGCACGGCGGTGGCGCCGATTGCCGCCAATTTGTGGCAGACCTTGCACCTACCGGTGGCCGATCAACCCGTGCGCGGCATCCGCTTCGATCCGGGGGAGGCCGATGGCGAATATCGCGTGCGCCGAATCCTGGTGAAGTTTCCGATGTTTGAACCGGTGCCGCTGGACCTGCAGAGTTTTGCCCCGCGCCGGGGGGTAAGTGGCATTCGTCACGAGAACGGTTACTTGATGGTGTCTGCGGAACCTGGCCACTCGGACCCAATTCTGATTTACGATGGTGCGATTCCCCAAGTAGCAACCGTATGGACCACTACCATCATCGCGGCGGTGGCGGGGGCGTTGCTGTTGGTGGTGGTGTTTAACTTGATCGACGGCCTGATACGGCGCATGTCCTGGGAACAACAGCGCCCGGCCTGACGGACGACTAGTCTTCGTCCGGCGCCGGTCAGAACGCCTCTATGATGTTGCTGACGTCCCTCAGCGGTTTGTAGGTGACTAACGCCCGGTCGGCCGAATATCGAAAATCAAGTCCTCGTCATCAGCCGAGACACGGACCTCGCCACCTTTGGTCAGCGCGCCGAACAGCAACTCATCCGCAAGGGCCCGTTTGATTTTATCTTGGATCAAACGCTCCATCGGCCGCGCTCCCAGCGCCGGATCATGTCCATGTTTGGCCAGCCACTGTCGTGCCTTTTTGTCAACATCGAGATTGACATGTTTTTCAGCCAACTGATGTTCCACCGTCATGATGAACTTGTTGACGACATGGTCAATGGTTTCCACATCCAATGACTTGAAGTGAATGATGGCATCCAAGCGGTTGCGGAACTCCGGCGTAAACATTCGCTTGATTTCTTCGATGTCGTCGGTGGAATGATCTTGATGGGTAAAACCCATCGAGCTGCGCGCCATGCGCTCTGCGCCGGCGTTCGTGGTCATAACCACGATGACGTTGCGAAAATCCGCCTTGCGGCCATTGTTGTCGGTCAGTGTTCCATAATCCAACACCTGCAACAACAGGTTGTACACGTCCTGATGCGCCTTTTCGATTTCGTCGAGCAGTAGCACTGAATGCGGATGTTTGGTGACCTCATCGGTCAGTAATCCCCCCTGATCGAAACCGACATAACCCGGCGGTGCACCGATGAGCCGTGACACTGTATGGCGTTCCATGTACTCTGACATGTCAAAACGGATCAGCTCGATACCGAGCACATGCGCGAGTTGACGGGTGACCTCGGTCTTGCCTACACCGGTAGGGCCGGAGAACAGGAATGATGCGATTGGCTTATCCGGATTACCCAATCCAGAGCGCGATAGTTTAATCGCGGACGTCAACGCCCCGATCGCGTCGTCTTGTCCAAACACCACCATCTTTAAGTCACGCTCCAAGGTCTTCAGAGCGTCGACATCAGACACCGACACCGTCTTAGGCGGAATACGCGCGATCTTGGAAACAATGCGTTCGATGTCGTGCACACCGACGGTCTTCCTTCGCTTGTGAGCGGGCTTCAATTGGGTACTGGCGCCGGCCTCGTCGATGACATCGATGGCTTTATCAGGAAGATGGCGGTCGGTGATGTAACGCGCCGACAACTCCGCCGCTGCACGCAGCGATTGGTGCGTGTACCGCACTCCGTGGTGCTCTTCAAAATGGATCTTCAGTCCACGCAGAATCTGCACCGTCTCTTCCACCGACGGTTCGGTGACGTCGATCTTCTGAAAACGGCGCGACAATGCACGATCTTTCTCAAAGATTCCACGGTATTCTTGATAGGTCGTAGAACCGATGCAGCGTAGCGCCCCGGACTGCAGCACCGGCTTCAACAGATTGGATGCATCCATCGCGCCGCCCGAAGCTGCGCCGGCGCCGATCACGGTATGAATCTCGTCGATAAACAAGATCGCGTGTTCAGTTTGGTCGAGTTCCGCCAATACCGCCTTGAGGCGCTGTTCGAAATCACCGCGATACTTGGTGCCGGCCAATAACGCGCCCAAATCCAAAGCGTGGATGGTGCTGTCGGCCACCACCTCCGGCACCTCGCCATCCACAATCATCTTCGCCAGGCCTTCCGCGATTGCGGTCTTGCCTACACCGGCCTCGCCAACGTAAAGAGGGTTGTTTTTACGACGCCGGCTCAAGATTTGTATCGTGCGTTCGATTTCCCGTTCACGCCCAATCAACGGGTCGATACGCCCGCGGCGCGCTTGTTCGTTGAGATTGATCGCGTACGCCTGTAACGGACTTTGCGTGGCCTCCTCTTCGCCGGCCTCGTCCATATCGTCTGGAGCAGGTCACTTTCGATATTCCGTGGGCGATGTAATTGACGACATCGAAACGTGTGATGTCCTGCTTGTGAAGAAAATAAACGGCGTGAGAGTCTTTCTCTGCAAAGATGGCGACCAGGACATTGGCGCCGGTCACCTCTTTGCGTCCGGCACTCTGTACGTGCAGCACTGCCCGTTGAATGACCCGTTGGAATCCCAAACTCGGCTGGGTATCCGATTCGTCTTCCGGAGGCAGGCTGGGTACGTTCTCGGTCAAGAACACATCTAGATCTTTGCGTAATGCCTCGATATCACCACCGCAAGCCCGCAACACCTTATTGGCCGGATCGTTGTCCAACAATGCCGCAAGCAAGTGCTCGACGGTAATAATCTCATGCCGGGCCTCGCGAGCCTGTTGAATCGCATGGTTTAGGGATGTTTCGAGTTCGTGCGATAACATGGTTTCTACTCAGGTTCCATAGTGCACTGCAATGGATGCTTGTATTCTTGAGCAAAATCCATGACTTGTTGCACTTTCGTCTCGGCAATCTCTAGCGTATACAGTCCGCACACGCCGGTGCCCCGTTGATGTACGTGTAACATAATCTGTACCGCTTGTTCACGTGGTTTAGAGAAAAATTTTTCCAGAACAATCACTACGAACTCCATCGGCGTGTAGTCGTCGTTCAATAAAATGACCCGGTATAACCGGGGTTTCTTTAACTTTGGCTTGGTTTCTTGAACCGTTAAGGCATTGTCGCCAAGCCGATCTGGATGATGACTCATACCGCAAAAAACTGTTGTCTGCCGTTGCTGTCACGATGTTTGCTGGTAACCCACATTCTGCGATTATACCGGCAAATTTCAACCCCGGGCGGTCACGAAACCGCGCTGTGACAAGCACTAATTTCGCCATTTTTTAACCACCAAAACCAGTTTTTGCCTTGACCCGGGCCCCAAATCCGGGAAAACTTTATCCTGGTTGTCCGGTGAAACCTTCCGGGGCACCAGTTTTATCAATAAATATAGCCGGTTACCGGCGATTACTCACCAAAGGGGAAGAGGTATGTCTAGGGGAACAGTAAAGTGGTTTAACGCCGCGAAAGGTTACGGGTTTATATCCCCATCAGACGGCGGTGACGATGTGTTTGCGCATTACAGTGCTATCGAGATGGATGGCTATAAAACCCTGACGGAAGGCCAGGAAGTCGAGTACGAAGTCGAAAAAGGACCGAAGGGACCCAAGGCCTCGGTGATTCGTGCGGCACCCTAAGGGTAAACCTATTCGATCCTTGAACCCGGCGCTGCGCCGGGTTTTTTTATGGGCAGTCACGGATTAATTGACCCGCATATTGCACCAAGGATCCCGGATGATGGCGCAGGGACTTGCCCTGCGACTACGCGCAGCGTCGGGCGGCGGAACCCCCTGCTGTGCGGGGACAAGCGCCGTGCTGGAGCGAAATACATGGCCGGAGCTATGGGTTGAACTAAGCGCGAGTGCAGGCGTACGAGTCCAAGCCAGCACCGAGATCACCCCGCCGCTATTCTCGCCAAGCAACCTGGAGAGTCGAATGTCATCATTTCCCGGACGAGACGCTGAGCGCGCCACCGCTCTTTGCCATGCATCGGGGCGGGGCATGCGAGTTAACTGCCCGCGCAACCCTGACCCACGGCACACCCGGACCATGATCAACAGAATATTAAAACACTAGCTGGTGGCCGCCTTCGGCGCCTTCTCGTCGGGTTGAAACTGCTCCTCTTCGGTGGACCCTGTCATCGCGGTTAGCGATGATGTGCCACCGGTGATCGTCTGGGTGACATCGTCAAAATACCCGGCACCGACTTCTCGCTGATGCTTGGTTGCGGTGTAACCGCGGGATTCTGCCGCAAACTCGGCTTCCTGCAATTCCACGTACGCCGGCATTCCGCGTTCGCGATACTTGCTCGCGAGGTCGAACATCGTGTAGTTCAGGGCATGGAACCCCGCTAACGTGATGAACTGAAACTTATAACCCATAGCACCCAGTTCACGCTGAAACTTGGCGATGGTCGCGTCGTCAAGATTTCGTTTCCAGTTAAACGACGGTGAGCAGTTGTAAGCAAACAATTTATCCGGGTAATGCTTACGGAGTGCCGCGGCAAATTTCTTGGCGAAATCCAAGTCCGGGGTGCCGGTTTCACACCATACCAAATCGACGTATGGGGCATAGGCCAATCCTCTCGACACCGCTTGCTCCAAACCGTTTTGAACCCTGAAAAACCCTTCGCTGGTGCGTTCTCCGGTACAAAATTGCTTGTCCCGCTCGTCGATGTCCGAAGTCACTAGATTCGCTGCTTCGGCGTCGGTGCGGGCGAAAGTAATGGTTGGCACCCCGCAGACATCCGCCGCGAGCCGGGCGGCGATGAGTTTTTGCACCGCATCCTGGGTGGGCACCAGCACCTTGCCACCCATATGACCGCACTTCTTGGCCGACGCCAGCTGATCTTCGAAATGCACACCGGCAGCGCCCGCCTCAATCATACCTTTCATCAACTCAAAGGCGTTGAGCACACCGCCGAAACCAGCCTCGGCATCCGCGACGACCGGCACAAACCAGTCGATGCTGTCATCACCCTCCGCGTGGTACAGCTCATCCGCGCGCTTGAAAGCATTGTTGATCTTGCGCACCACGCTCGGTACCGAGTCCACTGGATACAGGCTTTGGTCTGGATACATGGTCAAGGCGTTGTTGGCGTCGGCCGCCACCTGCCAACCACTGAGGTAAATCGACTTGAG
>CAMYNX010000150.1 GCA_947259875.1 uncultured Gammaproteobacteria bacterium | reverse complement strand
CATGGCCGAAGCAGATGCTGCCGCCATCGCATTATTTAATATAAAATTATTGTTATCCGGCGCTGTACCCGGTCATATTCTGTTTCTGAAATATAAAAATCACACGGAAATCTTCATGAATGCGAACCGTTCGAAAATCGCTGGCTAAACTATGCGGGCGACGGTGCATTAAATGGCCCCGGTCGGTCACCCAGCCCTGATGTCCTCGCGCATGAGCCACCTCAGCTACGGCATGGTGATATCGGTTGGTCGGTTCGATAGCCAAACGAATGTGGACTTCCCACCGCGCTACCACTGCTCGATCGCTTCACGTTCATTGGCAGCTGAATAGGCCTCGTTCGTGCCTTGCTGATCCCGCTTTTACATTCAGGTGGGTGAGTATCTTCTCGATGACCACGGGGTCTTCAATGCCTAAGATCACTTTGACGGTGCCACCGCAGGCATGACACGTCTCATCCGTCGAGATTGAAAACTCGTTTGATCCACTGAGCCCAGGTCATGGCGGCGCGGTCATTACGGGCTATGAAAAAGCCATTGAACTCGGCGCGGATATCGTGATCAAGATAGACGGCGATGGACAGATGGTCCCCGTCTATATAGATCATCTTATTGCGCCACTTAAGAACGACAGAGCGGATTATACGAAAGGAAATCGGTTTCCGGATTTCAAGACTCTCAAGACCATGCCTAAGATCCCATTGTTTGGCAACAGCGCGTTATCGTTTCTGGTAAAAGTGTCCTCTGGATATTGGAACATTATGGATCCTACAAACGGCTATACGGCAATCCGCAAGAGAGCCTTGGAGAACATTTCTCTCGACAAGCTTTCGAAACGCTTCTTCTTTGAATCCGACATGCTCATACATTTAAATATCATCAACGCTGTGGTGCGGGATATCGGGATTCCTGCAAAGTATGGAGAGAATAAGAGCTCGCTCAACATCGCAACCGTTTTATTTCAGTTCCCACCCAGACTCGCGAGGGGCCTCATTAAGCGAATTTTCCTGAAGTATTTTATCTATGAATTCAATATGGCTTCGATCTATACGCTCATTGGTCTCCCTGTTTTTCTATTTAGCGTCGTCTTCGGAATCTACGAGTGGATTGACTCCATCGTCACTGGCGTACCGAGAACGGCTGGCACCATTATGTTAGTGGCATTGCCTATCATAGTGTCCTTTCAGATGCTCCTCTCCCAAAAAAATCACTGATAGGTAGGATTCTGCGACCATACGGTGAGCTATTAACCTCTGAACCTACGCTAACCAGAGTCAAACCGGTTCTTCATCCGGATCACAAGAAGCCGGTTCAAGCATGAATCAATTCGTTCGACTAATGCGGCAGTATCGAGCGCAGCATGTGCTCGCGGTCGGTTTTATCGATATGGACCTCGAACCAGTCGAACGCGCGCGTGGACATGATCAAGCGGCTAACACTGACGGTTTGCTCGCCGTCTTCGAATCGCACCGCGAATACCCGGTGGGGGTGATACAGACCGGCGGGAATGATGATCATAGGATCCTTAGCATCGCCACCGGGCAGAAACAGTCCGAGGGTATAGCCCCGGCTCGCTTCGTGGGACAAGGTGAATACGCTCACCGATACTGGACGGGCATCGGTGCTAAGTGTTCGCGCACCGATCTCCAGCGAACCATCCTCATTGTAACGCGCCCACTGGATCAAACCGGTCAACCAACCCATAGACAGATCCCGCGGCCTGACCGCGATCAATTCGTTCATCTGGATCTGCGCTTGCCCGGATTCCGGCAACATCAATCGAAATCCGGTTTGGCTGATGTCGGCAATCTGCCAGGACTCTGAGAGCCGAACGTTTGCGCGTAGTTTCGCCTGCTGTCCGCCGAAGCTTCCGCGAATCACATTGTCACCAACGTTGATTTGTGCCGGTTCGTTATACACCTCGTATGACTTGAGCCCGTTGACGACATAGCTGACCGAATTCATTCCGATCGCGAGGTCACAATAACCGCTGCGCTTTATTCTTTCCGATCCGCGCACACGATGCGAGCTCCAACGTCCGATCAGCGCCCGCAACATCTCGAGCTTGGCAAAATTGTTGAAGGAATCCAGCCGCTTTTTGGGTCTGGAAAACTTGTTGATCAGCAGCTTCATTTCGCCCTTGAGCGAGCTCGCCACGTCGCTCGTGTCCAGGACCCAATGTTCCGCCGACCCATCCATGCCCCGGCGCGACATCAACGGGATCCCCGGCCGGTCGATATTGGGATCGATCAAGAACCGGCAACGATTGGTTCCCGAGACCGGAGAGACCGACAGTTGCGCCTGGTCCGTCCACTTCCGCAGAGCTTCGTCGACCGTGTAGATGACACGAAATGGCAGCTGATAAGGGTTGCTGAGCCCCAACAACAGGACGTGCTTGTAGCTGCGGCTAATATTCAGGTCCTTGGTTCGGTGCTCATCGGCTAGCGATGCGCAGGTATCCTGGAGATCCAGTTGGCAGGCACGCGCATAAATACGATGGATCGCGTTCCAGATCCCTTGTGGCTCGACACGATAACTTTCATAGGCGCTCAAAAGCGCTAACTTGAGATGAGAAATTGCGCCACACGCCGCGCGCAAGAACTGATCTGTTGCTACCCGCAAGTGCTCGCCGTTTCCCAAGTTTGGAATCGCCGATTTGTAACCGTTGGCCATATGCGTATGGAGTTCGATACACAGGCCACTCAGCTTCACGTCCTTCGGCGTCGGTGGCAAGGACAATCCGAGGCGCCTCTCCTGCACCTGCTTGCTCAGGCCGGCGGCGATAACTCGGTCGTGATCATCCAGCACATCGAGCAGCAACAACGGATCCATGTGCGCGTTTTGCAGTTCATAAACGACATCGCACATGGTCGCCAGGGCGTCGACGAGTTCGAGCGACGACACGTCCGGTGGCGTTACCGGATGATCCGTATTCGTCTTTTTCAACGGCTCTTGCAGCCGCACCACCGCCTGGTGGTATTTTTGTCTGACCATATTATTCCCCCGGGCCTTATTGAATGTTTTAGTCGGCCCCAACTGTTAACCCGTTTATATACCTTATTAAGTCTAGGTCAGGCTGCCGCACACGCAAGCGCCCGCGGGCGCTTGTGACGATTCTTATGATTTGGCGGCACCAGGCAATCCCATCCCCGCACCTGGCTGAAACTTCGAACCGTGATTAACAAAGTATCGCAACCTTCTGTTTTAACATGAACTCGCGCCATGCTGTAGATCAAGGATGCGTGCCCGCATATTGCACCAAGGCGCCCCGCCCCTATCCCTGGCGATACACCGGCGAGACCCGCCACACCTATTCCAGGATCCCGGAAAAATAGCGGCTTATGTGATTCCGAACTAGGTGAGGAATCTCACCGTGTTGGATGACGATGACGCATTTTTCAGGTTGAGACCCTTTCCTGCGCTTGTCCTGCGCGAAGTCGCAGGACCAGCGAGCTTAAAGCCTGGGGATGACATAGCGTAGAAAATCGCGTACTCAGGACCGGCGGCTGCACAGCGCCAAGGGATGACAAACGACGAGTCAAACCAAAAAAATGGAGTCAGCGTCAAAGACGCTGCCCCATTTTTTATGTGCGCAACACCAACATTGTGTCGTCCTGCCGGTTCGTTGTAGTCATCCTCAGGCGCAAAGCGCCTGAAGATGACCACCTAAATCGGTTGTTGCTAAATTAGCCGCGACGCGCCGGTACTATCTATTTTTCTTGCTTTTCTTGCCCTTGTTGCCTTGATCCGCGACGCGGTCGTCGTCACCGGGATTGCGGCCAAGGTCGCATTGCTGTTCATTCTCGGCAGCGAGCTGGTCCTTTGCGCCCTCGAAGTCACCGCTGTCCCAGGCCTGTTGCACCAGGGCGATCACGTCCGCAGCGCTGAACGCAAAGTCGACATCGCCAGACGCCCCGTTGAGCAGCGCAGCGACTGCGTGGCGCCCGAGCGCCTTTTGCTTGCCGCTGCCAGTCTTGAGCGCACCAAGCAGGGTCTTGTCGTACGGCACGCCGAACACCTCGGAGAACGAATCATCCTGCGCATAACCGGTCCAAGAGCCAAAATGATGCGGCTGCTTCCAATACCCGGGCGTGCAGCCCTCACCGCCTCCACCACCACCTGGCTCCTCGCCGAAATAATGGCTGGGATCGCTATCCCTGGCGGCAGTGCCGAATTGACAGACGAACTGGACAAAAGAATCAGCGTCATCGCAGGCCTCGACCGACCCGACGTTGGCGTACTGTCCGGGCTCCGCGATGCCCATGACCACTTCACAATCCATTGACTCATTCGGGACGAGCGTGTCCTTCGGGCACACGATCGGACCAAGTTGGTCGTCCATCACGCTGATAAAAAACAGCGTTGCGTCGCCATCGTTGGTCACCCGGTAGGTCCACTCCACCGAATCTCCCACTGGGATCAATGGACCGGTAGGTGCGTCGGCATCTTCACCGTTGGTCGCCTTCTCGATATCGATCGAAGGCACTACTTGCCCGCCGGCGATACCGGTAAACGAAATCATCAGCGCGCTAGCCGCGACCACGGCCAACCGCTTCCCCACAAAACTTGTTCGCGTCATTGAAGTTTACCCCCGAATCAAAAAGAAGCATCATCAAGCAGCACCGCTTGCCCAATACACGTAACGTTTGCATTGAGCGCCGCTCGTCTTTTCAGTTTTGGGTGCGATGCGGTCGCATCCACCCGTACACCCCTCACTCAGATCGAACAGTATGACCGAGACAATCCGAGGTAACAATAGCCGTCGCCGCTTTTTTGTGTGACTCAATCACAGTCCCGTCACGTGAGAATAATTAAGTGTTGCACCCAGTGTTGGTCGTGCGCCTCACCGCCACGACGACAACTCGGCGAACATGATTGCTGCAATGAATATCCTTGCGCGTCAACGCCGCCGCCGAAGCTCGATGGTGCCCGTGTGCGGATCGTCCCAGCGGAACACCACCCGCGGAAATGTTCCCAGGATATAGCGCCGCATCACCGGGTCGCGGGCATACACCGATGGCGTGCGCCAGATGGCGATGTCCAGACCGTCTTGCTCCACTGCCCGTATCCATCCCGCGATGGTGCTTTCGCGGGCGATCACGCGGGTGTTGTTGATGTCCACCAGGTTCGCCGCAACGCGGCAATCGCTAACCGAGGCGCCAAAGGGACCGAGCGAATACTCGCCGAAGAGGGACTCGCCAGGCCGGCACATCTTACGCACCCCGGCAACAAACCGGCCGATGGTCGTCGCATGGCGGGACTCGTGCTGCAGATACCGGGTGATGCCCCGTACCGGTTGCCTGGGATCACGCACCTCGCTCCAAAATAGCTTTCTCACGAAACCGTTCACAGCCTCGCTCAAATACGGCGACGGCACGGAGGTATACCGCGAGATACGATCCCCCCAGGCTTCGATGCGCTGCGCCTCGATCGAGGCCGCAAATCGTAATGTGCCCAGCAAGGCCAACGACACGACCACCAGGGGAATGACCACGGCGCGCCAGTTGGGCGGCTTTCCCGGCGCGGGGTATTCGCATTCTGATTTGCCGGCGGCCCGCGCTGCGGAATCCTCCGCTGCCGGGATGTGCTGCCGGGACAAACCGATTAGCGCCGCCCCATGACGGATTGGATCGACGATTGCAAAGGCGGTGATCAACGCCATGAAGGGCATCACTAGCATGAAGTAATAGGACAAAAACACCTTGAGGTTCGCATAGAAGAACAAATAACCGCAGGCAAAGATCGTCATCAGCAGCGCGAACCCCAACCGATCGCTGCCCCACGGGGCCAACCACCGCGAGAAGCGGGCGAGAAACTTGGGTAACCGCGGTTCGACTTCCGCCATACCCCGCACGCGTCCGGCCAGGCCCCAGCGCGCCGCACCCCACAGGATTCCGGGAACAAACCCGGCCATGAGCGGCAAATTCAAAAAAAATACATGACGGAACTTCTCCCACCAGGTATACGGCATCGGCGCCCGCTGCCAGTTGAAGATAAACACCTGATCGATGATCGCCGTGCCGGTCATTAATAAAAAGACGCCGAACACCGCGGCGTACACCAACACGAACGCACCGATCAGCCTCACCGCGTCGCGCAACGATCGCAGCAGCGCGAGGGTCGCGATCATCAGAAACATCGGCACCGCGTACACCCCGCACAGCGCCCCCAGGCCTAACAATACACCGCTTGAACCCGGCCTTTTGAGCACTGCTTGATAGGTAGCAGCCAGCATGAACGCCAGGGCCAGGTTGGCCCCGGTGGCGTGATTGGATCCGCGCAACACGTCGAAGGTAAACAGAAACAGCGCCGCCGCGATCAACCCCTCCACGGCGCCAAATCCGCGCCGGCCCAGTAAAAAAATATGGATCGCCGAGCTCGCCGCCGCGAGCATGGGCACGAGCTTGGCGGCAAACAGCGAAAAGCCCGCCACCGCGAAGATCATCGCGTTCAGATAGATGGGCAAAGGGGGGTGGGAATGATGGTAATCGCGGTACGGGATCAGCCCATCGAGAATCAGAAGACTCATGTAGTTGTAAAGATGCTCATCGCCGCGCACAAAGTGAATGCCATAGAGCTTGAACACGCCGAACACCGACAGGGCCACCACGAGTCCGGCGACGGTCAATCGATTAAAAAAGTGGTCGGTGACGATTTCTTTACCTATGCAAGACATTAATAACGATTGAAAAAGCGGTCGGTGACCATCGCGGTCCCACTCATATGCGACGTCAACACGCGATGTCATTTTGAATGTAGCAAAGAATCCGACCTGTTGTTGGCTTTACCATCCATCGCGACGCATCTCGAACAGGTTGAGATCCTTGCCTACGTTTGTCCCCGCCTTGTCCCCGCACAGCAGGGGAACTGCGCTCAGGATAGGCTCTCGTTACACTCGTCAGGATGACAAAATGAGTGACATTTTATATGTCAATTTGAGTTCAACGAGGAATCTCCCCGTAGTTGATAATGGCAAGGCATTCAACGGGGTGAGATCCCTTCGCGCTACGCTTGTCGGGATGACAACTATATTGCCCTGAGCGATGTCGAAGGGTCGTCAGTGCGATACGTCATTCTGGGTGGGACAAACATGCCATCGATCCTTATTTTCTCAGTCGTGCTCGTCTTTGGTGCGAAAAACGGTACCGGTGAATGTCGCAATCACGCGCTGATCCGCCTCGCGGCTGACCTTGATCCGGTACGTCGCCAATCGCTGGGAACAGGTCTCCTCCTCGGCGGTGGCAATAAGCACATCGCCGAGGCGCGCGGCGGCGGCATAGATGATGTGGGCATCAATACCCGCGGCGACCCTCCCCTCGGAGTTCGAGGCCAGGCCAAATCCATAGTCGGCCAACGAGAACAGGAATCCGCCATGACAAGTGCCGTTGAAGTTAAGATGATCCTCTTCGACACGGGCGCGTACGATGGCGCGCCCCGGCCCGCAGTCGACCAGTTCCGCACCCAGCATGCGCATGAAGCGATCCCGGGCCGCCAGTCGTTGTACTCGCTCAGCCGCATCATCCGTCATAAATATGGTCCTCGGTACCCCTATCGCCGGCGCAAGTGCGCAACTCACCGTTGAGCCCACGCATAGCTTGCATTCGCTTCGCATAGTACCGAAGCCCTGATCATCACCTCAAGAATCATCGCATCTGCGCACACCCGGTTTGTCGTATTCCGCTACACCAACCGTTCGTCCATGACATAGTCTATCGGCCCCTCGATCTCTATGAGCCGGTAATCCCGGTGGGCCGGGTTGATCAGATAATTCGCCTCTAGCGGCACCACCGCACTGGGGACGCGGAGCATGGCCGAGCGTTGTTCGCTACACCACCGATCACCGATCTGTCCGAGTTCCGGTGGTGGCGGGGAGCTGCGCCAGTGTTCGGGAAGATCGGTTATC
Organism: uncultured Gammaproteobacteria bacterium; assembly: GCA_947259875.1. GTDB lineage: Bacteria > Pseudomonadota > Gammaproteobacteria > Arenicellales > JAANXG01 > CALZGZ01. The sequence continues at coordinate 862 of CAMYNX010000150.1, read as the reverse complement.
TGTACTTCTGAGACGATCCGTTTGGGGAACACCAGGCGAAACACGACGTAATGCGAGACGAGCTGTCGATTGCCGTGAACCAGGATTTCAAGCAGGGCGCCAGACAACGTCTCGGCCACATAGATAATCGCTTGCCCGGGCGTGTTCCAGCGTCCGCCGAATCGGCGCGCGCCCTCCCCTGTCAATGCGTGTTGCTGGTGCTTTTGCTTGACGATACGCCAGGCGGCGGGCACTAGCTGAATACACCGTGCTCGAGCCGGCCAATAAGGTTTTCAACTTCCCGCGCCCCGATCTCGATGCGCGCGAAGTCCAGCGGCGGCCGGTCGGCGAGCCCGCGATTGGGTTGCTTCAGCCACGTTACCGCTTGCGCCTTATCGCCTTCGAACAACTCAGTCGCGAGACGGTAGATACGGTCGATGCGATCCACGCGTTCGGATTCATCCGGTTTCAACGTCCCTTCTTGCTTGCGCCGCGCGAGTGTACGCGGTGCAATTTGCACCAAGTGCGCAATCCTGGTATCGGTCTCATCCAATTCGCTAATGAGTTTTTCGACACGGCGGTACGGCAGCCCGCGTTCGATCTCGCGGATCCGGCGCAGCGTGGGTTGTTGTGCGAGTGCAGATCTTGCCATATGGCATATTATACACTGCTATGTGGCAAATATCCATTCTGCATTCTGGGGACATATATGAATACCTCCCGTGAAGTCAAGTAGAACAGATGTTTGAAAAGAGAGTGATTGCGGACATATATCCGGCCATGTAAGAGAAAGGATCGGTCAGATACTTTCAGGCCTCGTTGTGATTCGCTACCTGTTGCCTAAACAGTTTATCGGCTATGGGAAGCCACTGTCCCCATCAGG
>CAMYNX010000149.1 GCA_947259875.1 uncultured Gammaproteobacteria bacterium | reverse complement strand
GACCTCGGCACCCGATTCAGTTGCTGCGGCTGCTTCCTTCCGGACCTGACCGGGTTCACAACCTATCGTCACCGGGGAGACCAACTGTCACCGCCATTGAAACTATTTGCATTCCACCGGCGGTAGGAGGGATTTGCTTCTATCCTGTCTATTCGACCTACACCGACAAACGGAAAACCAAAGGTAATTGGCTACTGATGCGCAGAAAATCCTTTTGTGTCTGCCACAGATCTGCCGGCAATTCTACGTTCCCCCCATGTCACACTCAATCCTCATTGAATAAATGAGGAATAATCAGGGTTTACCCGTTATTATGTTCGATCCTCTCACTTTGCGCCGCTAACTTTAAGCAAGCCAGCGCTCGATCCTTACCGCCATGGAGGGCAAGGGATACGATTGACTACGGCTGATGTAATCGCGACCCGTCTGACTGCATTTTAGGCCGAGCCGTTATACCGGCCGCTACCCGTTGTCGTTGCGCGGCGATTTGTTCACGCAGCCAATCAGTCCAGGCCTGCATGCCTTCGCCTGTCTTACACGAAAGTGAATACACCGGCGCCCTATTGGCCAAGTTACGAAAATAGGTCATGGCGCGTGTGGTATCGAAGTCATCAATCACTCTCAACAAATCGGTCTTGGTAACCAACATTGCATCCGCGGCACGGAACATCACCGGGTACTTTGCCATCAGCAGTAACCGCATGTTTGCCGTCACTGCGAACCAAGTGTTCATTGCCCGGTGTAACATTACAACCACAAGTATCACACATCCGCTTGTCTCCTATGAACAAATAGACGACGATAAAACAAATTGCATAGATCCTTACATCACGTCGCGAGTCGCGTCATTGATATTTAGGTCCAACTCGACACTTTCCAGAATCATTTCATCTCCACTCACCAAGCGCGTGCGGTAATCGCCACAGGCACCGCATACTAATCGATTTATTTGTGCATCGGATTCAACACCACATGTCTCACAAGTCACACGCACCGCTTGCGTTTCGGTGACAAGTTCAGCGTTCTCTGCAATTGTGCCGGCACAAGCCAAGGTATAAGCCTGTCGTAACAAGGGAATCTCTACACCAGATAGAGGACCAATACGCACTATGATCTTGTCCACGGCGCGCGCATTGTGTTCCGTCGCAATGCTTTCAACTTGGCCAATCAATCCCAGGCACACCGACAGTTCATGCATAGTAGTACCTATATTTCATATTCGCTGGACAAGGTGTATGGAATTCATGTGTAGGCCATGATGGTCTCGTTGTGGTCCAGGCTCAAGATCCCCAGGATCAACCGCGCCACGTTGGGATCGCTCGCCTTGATCAACGCCTCGGTGCATCCGGTGTCTGATGCGTAGTTCAACCACACCACGGAAGGTCGTTGTGCAGCCGCTTGTTCCAGCGCTTTGGCAATGCGCGGAATACCCGTCATACCCCAGACCGGGCAGTGGCGCTGTGGTCCCGCATCGCTTGATAAAATCCCGCCGGCTCGGCCTCGGGAGCCGCGGAGACGGGTATTTGCTTGAAGGCGGCGTGCTGATGTCAGGGGCATTTACACCTGTATCCGTTGTCGTGCCAGCGGCGGCGAGTGGATCGAGTGGTTGACCGACCGTTATGCGCGGTCGTCGCAGAAGAACGTCACCCATGGATACTCCTCCTGCAGTGTTAAGGACCGGCCGTGGTCAATAAATTTGATTTAGAGGGGTATAAAAGGCACAAACGAGGCCTTTCGACATTGATATATGTCAAAAACCACGGTGGTTTATAAGGTTGAATACCAGGCCACCCCAACGAGCCGTGAATACGGCGCCCCGGGATGCATTGGTATCTGATGCGTGTGCGTCGGACGAACGGTACGCATCGCCGTCTCCCACTGGTGGGTGTCTGACTCAAACACCGCAAACCGAGACATTGTCGCCTGACACCATTCACAACATAGAACGGGCCGGCGTTGCCACCGCACTCGCTTCGGTAACACCTAAAACGATATTGATCGTAGAGGGAAATTTGATTTACGAGCTTCTTAGTTCAAGTCGCGGACCTTCACAGAATATGGATCCCGGCGATCTTGCTGTTTTATCGTGCGATGGGCCAATGTCTGCACAAACCTCAGACTACGAATGGGTTGTTTGGCGGAGAGGGTGGGATTCGAACCCACGATACGCGAAGCGTATACACGCTCTCCAGGCGTGCGCCTTCGACCACTCGGCCACCTCTCCATAAGGTTTGTTCATTTGCAACGTTTCGATACACAAAGACGTGAGAATACAGCGCCCGCATACTTCCCCCGACGGCAAGAGCTAAGTCACGCGGTCAACCGCAGCCCTCGCCGCGGTCGATGATGAAACGCCAATGGCGCCGGAAGATTAAACTACTCACCTCCCATTGGCAACGCGCAACCAGGGTGAGCCGGTCGGTCAAAGTGGACCAATTGGGACGCGGTTCTTGCCCAACAGTGGCGGGCGCAGTACCGTAGGCTTTTCCCACGTGGGGCAAAAGCCCCCAACGGATTTCGAGTCCGCGCCGTTATGACCGCTTCGGTACCTCTCCTCGGGGCCGGAATGGGTAGCTTACGTAGGTTCAGTTTTGGCTACAAGTCCATGCACGAGACCGCGATCAACACATGATTGATACCAACGCTGAGCGAGGCAGGTGGAGATGGCTGCCGCTGGCGCTGCTGTTGGCGGGAGTGTGTGCCTTACCGCTGTTTATCGTGTTCGACCGGCCCCAAAGCACCGACACCCTGGCGCAGATCAAGCGCGTTGGCATTCTCAGAGTCCTGACCATTAATGGACCAAATACCTATTATGAGGGCGCCACCGGCGCGATGGGATTGGAATACGACCTCGCCGCAAGGTTTGCCGACGCGCTTGATGTCGAGCTGACACTGGAGGTAACCGATAACTTTGCCTCTTTGATCCCGCGATTACTACGCGGAGACGCCCATATGGCCGCCGCAGGTTTCACCGTCACCGTTCAACGTCGACAAGTCCTCAAGTTTTCTCGGCCATTCGAGCAGATCCGACAGCAGGTCGTTTATCTCAGGGGAACCAAACGCCCGCGGCGGGTCGAGGATTTGATCGGACGACGCATTCAAATTGTGGCCGGAAGCAGCGCTTCAGAAAGACTGGCTGAGCTAAAAGTACATCACCCCGGTCTTGTTTGGAGCGAAACCAGCGGCAAGGATGCCGAGGAGCTGCTGGCCGAGGTGTGGACGGGTCAACTGGAAGTCACGATTACCGATTCGCAGACCGTGGCCCTGGTGCGTCAGCACCATCCACAAATCCGGGTGGCGTTCGTGTTACCACACACCGAGAATCTGGCGTGGGCATTTCCGAGTAATGTGGACCCGGCTCTGTTCACGGCCAGCAACGAATTTTTAGGGTCGATCAAACAGTCCGGCGAACTCAATCGATTAATTGATCGCTATTACGGCGCTGTTGAGCGATTCGACTATGTCAATGTGGCCACCTATCGCCGCCGCATATTCAACACCCTGCCGGTCTACAAATCCCTGTTCAGAGCAGGCGCCGAACAAGCACAACTGGACTGGCGACTGCTGGCGGCACAGGCCTATCAAGAATCACAATGGGACCCCAACGCGGTCTCGCCCACCGGGGTGCGTGGCATGATGCAGTTGACCAAGGTCACCGCGGACCGGTTCGATATCATAGATCGGGAGGACCCCCGGCAAAGCATTCTCGGAGGCGCGCGATATCTCAGACATCTGATAGACCGCTTGCCGCCGGAGATCCAGGATCCCGACCGGACCTGGCTGGCGCTGGCAGCATACAACGTCGGTTTCGGTCATTTACAAGATGCCCGTATTCTCACGGTGCGAAATGGCCGTGACGCAAATAAGTGGGTCGACGTCAAAGAGTTCTTGCCGTTATTGTCGTTGCCAAAATGGTACAAAAAAACAACGCACGGCTACGCGCGCGGCCACGAGCCGGTGAGCTACGTCACGCGGATCCGTTCATTTTACGATATTCTGGTCAAGATTGAGGAACAGGATGAACCCAGGCACGTCGCGCCGCAACCTCAGCTCCCGGTTCCGGCGGCGTAAATCTTATTGCAGCAACTCGGCCTCTATCGATAAATAAACCGCATACGCATTGCGACGATTGGCCTCTACAAACGCCGGATACTCCAAAAATTCACTCCAGTCGATTTTTTCATAGGCCTCATCGAAGGGAACCCAGTCAGAGACCGCTTCGGTCATTTTCTCACGCATGTACTGCAAATAGCTGCGCGTAAGGGTGAGCACATCCTTGGGATTTTCGGTCACGGGACCATGACCGGGCACCATGGCATTGACCTCGATGCGTTCCATTCGTTTCAACGTTTCCAACCAATTGCGGGTATTGGCGGAGCCAAGAAATGGAATGCGGCCCTCGAAAATAATATCTCCGCTGAAAAGCACTTTGTCCGGCTCCACGAACAGGGCGACATCGCCTTCCGAGTGGGCCGAGCCCAGGTTGGTGACCAAAAACTCATGCGCGCCGAGTGTGAACCGATAGTCTTCCTTGACCAACTCATGAGGCATGACCAGGCGCGTATCCTGATTCACCCACGGTACCAGACTGCGCCGGCGTTCCGCGAGCCGCTCGGGCGCGATGTCTGAACTTAAATAATCCACGGCGCCATGCGAGGCGATGATGGTTGCGCCCATCTCCGCAAACACCTGCAGTCCATAGGCATGGTCGGCATGAAAGTGGCTCAGCACCACCTTACGCACCGGTTGGGTTGTGATGCGGCGAATCTCGTCTACTAATCTGGCCGCCAGTGATGGCGTTCCCAAAGCGTCAAACACGACGACACCTTCGGTGGTGACTACGAATCCGGCATTCGATACAAAACCGGCATTATCGGTTGCGATACCGGCCGCACCTTGAACGTAGTAAACGTTTTTTGAGACTTGCGTGGCGTTCAGATCGACATCCACCGGTGGATACCGTTGCGCATCGCCACCCCATGCCAGCCGTGGCGCCAATACGCTCGCCACACACAACACCAACACCAGTGTGTAGAGCGATTCAGTGATCGGTTTCATTGATCTTGACATTCCTACCCGGTCGCCGGGTTTTGAAAAATTCTACCAACAGCGCGCTGCAATCTCGCGCCAGAACACCGCATTCGATTTCGCATTGGTGATTCAAGGCATCGTTCTGCAGCAGATCAAACGCCGATCCCGCCGCACCGGCCTTAGCGTCGGGGGCACCGAACACCACCCGTTTGACCCGCGCATGGACGATGGCGCCGGCACACATCACGCACGGCTCCTTGGTGACGTACAACGTGGTGTCCACAAGCCGGTAATTGTGCACCCGCGCCGCCGCCTGACGCAGGGCGACGATTTCGGCGTGGGCGCTGGGATCGGCGCTGGCAATGGGTTGATTCCATCCTTCTCCCAACACCTTACCCCCATGCACCAACACCGCTCCCACCGGGACTTCATCGATCTTCCTCGCATGCTGCGCCAACGCTAGGGCATGGCGCATCCACTGCTCATCGTCACGGGAGACATGTCCCATTGCGTAATCATTCCCACTCGATGGTAGCCGGTGGTTTACTCGAGATGTCATAAGTCACGCGGCTGATACGGGGAACTTCATTGATAATCCGGTTGGATATTTTCGCCAGGACATCGTAAGGAATCTGCGCCCAACTTGCGGTCATAAAATCCACCGTCTCCACCGCGCGCAAGGCTATCACATACTCATAGGCGCGGTTGTCACCCACCACGCCGACCGACTTCACCGGCAGAAACACCGCAAACGCCTGGCTGGTCTTGTCATACAAACCATGTTTGTACAACTCGTCCAGATAGATTGCATCCGCCGCCCGCAGCAGATCGGCGTATTCTTTTTTGACTTCACCCAGTATGCGAACCCCCAAACCCGGCCCGGGGAAGGGGTGCCGATAGACCATCTTGTTTGGCAAACCGAGTTCGACCCCGATCTTACGCACTTCATCCTTGAACAGCTCACGCAGCGGCTCAAGCAACTCGAGTTTCATCTGCTCCGGTAAGCCGGCAACGTTGTGATGGGACTTGATCACTTCCGCCTTACCGGTCTTTGCCGCCGCCGACTCGATCACATCCGGGTAGATGGTGCCCTGGGCCAGCCATTTGGCATCGGGAATCATCGCTGCTTGCTCCTCGAACATCTCGATGAACAGATTCCCGATGATCTTGCGTTTTTGTTCCGGATCGGAAACGCCGCGCAGGGCATCGAGAAAACGCTGCTCAGCCTTGACTTGTATGACCTTGACTCCCATGTGCTCGGCGAACGTCGTCATCACCTGGTCAGCTTCATGCAGGCGCAGCAGTCCATTGTCCACAAAGATGCAAGTCAACTGATCGCCGATCGCTTTGTGCAGCAATGCCGCAACCACCGCAGAATCAACGCCGCCGGATAAACCCAACATCACCTTATCCTTGCCGACGCGATCCCGGATTGTCGCAATTGCGTTGTGAATAATATTGCCCGGGGTCCACTGTGAGCCGCAGCCACAGACTTCGTGAACAAACCGGCGCAGGATGTCCTCTCCCTGGCGGGTATGGGTCACTTCCGGGTGAAACTGTAAGCCGTATAACCGCCGCTTGTGATCGGCAATAGCCGCCAACGGTGCGTTGTCAGATTCCGCAATGGCCTCAAACGTAGGTGGCAGCCGGGTGACTTTGTCCCCATGACTCATCCACACATCCAACAGCGCCTGACCCTCATCTCCGTAGTGATCGACCAGATCCCGCAACAGCGGTGAATCATCCAGCACCGTCACCTGAGCGTAGCCGTACTCACGTTTAACGGAGGTCTCTACCTCCCCACCCAACGCCGCCGCCATGCATTGCATGCCGTAACAGATTCCCAGCACCGGGATGTTCATGGCGAATAGATCATCACCCACCCGCGGGGTGTCGGTGAGTGTCACCGTCGCCGGGCCACCGGAAAGAATGATGCCGTGGGGTGCGAATTCTGTCACCGCTCTCATGTCCATGTCGTAGGCGTAGATTTCACAGTAGACCCCGGCTTCGCGCACCCGGCGTGCGATCAGTTGGGTATATTGAGAACCGAAATCTAAGATCAGAATCCGTTCGGCATGTGGATCAGTCATCACGTCAGTGGCGGCCTATCAACTCGCGGCGTAAGTACTCCCGACTCCAAGACCTAATTGTTGATCTGATAATTTGGCGCTTCTTTCACGATGGTGACATCGTGTACGTGGCTTTCCCGGATACCGGCGCTGGTGATGCGAACGAATTCGGCGTTTTTTTGCATCTGTTCCAGGTTTTGATTACCGGTGTAGCCCATCGCCGCCCGCAGGCCACCCATCAGCTGCTGAACGATATTGACCATCGGACCCTTGTAGGGCACACGGCCCTCGATACCCTCGGGCACCAGTTTTTGCGGCGCCGTGGTGTGCTCCTGAAAGTATCGATCTCTGGATCCGGTTGCCATCACGCCCAGGGACCCCATACCGCGATAAGACTTGTACGAGCGTCCTTGATAGATCTCGATTTCACCCGGCGATTCATCGGTACCCGCGAGCAAGCCGCCGACCATCACGCAATTTGCCCCCGCCGCAATCGCCTTGGCGATGTCCCCGGAAAATCGAATACCCCCGTCGGCGATGATAGGCACGCCCGCACCTGCAGCCACCTCGGCCACGTCCTCGATGGCGGTGATTTGCGGAACACCGACTCCCGCAATCATGCGCGTGGTGCAGATCGATCCCGGACCGATTCCGACCTTGAGTGCATCCACACCGACATCCAATAGATCGCGCGCCGCTTCTTTGGTGGCGATATTTCCCGCAATCACTTCGATATCGGGGTAAGTTGCTTTAATCTGCTTCACACGATGGATCACAATCTGTGAATGACCGTGCGCGGTGTCCACCACAACCGCGTCCACTTTCGCCTCTATCAACTTTGCGACGCGTTCGTCACTGTCATCTCCAGTACCAACTGCCGCGGCAACCAACAACCGCCCGTGACTATCCTTACACGAGTTGGGATGCTCACTTTCCTTTTGGATATCCTTGACAGTGACCAGTCCCTTGAGATTGAAGTCGCTATCCACCACCAGCACCTTTTCGATCCGATGCTCATGCAGGAGTGACTGGATATGGTCACGGGATGCATGCTCCTTAACGGTGATAAGCCGCTCCCGCGGCGTCATCACACGGCTTACCGGTTCGTCATAGCGGGTTTCGAACCGCAGGTCGCGGCTGGTCACGATGCCCGCCAATTTGTCATCGTCGATCACCGGAACCCCGGAGATACGGTGTTTGTGGGTCAAATCCAGGACCTCGCGGATGCTGGTGTTGGCCGACACTGTAATCGGATCGCTAATGACTCCACTTTCGAATTTTTTGACCCAGCGCACTTCCTCGGCTTGTCGATCGGGCGTGAGGTTGCGGTGTATGACCCCCAGACCACCCTCCTGGGCCAGGCAAATCGCTGCGGCCGACTCGGTAACCGTGTCCATGGCTGCCGATAGCAAGGGTATATTTACGCGCAATCTACGGGTGACTTGGGTATTTAGTGCAACTTCGCGGGGAAGGACGGAGGACGCCGCTGGCACTAGCAAAACATCATCAAATGTCAGGGCTTCTCTTATGTTCCGCATCTGAGAATTATACGGAACGCGACTAAATTGTCCATGGCAAACACATGGTTAAGATTTATAAATACATCCATAAACCTTCTCAGGGCGCGGAAAATTGACAGCCAAAGCCCAAAATAGCTACTGTTCGCCCTGCCACGTTGTGGGGCCGGAAGGTTTTTACCTGATTTTATTAAAACGACAATAAGCAAATAGATCAACGACCCGTTGGAGGATTGAGATGAATAAAGTTTTAGTTGCACTCACTGCTACCGCGTTGCTCGGCCTCGCCGGCTGCGCCGGCATGGAGGCGAAAGAAGAAATGAAATCATCGCCAAAGGCGGCGATGGCTAATATGGACAAGTCTGGTGTGGACAAGGCGATCGCGATGGCGGAAAAAGAGCTGGCGGCAGTCAAAAAAGCTGGTCATGAATGGCAGCTCATCGATAAGGCAACCGGCGGCAGCTCGCAACCATTGAGCAAGCTGCTGGACGCGGCAAAAAAGGCGCGTGACAAGGGCGACAACGCAGAGGCCATCCGGATTGCGAATCGCGTCGTCGAGAATGCCAAATTAGGTCTTGGGCAGGCGAAAGAACAATCCAACGCCGGGCCATATTATCCAAAATAAACGTATTTCGCTGTAACAAAGGCCGGGCAGACGCCCGGCTTTTTTTTGTCATCACACTTTTGTACTGCCTAGGAATATGACAGGATTGTGCATGGATAGACACCTTAGACGAAAGGTTGATGCGCGAGTTACCTAAACCCTTGGCACCGATCCCAAAGCCACCGGAGGTCTATACCGTCTCGCAACTCAACCAGCAGGTGAAGCGGCTGCTGGAAGACTGCTTTCCCGAGATCTGGGTAGAGGGTGAAGTCTCCAACGTTTCCAAACCGGCATCCGGCCACTGTTACTTTTCGCTCAAGGACCAGCATGCTCATATCCGTTGTGCCCTGTTTCGCACGCGCAGACCGCTGCTGGGCTATGAACCCGTTGACGGCAATCAGGTCTTGGTACGCGCTCGGGTTACCCTGTACGAGGCCCGCGGGGATTTTCAACTAGTCGTTCAACATATCGAGGACGCCGGCGAGGGCGTATTGCGCCGCGCGTTCGAGGCCTTGAAACGTAAGCTGGAGGAACAAGGTCTATTCGACCCGCAACACAAGAAGGCCTTGCCCTCGATTCCATCACGGGTCGGTATCATCACGTCGCCAAGTGGCGCCGCGCTACGCGACATCCTGAGCACATTTCGACGACGGTTTCCCGCGGTGCCACTGCTCATTTATCCGACCAGTGTGCAAGGTGCTGCCGCCGCAACCGAAATCGCCGCGGCCGTGCGCGTGGCGGGTACACGCGACGAGTGCGACGTACTGATCTTGGCGCGCGGCGGTGGATCATTGGAGGACTTGTGGCCCTTCAATGAAGAGAGCGTAGCCAAGGCGATATTCGAATGCCCGATTCCAATTGTCTCCGGCGTTGGACACGAAACCGACTTCACGATCGCTGATTTTGTCGCCGATCATCGCGCCGCCACACCCAGCGCCGCCGCCGAACTCACCAGTCCCGACACTACGGAATTGACCAGAACAGTCAGCCGGCTTGGACAAAACCTGGCGCGCCAGATGCAGCGCCGGCTGGAGCAAGCCTTTCAACACATGGATTGGCTCACAAAACGCATCGTCCATCCACAGCTGCGATTGATCAACGCTGAGCAGCGGCTCAGTGGACTTTGCCGCCGGCTGACCGCCACGATGCTCGATCGAGGGCACCAACGACAGGGTGTACTCATGCAGATGGGCGCACGACTGTTGCAGCAAAATCCCAGTGCACAGTTGGGGATTTCCCGGACCCAGACCCATGCATGGACGACGCGGTTAGGCCGTGCCGCAAATCTTCACCTGGAGCGCCGCCGACACCGTCTTTCGGCGGCGGCTGGAAGGCTACATGGCGTGAGTCCCCTGGCGACCCTAGAACGCGGCTATGCCCTGGTTACCGACGCCGACAGCGGTCACGTGATTACCGAGGCGCATCGTGTAAAGCTTCGTGACCGCATTCACGTGCGGCTGGCCCGTGGACAGCTCGAATGTATCATTGACGAGATTCTGGAACATTAGCCCGACGGTGGGGATTGCAACTTTAACCAAGATCTTAATCATTGGGTCCTTCACGGTACCTGCGCACGCCCAGAGCGCGCTGGATTTTCACCACCCGATACCTGGTGGCAGCATCGCTCTCATCCTGGGTTCCACCGACACCCCGCTACCCATCACCAAGTTCGGTGGACGTCGCGTTCTGGTTACCCGGCACCAAAATCACTGGGTCGCCCTATTAGGCCTGTCTCTGGACACCGTCCCGGGTCGCTATATCGTCTCCGTCACCAACAACGACGAACCCGAGATCCGCGATTTTGTTGTCAAGCCCCACCGTTACCCGGTTAGGCGGGTCGTGGAACAGACACGGCGCCGGGAAACTTCTACCAACCCCACTCAACCGGCATTGGCCGATCTATATGAAAAACTTTTGCCGATGACTTCCCTGTGGAGCGAAGGTCCGGACGTCGACCTTCCATTACGCGCGCCCGTGGATGGACGCCAAATAAATGAGTATGGATCGCGCCAGGTCAAGGGGGATGAATTGACCACACCTGTCGACT
>CAMYNX010000148.1 GCA_947259875.1 uncultured Gammaproteobacteria bacterium | reverse complement strand
GCTCATCATGACCACCGGCCCGTTGACCGGCACCATGGCCTCCACCGGCGGGCGTTATTCAGTGGTGTGCAAGAGTCCGTTGACCGGGGCGATCGCGTGTTCCAATTCCGGCGGCTATATCGGCGCGGAGATCAAGAATGCGGGTTGGGATATGGTCATCTTCGAAGGCAAATCCCCGAAACCGGTGTACCTGTACATCCATAATGATGACGCTCAATTGCTGGACGCCGCTGCGATCTGGGGCAAATCGGTGTGGGACGCCGATCGGATTCTCCACCAGACGCATCAGGACCCGTTGATCCGCATCTCCTGTGTCGGGCGCTCGGCGGAGGCGGGGTGCTTGTATGCAGCGGTAATCAACGACTTGCACCGCGCGGCGGGACGTTCCGGTGTCGGCACGGTGATGGCGTCGAAAAATCTCAAGGCGGTGGTGTGCCGCGGTACTAAGGGGGTGGGCAACATCAAGGACCCGATGCGATTCATGCAGGCCACCGAGGAAGGCAAGCGGGTATTGCGCGAGAACGCGGTGACCGGTCAGGGGTTGCCTCAATATGGCACCCAGGTGTTGATGAATGTCATCAACGAGGCCGGTGCGATGCCGACCCGCAATATGCGCGAGACCCAGTTCGAGGGTGCGCACAAGATCTCCGGTGAGGCGATGCATGAGCCGCGCAAATCGGACGGCAAACCGAATCTGACCACCAATGCGGCGTGTTTTGCCTGCACCATCGCCTGCGGGCGGATCTCGACCGTGGACAAGCAGCATTACACCATCCAGAACAAACCCGAATACTGGGGTAACTCGGGTGGGCTCGAATACGAGGCGGCGTGGGCCTTGGGTTCGGACACCGGTGTGGACGACCTGGATGCGCTAACCTATGCCAACTTTGTGTGCAACGAGGATGGGTTCGATCCGATCTCCTTCGGCGCCACGGTGGCGGCGGCGATGGAGCTCTACGACCTAGGGACGATTACCCAGGAACACACTGGTGGCATCGATTTCAAATTCGGCTCTGCCGAGGCCCTGACCCAAGCGGCCGAGTTGGTGGCCAAGGGCGAAGGCTTTGGTAAGGATCTGGGCCTGGGGTCGAAACGGCTGTGCGAGAAGTACGGCCGCCCCGAGCTATCGATGACGGTCAAGGGCCAGGAGTTTCCGGCCTACGATCCGCGCGGCATCCAGGGTATGGGCCTGGCTTACGCCACCGCCAATCGCGGCGCCTGCCACCTGCGCGGGTATACCGTCGCTTCGGAGATCCTGGGCATCCCCGAAAAGACCGATCCGTTGTCCACCGACGGCAAACCGGGGTTGGTCAAGGCGTTCCAGGACGCGACTGCGGCGTTCGATTCCGCCGGTATCTGTATCTTCACCTCGTTTGCCTGGACCCTGGACGATGTGGCACCGCAGCTGGATGCGGCCTGTGACGGCGAATGGAGCACCGAAAAGTTGTTGGAAATCGGCGAACGGGTGTGGAACCTGGAGCGGGATTTCAATCTCGCCGCCGGGCTCTCGAGCAAGGACGATACCCTGCCCAAGCGTTTGCTGGAGGAGGGCGCCAACGCCGGTCCGGCCAAGGGCAAGGTCAACGAGCTCGGCAAGATGCTGCCTGAGTACTATACGGTGCGTGGTTGGGACGAGGACGGTGTTCCCACCGCAGAGACGCGTCAACGTTTGGGCTTATCCTAGGAGGTCGGCATGCAACATATTGTTATTGGGGCCGGCCCCGCCGGCGTCGTTGCCGTTGAGCATCTGCGCACCTTTGATCCCGACGGTAAGATCACCCTGATCGGCGATGAACCGGAGCCGCCGTACTCGCGTATGGCGATCCCTTATTATCTGATCAACAAGATTGACGAGCGGGGGACCCATCTACGTAAGAGTGCCGGGCACTTTGACGCGCTGGGTGTGGAGATGCTGCAAGACAAGGTTACGGCGGTGGATTCGGGTGCAAAGACCGTGAGCCTGGCCGGTGGCGCCAGTGCATCCTACGACAAGCTGTTAATCGCCACCGGCGCAAGTGCGCTCACGCCGATGATTCCGGGCGTGGAATCGGAGGGTGTGTATCGGTGCTGGACGCTGGCAGATGCGCGCAACATCATTCGCCTGGCGCAACCCGGCAACTCGGTGGTGCTGATCGGGGCGGGATTTATCGGCTGTATCATCTTGGAGGCGCTGGCGGCGAGCGGCGCTGATCTAACCGTGGTGGAGGTCGAGAACCGCATGGTGCCGCGCATGTTGAATGACACCGCCGGCAACATGATCCAAAAATGGTGCGAGGATCATGGCGTGAAGGTGCTCACCTCGACCAAGGTCGAGGCCATCGACAAGGGCTCCGGCGATCGCGCGTTGAATGTGGTGTGCGATAACGGTGACAGCATCGCCGCGGACATGGTAATCACCGCCACCGGCGTGCGCTCCAACATCGAATTCCTGACCGGCAGCGGTGTCAACGTGGACCAGGGCGTGGTGGTCGACGAGTACCTGCAAAGCAGCGCCAAAGACGTGTACGCAGCCGGCGATGTCGCCCAGGGCAAGGATTTTTCGACCGGCGGCTTCAACGTGCAGGCGATTCAGCCCACCGCCGTGGAGCATGGACGCATCGCCGCGCGGAACATGGTACAGGGTCACGGCCACGTGCACCGGGGCAGCGTAAACATGAATGTCCTGGACACCCTCGGCCTCATCTCCAGCTCGTTTGCGCTGTGGATGGGCGTTGACGGTGGCGACAGTGCCGAGGTGAGTGATCCCAACCGTTTCCGCTATGTCAATCTTCAGTTCAAAGACGATATGCTGGTGGGCGCCTCGACGCTGGGCCTGACCGAACACGTCGGCGTTATTCGTGGGTTGATCGAGAGCAAGGTCAAGCTCGACGGCTGGAAAGACAAATTGAAACAGGATCCGACCCGCCTGATGGAGGCGTACATCGCGAGCACGCAGGCATTGGGGCACAACGCGCATGTAATATGAGGATCACGCTGAAGTTGTTCGCGACCCTCGGTGACCTGCTGCCAGCGGGGGCACAGGCCAACACCGTAGAGGTGGAGGTTCACGAGGGCGCTACACCCCATCAGGTGATCGACCAATTTCAAGTGCCGCGGGCGATGGCACACTTGGTGCTGTTGAACGGGGTTTATGTGGAAGTCGACGATCGCGACAAGCCGATCATCCACCCCGGTGATGCCATTGCGATATGGCCGCCGGTGGCAGGGGGCTGAATGGGTGGTGAGAGCGCGGAAACAAAGGAGGTTCGCGCGACCAAGGATATGGCGCTATCGCATGCTGATTTTTTTCGCATTCTTCCCGCATTGCTGGACGGTGAGAGTTATGAGATCGACGGAAACAACGTTCGCATCGCGCGCGAGTCGGGGCATATCGAGATTCGATTGTCCCCGGAAAGCCATCGGCAGATGGCTGCGCTGCGCTTGCCGAGGACCCAGATTGAGCTTCGATTTCTTGATTGCTCGGCGCAGGCGATGGAAACGTTTCTCGCCAACTTTGATTTGCGCTATCGCCGCGGGGGCGGTTAAATAATGGCGGGACCAGGCGGTCCCCGGGAACCAATGACTGGAGACAACTTACGAGACAAGATGGGACGGCCGGTACGCGATCTGCGTATTTCGGTAACCGACCGTTGTAATTTCCGGTGCGTGTACTGTATGCCCCGGCAGCAGTTCGGTGCGCAGCACGCATTCCTCCCACGCCGGGATTTACTGTCCTATGAGGAGATCGCCCGGGTTGCCCAGGCCTTTGTCAGTCTGGGTGTCAAAAAACTGCGCATCACCGGGGGTGAGCCGTTGATCCGCCATGAATTGGAGCACCTGGTCACCCATCTGGCGGAGATTCCCGGCGTCGACGACTTGAGCATGACCACCAATGCCTCGCGCCTGACGCTGGACAAGGCGCGCATCTTGAAGAACGCGGGCCTGAAGCGGGTGACGATCAGCCTCGACGCGCTGGATGATCGTACCTTCATGGCGATCAACGATGTGGATTTCCCGGTCAGCAAAGTGCTCGCGGGGATAGAAAATGCCGAGGCCGCCGGCCTGGCGCCGATCAAAGTGAACATGGTCATCAAGCGCGGCGTGAACGAACACAGCATTGTCCCCATGGCGCGGTTTTTCCACGGTACCGGTCATATCGTGCGTTTTATCGAGTACATGGATGTCGGCCATACTAACGGCTGGCGGCTGGATGATGTGCTGCCCGCCGCCGACGTCGTCGAGCACATCAACAGCGAGTTACCCATTGAGCCGGCGGATCCCAACTATCAGGGTGAGGTTGCAAAACGCTGGCGTTACCAGGACGGCGGTGGGGAGATCGGCATTATCTCGTCGGTCACCCAGCCGTTTTGTCATGAATGCGCGCGTGCGCGGTTGTCCGCCAAGGGCACCTTGTACACGTGCTTGTTCGCCACCGACGGACACGACCTGCGCTATCAGATCCGCCACGAGCAGATGTCCGACGCCGAATTGAGGCGCCATCTTGCAACGATTTGGCAGCGTCGCGCGGACCGGTATTCACAGACCCGCACCGAACACACCGTGGATCTGCCCAAGATCGAGATGTCGTATATCGGCGGCTAATTAGAGGCGGGGGCGTCGCCCCATTGCTTTTCGTGAAAGATTCTGCGCGCTGCTCAGAATGACATCGTTATTGTCATCCTGACGAGTGTAACGAGGAAGGATCTTGTTCCGCGCAAGGTGGCTCGCGTTCTTGGAGAAGACCAGTCCCCGGTGGGATTTTTCGCGTGGCTCAGAATGACATACTTATGAATCAATGGGGCTTGGCCCCATTGTTTTACTTGTCCAGCAGTCTTGGCATCAATTCCACCAGGTTGCACGGCCGGGTGCGATAGTCGAGTTGCGGGCTGATGAGTTGGTCCCAGCCGTCGGCACACGCGCCGGAGGAACCGGGCAGGCAGAAGATAAACTTGCCATTGGCGACCCCGGCCACGGCGCGTGATTGCAGCGTGGAGGGCCCCACCGAGTCATAGGAGATGACCCGGAACATCTCGCCAAAGCCGTTGATTTCCTTATCAAAAAGCGGTTTGATCGCCTCCGGGGTACCGTCCCTGCCGGTGATGCCGGTACCCCCGGTGGTGAGTACCACCTGGGTCGTATCGTCGCTGATCCAGTGCGACACCGCGGCGCGGATGCGATAGATATCATCGGGGATGATCTTCTTTTCATGCAGCGTGTGCCCAGCTTTCTCCAGCCTGTCGATCAACAGTTTTCCGGACTTGTCCGTCTTTTCGTCGCGCGAGTCGGACACCGTTAACACCGCAATGCTCAGCGGAACAAATTCACGATCAGTCATGCGGGTGCCTATATGTTATTAACCGGGTAAGCGAGTGATGTTTGTTCCGCGACTGCGTTTGAATGCGGGTTCGACCTCGATTAGTTTGCCGCTGAGTAATTGAAAGTGATGATCGGCAATCGGCGTG
Source organism: uncultured Gammaproteobacteria bacterium (assembly GCA_947259875.1). Classification (GTDB taxonomy): domain Bacteria; phylum Pseudomonadota; class Gammaproteobacteria; order Arenicellales; family JAANXG01; genus CALZGZ01. Next base: position 3,516 of record CAMYNX010000148.1, on the reverse strand, counting down.
AAACCGGTTTGATCGTGACTGGCGACGAGAATGGCCATACCCTCATTGCGTAATTCATCAATCAACTGATAGGTGCTGATGCGGGACTGTTGATCCATATTGGTGGTGGGTTCATCCAACGCCAATACGGATGGATTCACGATGCGCGCTCGTGTCAACGCTACGCGTTGCTTTTCGCCGCCCGACAATGACCTCGCATTGCGGTGCGCGAGATGATCCAATCGTGCCCAGCGCAACGCTTCGGCGACCTTCTCATAGATACTCGCTCGCGGTTCCTTGTGCAGGCGCAGGCCATAAGCCACGTTTCGCTCTACCGAGGTGTCCAGCATATAGGGTTCTTGATGCAGATAGACCACACTACGCTGGATCTTTGCGCGAGCTTTCGCCCATGACATTTCGACATCTTTTACTTGCACCTTGGCACTGTCTGGTTTGACCAGGCCCGACACAATCTTTAACAGCGTGGTTTTGCCGGCCCCGTTATCGCCGCTGATCAGGGTGCACACGCCCTCGCTGACCGCGAATTCATCGATGTTCAACAGCACACGGTCACCAAACCGTTTGGTCACATGACGGAACAGAAATAGCGGTGGTTTCATGCTTGCATCGCCAACCGGTGTCTTAACGTGGACAGTGAGTAATTGAGCACCAAGGCCAACACCAGCAATACTATACCCAACGCGATGCCCTGTGCGAACTGTCCTTTGCTGGTCTCCAGGGCGATGGCGGTGGTGATGTTGCGCGTGTAGTTGAGGATATTCCCACCCACCATCATGGAGCAACCCACCTCGGCGATGATCCGTCCGAAGGCGGCGATCACCGCCGCAAATAATCCATATCGGACTTCGTGCATCACGGTAAACATGGCGCGCAGTGGTGTCGCTCCCAAGGTGTGGGCGGTCTCCCACACACGCTGATCCGCGGATTGCAAGGCCGAATGCCCCATCGCCACCAAGATTGGAAAACTGAGGGCCATTTGTCCGAGTACCATCGCGGTCTGCGTAAACAGCAGCTTGAGGTCTCCGAATGGCCCGCTGCGCGACAAAATCAGATATAGGGTCAGCCCGACGACCACCGCTGGCACCGCCAGCAAGGTGTGAAACAGCGACACCAATGTGCGCCGGCCGGGAAAATCAAAATGGGCCAGGGCATAAGCGGTGAGCAGTGCGACCGGTGTGGTGTACAGGATCGCTTGCAGCGATACTCCAAAAGAAATGCTGATGATGGCCCATAATTCCGCATCGCCGGACACCAGCAGGCTCAGGGCCTTGAGTGATGCGTCTGTCAGGCTTTCCATTAGTGCGTCACCGCCAGGGGGAAGAACAATGTCTCGTTGTTTATCTTATAATTCTTAATGATATCCTGGCCTTGCTGCGAAGTGACCCACTCTATGAGACGCATAGCGCCTTGGAAATTGATGCCCGTGTAGCGCTTGGGATTCACCGCGAGGATTCCATAGCGGTTATACAAGCGCTCATCGCCTGCGACAAGCAGCTTGAGATGGGGGAGGGTGACCTTGTGGGCGAGCCAAGTGCCACGATCGGTGAGGGTATAGCCGTCCAACTCTTCGGCCATCTGTAACACCTTGCCCATACCTTGCCCCGCTTCCCGATACCAGGATCCGCCGGGTACGATTCCGGCCTGCTGCCACAGCCATCTTTCACGCTTATAGGTTCCCGAATCGTCACCCCGTGAGACAAACGGGCCTTTAGTTCGTTGAATTTTTGTCAACGCCGACAATGCGTCTTTAAGACCTCGGATCTTTGCGCTATCGGATTCGGGTCCGACAATAATAAAGTCGTTATACATCACATCCCGGCGGTTGACGCCGTAGCCTGCGCTGACAAAACGTATCTCATCGTCGTATGCGTGTACCAGTAACACATCCGCATCACCATCGCGGCCCATGCGCAATGCCTTGCCGGTGCCCACCGCAATGACATGGACTTTGTAGCCGGTTTGTTCTTCAAACGGTGGCAGCAGCTGCCGCAATAAGCCGGAGTTGTCGGTACTGGTTGTGGTCGCTAGCCTTATCGGGCGCTGCGCGGCGGACACCGGTGGTATTGCGATGGATAGGACCAATGCGACGAGGGCGAATGCTTTTATAAACACATTGCGCACGAAGGGGCTCCGGAGTATGGTTGATTGTGGTTGATAATCTTTACCGTTGTACAGGTGGCAATGCAAGTTCAGTTACGCGAGCACGGATTTGATCCTTGGCGTGAGGTCGCCGACCATCAGGCGCAGCGGTTGGACGCCGCCGGTAAATACGGCGCAACGGCTGTTTTTATAGGGACCATGCGCGACGTCAACGAGGGTGATGCGGTGTCCGGCATGACCTTAGAGCATTACCCGGAGATGACCGAACGTCATCTTTGCGCGATCGCCCAAAAGGCCATGTCTAAGTGGGACATTATCGATGTGCTCATCCTTCATCGTGTCGGTGAAGTCGTACCCGACGAGCCGATAGTCTTGGTGGCGGTGTGGTCGGCGCACCGGGCAGCCGCGTATGACGCCAATCGGTTTATCATGGAAGACTTGAAATCCAAGGCGCCGTTTTGGAAAAAAGAACAAACCGCCTCCGGAACGCGCTGGGTGGAGCGCAACACCCCTGGATAGGCTTAACCCGTATATTGCACCAAGGCGTCCCGGTGCTGACTTGGTCTCGGACAGCTGGATTTGCGCTTCGCTCAACCCATAGCTACGGCTATGCATTTCGTTCCAGCGCGGTGTCCCGCCGCCCGACCCTGCGACTCCGCGCAGCACAAGTCCCGTCGCCATCATCGGGGATCCTTGGTGCAATGTATGGTTTACACAATTTCACTAAAAGGCAATACTTGCACCAGGGAACCGGCTTCGGCGGTTTCCGATTCCAGCGGTAGCACGATGAAACAATTCGCGTCCGACATTGAAGTGAGGATGCCCGAGCCCTGCGGACCGGTTTTATCAACCACCAGTTGACCGTCGGCATCGCGGTGCAACACGCCACGCTGATACTCAGTCCTGCCCGCTTTCTTGCGCAGTTTCGATCCGCAACGCGCCTCTAGCAGCAGCGGGGGCGCAAAGCGCTCGCCTTGTAATGTTCGCAGTGCCGGTTGGACGAACAAATAAAACGTCACCATCACCGATACCGGATTTCCGGGCAGCCCGAAGAAATACGCGTCTTTTATCTTGCCAAACGCCAACGGCCGGCCAGGTTTCATCGCCACCTTCCAAAAATTGATCTGACCTAATTGTTCCAACGCCTCCTTGACGAAATCCGCCTCCCCGACCGAGACGCCGCCGGACGTGATCAACACATCCCCACACGCCGCCCCTTGCTCGAACGCGCGGAAAGTATCCTCCCTAGTGTCGGGAACCACGCCCAGGTCTATGAGTTCTACGCCGAGCCGGGTCAGCATGCCGTACAAGGTATAGCGGTTGCTGTCGTAGATCATGCCGGGCTCCAGCGGGTCGCCGATGGACCGCAACTCGTCGCCGGTGGAGAAAAACGCCACGCGCACGCGGCGCGTCACC
>CAMYNX010000147.1 GCA_947259875.1 uncultured Gammaproteobacteria bacterium | reverse complement strand
AAGGTTGTTGCGGTAGAACTCATTGGATTTCTCGGCGGTGGAGAAGCCGGCATATTGCCGCACCGTCCATGGACGGCCTGGGTACATTGTCGCCCGCGGCCCGCGCGTGAATGGAGGAAAACCGGGCAAACTGCCGATGTGTTCCAAGCCCTTAAGGTCCTGGGTGGTGTACAGCGGCTTCACCTTGATGCCCTCGGGCGTTTCCCAAACCAGATCTTCCACGCTGCGGCCCTTGAGTTCCTTGGCCACTAGATCAGTCCAATCCGCCATCGTGGGCTTTGGGTGTTTTGCCATGTTTTATCTAACCTTACGAGGTATGTTGAGCAACAAAACCGTTCTACCCGTTAAATCTGCTTGTCACATTATGACGTCGCCCTTGAGCGCAGCATTCACCGATTAAGAATTCGCGTCGATGTCCGGGGTGGGATAGCAACCCTAAGGATTCCGGGTAATTATAACCACAAACGAGGCAGACAGTGCCGGAATGGAGTTTGTGCTTACAAATAATAGAAAACTTGGAGTCGGGGTCGTGGCTCCAACACCAATTTTTACCGACCCCGAGATTCTTAATCTTCCTATAATACACACGAAAACACCCGCTGCCGTCACCACATCGGAGGACATAACCATGCCAAAGGTATTAACCGAATTTCGCGACGCGATTGGCATTATCACGCTCAATCATCCGGAAAAACACAACGCACTCAGCGCGGCGCTCATCGATGATCTCGTAGATGCATTGGAGGACCTCAAGCGACAGCAGGCGCGAGCCGCGATTCTGCGCGCTCCCGAGGGTGCAAAAGTGTGGTCTGCCGGTCATGACGTTCGAGAGCTGCCCCGCACCCGGCGGGATCCGCTTGCTTACAGCGATCCACTGCGCAGAGCGGTGCGCGAGGTGGAGAGTTTCCCGGCACCGATTATCGCCATGATCGAAGGCGGAGTATGGGGCGGTGCGTGCGAGGTAGCGCTCGCCTGTGACCTGTTAACCGCTACACCCAATGCGACCTTTGCCATCACGCCGTCCAAACTGGGGGTACCATACAACCTGACCGGTATCCTTACGGTCATGAAACGGGTGAACATGGCCATCCTCAAAGAGATGTTCTACACCGCCGAGCCCATTGACGCCAGGCGCGCCGAGCATCTCGGCATTATCAATTATGTCGTCGACGCCGAGCAGCTCGAGACCTTTACGTGGGAACTGGCATACAGGATCACTCAGAATTCACCCCTGAGCATTTCGGTCATCAAAGAGGAATTGCGGCTACTCGCTGGCGCTCACCATCTTTCGGCATTAACTTTCGAGCGTATTCAGGGCCTACGCCGGCGGGTTTACGACAGTGAAGATTACCAGGAAGGGATCAACGCCTTTTTAGAAAAACGCAAACCTGAATTCAAAGGAAGGTAAGCCATCGATCGTCCAATGAAGTCATAGGGGCTCGGATGCCGTATCGCTAATAAAGCGAGAATGGGCTTAAAAGCGCATCGTCAAGACCCGGTGTTCCCGAAGATACCCGTATGTCGCTCCCGCAGTAGGTTTTTTTGTACCTTACCCATTGAGTTTCGTGGCAGCTCGTCAACGAAAAAGAGTTTTTTGGGAATCTTGAACCTCGCGAGTGAGTCCGCCAAGGCATCCTTTATGGATTGTTCGCTGACATTGGCGTCCCGATGCGACACCACAAAGCCAACCACCCCCTCGCCGAAATCCGGATGTGGGATACCAACGACCGCAGACTCCACAACGCCTTCCAGATTATCGATACAAACCTCCACTTCTTTTGGATACACATTGTAACCACCGGAAATAATCAGATCCTTAGCACGGCCAACGACGGAAATTCGACCCTCTTGGTCCATCCGTACCAGATCTCCGGTAATGAAATATCCATCATCACGAAACTCCGCTTGAGTTTTATCTGGCGCCCGCCAGTAGCCCTGAAAGACATTCGGGCCTTTGATCTCCAGCACCCCTACTTCATCGGTAGCAACGGTTCGCCCTTGTTCATCGGCAACTCTAACTTTAACATCAGGCAGAGGAAAACCGACAGTTTCCGGCAGTCGCTCGCCGTCCAGTGGGTTCGAGGTAATCATTCCCGCCTCGGTCATACCGTAGCGTTCTAAAATACGATGACCGGTACGCGTCGCAAAGGATTCAAACGTCTCCTTCAACAACGGCGCCGACCCAGAGACGAATAATCGAATGTTACGGCATGCATCGTAGGTCAAGGCAGGGTTTTGCAACAGACGGGTATAGAACGTCGGTACACCCATCATCACCGTAGCCTTTGGTAGGAGATTAATAATTGTATCGGCATCGAAGCGCGGCAAGAACACGATCCGGCTCGCGTTCAACATCGCGGTGTGAAGCGCCACGAACAACCCGTGTACATGAAAGATTGGTAATGCGTGAATCAACACGTCGCCCGGAATCCATCCCCAAATGCGGTGTAGCGCCAGCGCGTTACTGGACAGGTTGCCATGACTCAACATCGCCCCCTTCGATTTGCCCGTGGTTCCCGATGTATACAAAATGGCACCCAGATCGCTGGACTTCATACTGAAGATATCGTTCTTGGGCGGCAGCGTCCTGGCTTGTTCCATCAACGTGCCTCCTCCTCGTTCATCCATGGTCAACACGCGCGGGGCACCGATGCGGGCCGCCTCCAGTTCGATCTTATCCGCCGCTTGTGGACCGCAAACCACCAGCCGGGGCTCGCTGTCAGACAAAAAATAGGCTAACTCGGTGGCGGTATATGCGGTGTTCAACGGCACATAGACCATCCCCGCACGCAGACACCCCAGATACAACATGACGGCCTGCGGTGATTTGTCCACTTGCACCAGCACCCGGTCTCCCGGCACTAAAGAAAGCTCTTGAAACAATTTCGCAATCCTTGCGGAACCATTATCGAGATCGTTATAGCTGATGGTCTGACCACCCACAATCTCCAGACCGAGATTAGCGGGGCTCTTTAGAGAGCGCTCTCGCAACAGATAGTAAAGGTTTTCTTCCATCGACAATCGCGTCTGCAAAACAATTTAGAACCGAATCATAATCTTAACAGCATGTTTGGGAGGGACGGCGAAACGAAAATTCTATACCAAACAACGGACCCCGGATAGGAAGGTCCTTAAGCAGTGCTATTGGTGTCCCTTCGTTGCTAAAATGCGGCACCATGAACCCTACGCCGAAGATAGGCTTTGTCAGCCTGGGCTGTCCCAAGGCGCTGGTCGACTCCGAACGCATACTGACCCAGCTGCGCATCGAGGGTTATGACGTTGTCCCCCACTACGACCAAGCAGATCTGGTGGTTGTCAATACCTGCGGCTTCATCGATGAGGCGAAAGCCGAATCTTTCGAAGCGATCGGTGAAGCCATCGAGAGGAACGGTAAAGTCATCGTTACCGGTTGTCTTGGCGCGCAGGCCGATGACATCCGTGCGCACCAGCCACGGGTGCTTGAGGTAACCGGACCCCATGCCTATGACCAGGTGGTCGCAGCGATTCACCGCCACCTGCCTGCACCGGAGCAACACGATCCGTTCACCAGCCTCGTCCCACCGCAGGGAATCAAATTGACCCCACAACACTACGCCTACCTAAAGATCTCGGAGGGCTGTAATCACCGATGCACGTTTTGCATCATTCCGTCCATGCGCGGCCCACTGATGAGCCGGCCTGCGGGGGATGTGTTGACGGAAGCAGAGTGCCTGGTATCGGCGGGGGTCAAGGAACTACTGATTATTTCTCAAGACACCAGCGCCTATGGCTCCGACCTCAAGTATAAAACCAGTTTCTGGAACGGCCGCCCGGTCAAATCGCGACTTAGCGAACTGTGCCGGGCGTTGTCGGCGTTTGGCGTATGGATTCGATTGCACTACGTCTATCCCTATCCCCATGTGGACGAGCTGATACCGTTGATGGCGGAGGGCGGGCTGTTGCCGTATCTCGACATTCCCTTCCAACACGGAAGCTCGAAAATCCTGAAATCGATGAAACGTCCCGCAGCTACCGAAGACACACTCGGCCGGATACGGTCTTGGCGTGACCAATGCCCTGATCTGACCTTGCGCAGCACCTTCATCGTTGGATTTCCGGGAGAGACTGAAGACGACTTCGAACAATTGTTGAATTTTCTAGAGCAGGCGCGGTTGGATCGAGTGGGATGTTTTCAATATTCGCCGGTAGCCGGCGCCAAGGCCAATGCGTTTCCCAACGCAGTACGCGATGAGATCAAACAACAACGGTATGACCGCTTTATGCAAACCCAAGCACGGATCAGCGCCGAACGGCTGGCACAAAAGATAGGCCGACAGATCATGGTGCTCATCGACCGGGTGGAAGGTAGCCGTGCGGTCGGACGTAGCACCGCCGACGCCCCCGACATTGACGGATGCGTGTATCTACAAAATAACGGTTTCCAGCCTGGCGATATGATCGAAGCGGTAGTCGAACACTCCGATGATTACGATCTGTGGGCGCGACCATTGGTCAATACCGCTGGCCGCGCAACAGCCCCGTAAAAATATTAGATGTCCTTGTCACAACTCCCCGCTCCAAATCGCAACTAGAGCCGATCCTCTAACACCGACTTGATCTCATCGTCGGTCAGTACGATCGGATTGGTCTTCATACTGCTCCCCCGGGAGTGCGCTACCACGCGATCCAATCCTTGGTTCGTCAGTCCAAATTCGGATAAACGCGGCAAGTGCAAATACTCGGTCCAATCACTCAGCAATTGCAACAATGCGGCGCGCGCGATCTGTGGCGATGAGTGTCGCTTTTGACGCAGCACTTCACCAACCCGCGCGTATTTCATTAATGCCGGATTATCGGGATCGCGCATCAACATGGTTTTTATGTTGGCCCGCGTCGCCGCCGCCACCAACGTGCCGCACACCACACCGTGAGGAATGGGATAGAACGCACCCAGTGGAGACGCCAACCCATGTACCGAACCGAGACCTGTTTGTGCCAGACATATGCCGGAGATCAAAGACGCATAGGCCATTTTTTCCCGCGCCGCCGCATAATTGCGCTGATACAGCGGCAACAATCCATCGCGCGCGGCACGCATCCCACTGATGCACAACGCATCCGTGAACACATTGGCACGGACTGACACAAAGGATTCAATCAGTTGTGTCAGGGCATCCATACCATTGGCGGCAATCACATCGACGGGGCACGTCGCCAACAAATCCGGGTCGACGACTGCGTATTGAGCGACCAATGTTTCGTGTCGAAAGGACTTCTTAAAGCCGCCATCGCCTTGAGTACTGAGCACCGCATTCTTGGTAGCCTCACTGCCGGTACCTGCGGTGGTTGGTGCGGCAATAAATGGCACCGCCGGTCCTTCATAGGACAACTCCGGCCCTACTCCCTCCAGGTAATCCATCACCGATCGCCGTACTTTGAGCAGCCCGGCGATGGCCTTGGCGGCATCCAACGCGCTGCCGCCACCGATACCCACTACCACGTCGAATGCATCCGTGGCACAGGTACGAACGATATCGTCTACCCGGTGCGGAGACGGCTCGCCGGAGATTTTGACCTGTTCGAAGGTCAGTCCCTTGGTCTCCAATGCCAACCGCAGACGTGGCCATGCCTCGCTGTCCAACAAAGATTGATCACCGGTCACCAATAGCAGGCGGCGCCCATATTGGGCCACCACGTCCGGCAAAACACGAATTACGCCGCAACCGAATTCGATACGCGGCAACCTGGCAATTGAAAAGCCGTCGCTCATCGTTGATACGTTTTGAGAAATAACCCCCGATTCGGGTCGCCGTCTCGCGGCTTCACCATCCAGTATGCCCTGTGTTGCGCAAAATGAACTCCTCTCATCTATTCGGGTTTTACGTCAACGTATACTGTGGCGACGCGCATGTTTTCGCCCGATGCGGGGCGTCGCGCTACCAGGACAACGATGTAACCATCACAAATAACACACGCCGGTACCTCCCAGGCCGCAATAACCGCGAGGATTCTTGGCGAGATACTGTTGATGATAATGCTCTGCGTAATAGAACTCCGGGGCATTCAAAATCTCGGTGGTGATCATTCCGAAACCCGATTCGTCGAGCCTTTGCTGATAAACGTCTTTCGAGGCCAGCGCCGCGGAATGCTGCGCCGGTGTACAGGTATAGATACCCGATCGGTACTGCGTCCCGACATCATTACCCTGTTGCATCCCCTGTGTCGGATCGTGCGATTCCCAGAATATGGTTAACAACTGCTCATAGCTGATCACTTTGGGATCGTAGACCACCAGCACCACTTCATTGTGTCCAGTCTTCCCGCCACACACCTCTTCATAAGTGGCGTTGGGCGTATAACCGCCGGCATAGCCTACCGCCGTGGTGTAGACCCCCTTTGTCTGCCAGAAAGTACGTTCGGCGCCCCAAAAACATCCCAAACCGAACAACGCTTGCTCACTACCCGCTGGGAATGGCGGTTTTAGCGAATGTCCAGTGACGTAGTGATTTTTCGGCACCTCCATTGCCTGGGTCCGCCCCGGCAGGGCCTGCTCACGGGGGGGCATATCGGTTTTGTTTCTAAATAGCAACATGGTTCGGCCTCACTTGGCTCGCTGGTCAGTTCCAGCAGATGTATTCAATGTACGGTTCGATTCCTGCAAGGGGTAGAGGAAAGATACAAGAGCAAGTTGATAAGAGCAAAGTAATATGATCGTCCTGGCTGGACCGCGGTCACCGAACCAGATCAACATAGACGCACAGTATCTGATCAGGCCGCATGTTAAAGAGTAGTGTTGTCATGGCCCGCGACGTCAACGACATGTGCCGGCAATGATTTAACCCGCATCCACTGTGGCTTGGGTTATGAATTCGGTTATGATGTAAATTCTATCTGGTATCTGGGATTCAAGGATGTTCTTGGCTGCGCGCAAAGTGCGAGGGCGAAAGATAGATTCGCATATTTTTAAATTAGCGACAAGATTCTATGCCTGAACTCGGCCACGTTGTGCTCTATGTACGCGAATTGCAACGCTCGGTAGACTTTTACACGCACGTTGTGGGTCTGACGCCCCAAGGGAACATCTTCAACGATCGCGCCACCATGCTCAGCGGCGGGCGCACTCATCATGAATTGTTGTTAATAGAAGTTGGTGATGCGCCTGGTCCTTTGCAGGGTAAACGCGTCGGTCTATATCACATCGCCTGGAAGATCGGTGAGTCGTTGGATGTTTTGCGCGAAGCAAAGCGGAGTATTCTCGAACTTGGCCACCAGCTCGATGGCCAGTCCGACCACACGGTCAGTCAGAGCCTTTATCTTCGCGATCCTGATGGCAACGAGGTCGAACTGTTCGTGGATGATCCGAATGTCGATTGGAGAGAATCAAAAGCGTGGATGGAAGAGCCGGTGAAACCCTTGAAGTTGTAGCAACCCGAGAAACTGTCAGTGGTAGTGGCGGATCCAAGCCCGTTTATAGCGAAGATTCGATGGCGTTTATCAACTCGTCGCTGGTTGGCGCTATCAAAGTAGCAATACTTCCAGCTATCTTACCTTGGTGATGGACCCGGTATTTGTGAAAATTCCATTTCAGGTACTGTCCGGCTTCCGCCGCAATGGCCCGGTATAGCGGTTCGCCAGCAGCTTTTGCCACTCTGGTTTTCTCGAACATCGGAAACTGAACTCCGTACGAGTAAGCAGATCATGTTAAGCACACCCAATGTCACAAACTCATGTATTATCGCCGGGATATTGTGAATGTAATGTAAACGTTCCGTGTTAAAGCATGTGTCGGCTGCCCGCAGCCGTGAATCGGTGTGGGACTATCCGCGACCTCCAGCGCTGGAAGCCGTGCTTGACCTCATCGTTGTTGAATTCGACGGCCGCATCATTGTCGAAACCCGAAAGTCATACCGCGTGTTGGAGACCAGTCACCCGCCCACCTACTACCTCCCGCCAACAGATGTGGATGCAACAGTCCTCGTGCCAAGTCCAATGCGAACGTTTTGCGAATTCAAGGGTTATGCGCAGTATTGGTCGCTACGGTCCGGGGAACGCGTCGTCGAAAACGCCGCATGGTTTTATCCGGCACCGACCGACCCCTTCGCGCTAATCAAGGACTACATCGCATTTTATCCGAGCCGCGTCGATGCCTGTTTCATCGCTGGAGAACGCGTCATCGCCCAGGAGGGTGATTTTTACGGCGGCTGGATCACCAGCAATATCGTCGGGCCGTTCAAAGGCGGCGCCGGGACCGCCGGATGGTAAGTGCGGCTAGTCAAAGATCAAGTTTGCTTTGAACACCACGATCGTAAATGAGGCCATCTGCGACCTTACGAGCTTCCTGTCTTAGACAATGCCGCTGGGTTTGTCCATTGGCGATGGCGTGCATCACTGTTACACCGCGAACCGTCAAATAATCTGAAATCAAGGCACGGTGGCAGTTTTGAAAAGACCGCTCGGCACACATAATTACCACCTCCGTCTGCGTTGCGAGATTGATGAGTTGGTCAATCCCGGTCTTGAACAGCTGGGTATTCATGTAGTCAGCATAACCACGCAGGCTGCCCTCGAGCATGTTGTTCGGCGACTCTTCAACCGGTCTTCGCATGCCCCCCAATTGCCTGCCAGCCCAATGATAAGCGATTGACACTTGCTGACAAGCCTCGCGCAATGCTGCAATATTGAACTGTGGATGTCGGCTGGAACGCGGGATGGCACGAACGTCAACCAGTGCCGTCGCATCAACACGCCGTAAAAGCGTGACCAACTCCTGCTGTGAGCGGTTACTGTGGCCAATGGTATAGATAGTGGTCACGCTGCGATAACGAATAGGGAATTATGAAGAAGTGGTAAGAAACAAATTCGTTAATCAGTTGTCATAAATTCAAGTAACAAACCAACTAGTTGGCAAAAACCATGCGTAACTATTATACCCTGATCGCTCTACTACTCCCTTGGACTGTTGCAGTCACGGCCGCACAAGCGGAGACCTCACCAAAGTCGAACACCGAC
>CAMYNX010000146.1 GCA_947259875.1 uncultured Gammaproteobacteria bacterium | reverse complement strand
GACAGCTATATTCGTATCTACGGCCGCGAGCGATGGGATGTCTGGGAACTGCGGTCTCACCTCGGTATCATTTCCAACGACCTCCAACAAAGCTATGCTGCCCACGCGGTCGGCACCGATGTTATTTTGTCGGGCTACTACTCCAGTATTGGGCGTTGGAAACATCAGCGCTTTACTGACCAACAACGGCTTCGAGCCGATGATGTCACGCGTATGTTGGGAATCTCTAACCTCAAAGACCGGAAATTCGCCGCTATGTCCACCGGTGAACAGCGTCGTTTCTTGCTCGGGCGCGCCCTCGTCAACGATCCCGACACATTGGTAATGGACGAGCCTACCAGCGGCCTCGATCTCAAGGCCTGTTTTCAATATCTCGATATCATTCGCCATTTGATGGCGGATGGTAAGACAGTCGTGCTCGTCACCCATCATATACACGAAATTCCGCCGGAGATATCGCGTGTTGTTTTGCTCAGTCGCGGCCGGGTGACCGCCGACGGAGAAAAATCCGAGATCCTGTGCGACCAACGACTAAGTGAACTGTTCGATACGCCCATCCACTTGATGTACCGGAACGGTTACTATCAGGCGGTCCCTGCATCCTAATTGCCGAATAATGAATTTAATAATGAGCATCCAAAGCTACGGCTCCGTGACAATTAAAGAAACAATAAGCGTAGCGCCGTAACATGTCATTGAAGTCATCGCTACTTGCTGTGTTTACCCTGGGTAAGGGGGTATTGAGAGGTCTGCCCGAGGCCACTGCCGATCGTAATCCAATCGAGCTATTCGGCGCATGGTTCTTAGAAGCGCAAAAATCCGGTTTACTGTTACCGGAGGCTGCCACCCTGGCCACCTGCACCAAAGACGCTGTGCCTTCGGCGCGCTTGGTCTTGCTCAAGGATTTTGATCACGACGGATTCGTTTTCTACACCAACTACGGCAGCCGTAAGGCAGTAGAATTGGAACAAAATCCGCGCGCTGCTTTGGTATTCTATTGGCCGGTCTTGCAGCGTCAGGTGCGGATTGAAGGCGGCGTGACGCGTGTTTCAGAGGCGCAGTCCGAAATCTATTTTCATTCCCGCCCCCGCGGCAGCCAGATTAGCGCCTGGGCATCCAGACAAAGTGAGCAACTGAAGGATCGGCGGCAATTGGATACCCGTTATCGAACACTGGAAGCAAAATATAAGGACAACGAGATACCACTGCCGGATTTTTGGGGCGGTTACCGCGTCAATCCGCACTGTATCGAATTCTGGCAAGGCCGCGCCAACCGCCTGCATGATCGTCTGCGCTTCGATCTCGATGGAGCCGGGTGGATAAGCAAACGGCTATATCCCTAGGACCAAACCTGAATGAATCTCACTGACTTTAAGGTATTAACCTTTGATTGTTACGGTACGCTCATTGACTGGGAGACCGGAATACTCGAGTCCCTTTCTTCTTTGCTCGACAGAAGTAGCGTGGATCGGGAGCAGGCGTTGCAGACCTTCGCTGAGTTCGAATCCCGCCAGCAGGCGCAGACACCGGATATGCGTTACGCAGATTTATTGGGGCATGTGTTCATACAGTTGGCAGAACATTGGGGAATCGACGTTACGCGCGAACAGGCCGGGCAATTCGGTCTCTCTATAAGGGATTGGCCGGCGTTTCCGGACGCACCCGATGCCCTGGCCTATCTCAAGCGATACTACAAGCTGGTGATTCTTTCCAATGTCGATCGCGAAAGTTTCGTCGGCAGTAATCAACGCCTCAGGGTCGAGTTCGACCAGATCTATACGGCGGAGGATATCGGCTCCTACAAGCCGGATCCCAGGAACTTCGAATATATGCTCGATAAGCTTGGAAAACTGGGATATGCGCCGTCCGCTATCCTGCACACCGCCCAGAGCTTGTTTCACGACCATGTCCCCGCATCTGGATTCGGGCTTGCTACCGCATGGATAGACCGACGTCATTACAAACAGGGTTTTGGTGCAACCAAGCCACCACCCGCCGAGGTACGGGTGGACTTTCATTTTCATAGTCTTGGAGAAATGGCGGCAGCGCACGAAACAATACTCAAGGCTTAGTAAGCCATTCCGGGGACAGTTTACTTAATTCGCTTTGCACAACCTTCGTGCATCTGGATTCGTATCACGAATCATCCAGATCAAACCTTTGCTGCAGTACTTCGCTTCTTGAGACCATGTAAATTAAGCAAACTGTTCCCGGAATTCGCGCCGGAGCACCGTGGACGCGAGCCGGGCGGAACGCAGTGGAGCGAACTTCATTCGCCTTGTTATGCGCGATTCACCCCTTTGGATTAATTTCAATAACATTGCCCGACTTTTTTACTTCTTGGTTCGATTCTTTTTCTTTTTCAAGCAAATGAGGAGAGACATTCCAACTTTGTCCATCCTCTGTTAGAACTGTGACGGTTTTTTTATTATATTTAACCAGGACCCCTAGCATCTCGCCTCGGCCAGGAACGCGGAAGGATACTTTTTCACCAACACCGAACTCCAACATTTCAGAGTGAGCCCTCATAGACTCAAGAAACTTTAACCGTTCCACGATTCTGTGATTAAGATCGATTAGTTCTTTTTCAGTCAATTTATCAATGTCAATTTTCATTCTCGATGATCTCGATTATTTAATGATCTTTTGTGCATAGCAGGTAATGGAACGAACGTTTTCGCCCCATGTATCAAAATTGGAATTAGCGTAGGTTTTAGAGATTTTCTTTATGTATTCCGATAGTTGTAATAATTTGTCTGCGAGGGACATTCTAGCAAATACGCACCCCACTATTGGGGCTTAATAAACCGGAACGCGAGGCAAATATCGGCTTTGCGGCACTTATGTGAAAGGCAAGGTCGTTTTTACTCGTTCGCTAGCATCAGCTCACGTTAAGGGTTGTTAGACGCCTGACCCACAACAGGCCTCGCCTAGACTTGCTCAATCTCGGGCAGGCATCTAACAAGCCTGAACGAAAGCAGAGATACGTATTCCATCTGGTATCGGCCAACAGGAGTCAATCAAGATTGAGAAAGCAGACGTTCGTCTAACGCCAAACTTGAGCCAGCCGAGCGAAGCGAAGGTCGGCTGGAAGCGCTTGTTGGGCATTCATTCCGTAAATAGGAGTGTGTATTACTAAGACAGCTCATTGGCGAGAGCTCTTAGTAACTTCGCTCCATCGCCATGCCATGCGCTGCCGTGCATACAGGCAAGCGTTGTTGGTTCAGCGGACGCCAACCGCTCAAGCATCACACGAGCATTTTTCGTGTGTGAAAAATAATCCATTCTGTGCCGAAAAGCTTCACTGGGTCCGAGAATGTCCGATTCTGTGATGGGCGGAAGATCAGTACCGCCCTGTGTGAATAGATCGCCGCACAGCAATGTCCGGGTTCGTTCCTCCATCAAAAAGCCACACTCCCATGCGTGTGGCAGATGTGGGGCGTCGAACCAGCGCACGCGGTGTTGCCCCAGAGAAAGCATCTCATCATCTGCGAGGGCGCGAGGGCTGCGATCAGCAAGATCTTCGACTGACACCAAAGCCGCGACTGTACCGCAAAGAGGCATGGATTGCGGAGCTACTGCAAGCCATTCGTTGAGTGAGCCGCACTCATCCGCTTCTACGTGAGAAAAGGCAATATAACTAAGACGCTCGACCTGCAGTACACTCGAGACTGCTTCACGTACAAGCGGAAACATCTTTCGGGGTCCGGTGTGGAATAACAATGGTACGTCGTCCACAATAAGATACTGATTAAAGGAGAACCCAGCCCCACCTTCAAACACAACTGGCGTGTTGATGCGATAGATCCCATCGGAAATTTCGTGCACGTTCGTCCCTGTCTGGCTATTTGTAATGGTCATTATCACCTCCTAGTAAGCAATTCCACTTCAAACCGTACCAGTCAGCCTGGTGTTACCCAAGTATTATTAGAGGACCTAATTTCCTTATTGTTCCTCGGGCATTGGGTCCCGTAACATACTCGTTCACCAAATATTCAATAACTTAACATTCGTTAGCAAGACATCCTCAGGAGTCCTTTGATGACAAGTGAGCTGATACGGAATTAATTAAACTAATTAGCATGCCTATCGTGTCATGCACATTATAACCGACGTACAGCAAGCCAAAACGCGCGCTGAATGTCGGTCATGCGGCACATATGTCAAAGGCCGGTTAGGGTCGTCCAGAGACAAAGGACAGCTTCCACTTTAACCAACGTGACCAAGTCGCCGCTTGATTCGCGGTCATGCTTCAGATTGGACTATTGCTCCAACTTATTGCGTCGTTAGCCATTGGTCTAAAGGAACGGTGAGTTGTCTTTAATCTGCGGCACAACAGTTGAGCAAACAAAACATTACGATTTAGAAACAGCTCTTAGCTCTCTTCTTATCTCGATGTCCGGTAGATTTTTCGACAAATCCTGCCAGTTGCTCGACGACTCTAATACTCTAATGACTTCAGCCAGTGGCTCTGGCCATATTTCTCGAAAATCCGCTTCACCTTCAATATTGATTGGAAACGCAAGCTTTTCTACTGGAGGCGTGAACTCTGCCGCTATTCCTTCTGTATTGCCCCTTACATCAATGCGATACCATCCAATATCTGGTAGGTGCACTGCATTTAGGCCATGCAAACAAAATGGCGGCTTGCCATTCTCAATAGTTAACCGTTGGTAGCAGAGCCCCGCAGGAATTTCATTTGCCCTTAGTAATGCTGCCAACAAGTGGCTTTTTGCGTAGCAAAAGCCTGTTCTGTATCGAAGGACATCAGAGGCTTTACAGGTAACCGGACCCAATTGGTGATCATCGCTATGATGTATTTCGTCCCGGACATATTCGAAACACGCTTTTGCGATATCTACTGGGTTGTCGATTCTGTGAGAAAGTTCGCCGGCTTTTTTCATGACATCCGGATTTTCCCAGTCAATGATTTCACTTGATCCGAGATATTTGTCCATTCCTATTTATTGGCCGTGCTATTAGCGGGACAACCTAGACCTCAGGTGTCGTTATCAGGTTCTATGCATTTGCATTAAGTTGCATATAAATAAACCAGCCTTATCACTTCGACTGTCGCAAAAGCCAGTAGTGTACGTCGTCAGAACCTTTTGGACACGAAGTCGGCTGAATTAAGAGAGACTTTAGCTCATCAGGTTGTGTTGTAGTGGATTACGGTAGTGCATTTGCTTTCTCAAAGCCATGGTCTGTATTTTGATTTTCTCTCGTTTGTTAAGAATCTGTTGTCCACGACCATAAAAGACGTCGGCCGGTGTCAGGTTGTCCAGCGATTCATGGTAGCGTTCGTGGTTGTAGTATTCGACGAATTTGCCAATGCGCCGTTCAAGATCTCCCGGCAGGTAATAGTGCTCCAGTAATATCTGGTTTTTCATCGAACGATGCCAACGCTCAATCTTGCCTTGTGTCATTGGATGATAGGGCCGTCCTCGGGTATGGCTCATGTCCCGGGTGTCCAGGTAGGCCTTTAACTCAGATGCCACATACGAGGGGCCATTATCACTGAGTAGCCGTGGTTTGTGTTTAACGTGGATCTGATCCAATCCTGTGAACTCAAGCGCATCATCTAACGTATCCGAGACATCCTGCGCCGACATCGTAGTGCATAAGCGCCAAGCTACAATAAACCGGGAGTAGTCATCCAGAACGGTAGACAGGTAATACCAACCCCAGCCAATGACCTTGAGATACGTAAAGTCCGTTTGCCACATCTGATTGACACGAGTCGTTGGCTGCTGGAATTTATCCGATGCCTGCATCAGGATATAGGCCGGGCTGGTAATGAGATCCTGTGCCTTGAGCAGTCGATAGACCGTGGATTCTGAGATGAAATAGGCCTGTTCATCCGTGTATTTAACGGCCAGTTCTCGTGGTGACAGTTCTGGTTCCGATAGAGCCAGATTCACCACTGCAATTTGTTTAGCCTCGGGTAGTTTGTTCCAGACCCGGCTCGGCTTGGGACGTTTGTCTGATAAAGCTTCCTCACCGCCGGAGTGGTAACGCCCTAACCAATTATAAAAAGTCGATTTGTTGATATCCAATCGTTTTAGGGTTTGGCTTATCGGTAAACTGGACTGCTCAACCAGCTTCATGATCTCGCGTTTTTCAGAAGCCGTATACCTCATATATTGTCCCCCCCATCCCCGAGCACGCTTTTTTTGAGCAGACGATTCTCCATCAAAAGTTCCGCCACCGCTTCCTTTAATCCCAGGGTTTCCTGACGGAGATTCTTTACTTCATCGGAGGTGGCTTCCCGAACAACATCACCGGCCAGTCGTTTCTTGCCCGCCTCTAGAAATTCCTTCGACCAGCGGTAATACAGATTCTGGTTAATGCCTTCTTTCCGGCATAATTCCGCAATGCTGTCTTCACCGCGTAGGCCTTCTAAAACAATACGGATCTTTTCTTCTGCAGAATACTTTCTACGTGTCGCACGGCGAATATCACGGACCGTCTTCTCAGCAATGTCTTTATCGGTTAGCTTCTTTGTATTCATCATTAATCCTCTCGGTTAACGATGAACTAAAATCCTCTCTTAGACAATCAGACCGTTCTGTCCAACTGGTGCTGACGGGCTACACTCCAGCCAAAAGAGATCCCGATAACAAATCAGCAGGCCAGAGATAAAAAAGTAAGCCGCTTAGTAATAAGCACAGCAATCCGCGTAGCATCAAAGGTATTTTTGCCGCCATACCTGAGTACGTTATCTCTATATCGTTTATTCACTCATTATACTCCAATGCACATTTGGTTTTGTGGCAACCAGAATAATGACACGCACTTGAAAATTAACGCTTAGATGCGGTCTCGGAGATCAAGCACGAACATTTCTCAGTCTAGTACCGAGGACGTTTTAATAACGCTGCAATACATACAACACTAGATACGTCACAGAACTATATGGGAATGGTAACGTTGGCAACGTCCGCTTTCTTACGCTTTGCACGCTGTAGCTTATCGTCATCAATGTCGGCCACGGGTCGTGAGCGGAGGTTACCGCTCTTGAGCGGGACTTGATCTGACCGCGTATGTAATGTCACCTCTGAACTATTACAGATTATACATGTTAACACCGAGCGATTTTGTCGTACTGTAACTACCAATCGGTTTGCGCCCCATCGCACCTTCACTACAATCCCATCCCCGGCGCTGTGTACTTGGAACTCGTATTGAGTAGAAGTTCACGCGCAGACGGTTATTCAAGTCGATCACCGCAGCTTTCCTCGCGATTTATGCCTGTGAAGACGTATTGTTGCGCAGCGGCACGGCCCGTTGACATGCAACGGGGAGAAAATCCGTATAATGTGGGTCTGATTATAGAGCATGGCCATGAAAGCGATCTCCAAACGTCCCCAACCCGTGGTTACCGGCGAGAAGTTGCGCGGCGCGGAAAAGATGGCGCGCATCCCCATCAAGGTTGAGCCGACCGCCGCACCGTTGAAAAAACCACACTGGATCCGCGTGCGATTGCCATCCGGTAACCAGGTCAAGCGGCTGAAAACTGTGCTACGCGAGAGTAATCTGCACACCGTCTGCGAGGAAGCGTCGTGCCCCAATCTTCCCGAGTGTTTTGGTCACGGCACCGCAACATTCATGATCATGGGCGATATTTGTACCCGCCGCTGTCCGTTTTGCGATGTGGCGCACGGACGGCCCCTGCCTTTGGACACCGATGAACCAAAGAATCTGGCGCGTACTATCCAACGCATGGGACTGCGCTATGTCGTCATTACATCGGTAGACCGCGATGATCTGCGCGACGGCGGTGCGGGTCATTTCGTCGCCTGTATTCGCGAAACGCGCGCCCTCAATCCGGATATACAGATCGAAATTCTGGTGCCCGATTTTCGCGGGCGCATGGAGATCGCGTTGTGTATCATCGAACACGCTCCACCCGATGTGTTTAACCACAATCTAGAAACCGTGCCACGTTTGTACAAACAAGTCCGGCCGGGCTCAGACTACCAGTGGTCTTTAGATCTGATCAGGGCATTCAAGTCGCGTCATCCAGAAATTCCTACAAAATCCGGGTTGATGCTTGGCCTCGGCGAAGACATCGACGAAGTGAAACATGTGTTATGCGATCTGCGCGAACACGACTGCGAAATGATCACTTTGGGCCAATATCTTCAACCCAGCCTGCATCATCTTCCGGTTACGCGCTTCGTGCCTCCTGCCGAATTCGACATGCTACGGGATTTCGGTTACAACCTAGGTTTCTCCCATGTGGCATCCGGACCGATGGTCAGGTCGTCCTACCACGCCGATCTTCAGGCCCATGGGCAATTTAATAACACGATCACACAACGGCGTTAGCGATCGACCTCCCGCATGATTTCAACGCTGCTGTCTCATGCAAGGACTACTGGGCGATGCGCAGGCGAACGATAAACGGCCGTGAGCCGTGTAAATAATGTCGATCGAACCCGTTACGATCGATAAGATACACATAATTGCAAATACATAACGAATCCACTTAGAGCCATCGGCGATCCCGAAGCTCTAGTGCACGCAAACCAAGGAGGCGAAACATGCAACCGGCCGAGAAGTTCGAAGATATTGACGCTCTCGAAACCCGGGAGTGGCTCGACGCCCTCGAAGCGGTTATCGAACATGAAGGACCTGAGCGCGCGCACTACTTGCTGAACAAGCTCATCGATAAGGCGCGCCGATCCGGGGCCTATCTGCCGTACAGTCTCAACACCGCCTACGTCAACTCAATCCCTGCGGCCCAAGAGCAACAGAGCCCTGGCGATTCGTCCATTGAATGGCGCCTGCGCTCATTGATACGCTGGAATGCGATGGCGATGGTGTTGCGCGCCAACCGCAAGAGTACAGAACTTGGCGGTCATATCGCCAGCTTCGCATCTTCTGCGACCTTGTACGACGTCGGATTCAATCATTTTTGGCATGCGCGCAGTGACGAACATGGTGGGGACTTGATCTACATCCAGGGTCATTCAGCACCGGGAATCTACGCACGCGCGTATTTGGAAGGCCGATTGACTGTGGGCTGATGCCGAATTTCTGGCAGTTCCCGACCGTGTCCATGGGCTTGGGACCGATCATGGCGATCTATCAGGCCCGCTTCATGCGTTACCTCCATGATCGAGGTTTGGTCGACACGAAACAACGCAAGGTATGGTGTTTCTGCGGCGACGGCGAAATGGATGAACCGGAATCACTGGGTGCAATCTCCCTGGCGGGCCGCGAAAAACTGGACAACCTCATATTCGTGGTGAACTGTAATCTGCAACGCCTGGACGGACCAGTCCGCGGAAATGGGAAAATCATACAAGAGTTGGAGTCCGCATTCCGCGGAGCAGGATGGAACGTCATCAAGGTTATCTGGGGCTCGTACTGGGATCCGTTGCTGATACGCGACACCAAGGGATTGTTGCGACAGCGCATGGAAGAGGCGGTCGATGGCGAATATCAGGCCTTCAAGGCCAAGGGCGGCGCTTATACGCGTGAACATTTTTTTGGAAAATATCCGGAACTCAAAGCAATGGTCGCCAATATGACCGACGAGGACATCTGGCGGCTCAATCGCGGCGGCCATGATCCCCACAAGATTTACGCCGCCTATGCCGCCGCAACCCAACACACCGGCCAGCCCACGGTGATCCTCGCGAAGACGGTAAAGGGTTATGGCATGGGGGAATCTGGAGAAGGCCAGAACATTACCCACCAGCAGAAGAAGATGGACGAGGATTCGATACGTCAGTTTCGTGATCGATTCAAGATCCCGGTATCTGATGATCAG
>CAMYNX010000145.1 GCA_947259875.1 uncultured Gammaproteobacteria bacterium | reverse complement strand
AGGGACTCAGGACTTGAAGTCAACCACACTGACGCCGACCGCGTTGGCGTGCACGTCGGCTCGGGCATCGGTGGAATGGAAACGATCGAAAAAACGACGGTTTTGTTTCATCAAAAGGGCCCGCGGCGTGTGTCCCCGTTCTATGTGCCGATGGCAATCATCAACATGATTTCCGGCAACCTGTCCATCATTTATGGGCTCAGAGGACCCAATCTTTCGACGGTTACCGCATGCGCAACCGCGACGCATTCGATCGGTGACGCCGCACGCCTGATCGAATACGGCGATGCCGATGTCATGTTGGCCGGTGGCGCCGAGGCAGCGATTACACCCACTGCGGTGGCTGGTTTTTCCAACGCCAAAGCGCTGAGCTCACGAAACGATGACCCGCAGGCGGCAAGCCGCCCGTGGGATGTTGATCGAGATGGATTTGTGGTGGCGGAGGGCGCTGGGGTTATTGTGTTGGAGGAGTTAGAAAATGCCAAAGCACGCGGTGCCCGCATCTATGCAGAAGTCGCAGGATTCGGTATGAGTGGCGATGCCCATCACATCACCAGTCCACAACCCGATGGTTCGGGTGCCTCCTTGTGTATGAGTAACTGTCTGCGTAACGCCGGCTTAGACCGGAGCGATGTGGATTATGTGAACGCCCATGGCACGTCCACGCAGTTGGGTGATCTGGCCGAGACGGTGGCAATTAAGAAAACTTTCGATGCGCATGCCACCAAACTAGCGATAAGTTCGACTAAGTCCATGATCGGTCATTTGCTTGGCGCCGCCGGAGGTGTGGAAGCAGCGTTTACCGTGCTGAGCCTGTATCATCAAATAGCACCGCCCACCATCAATCTTGACTCACAGGATCCCGCATGCGATCTGGACTATGTGCCCAACCAAGCACGTGACATGGAAATTCGCGTGGCCCTGAGTAATTCTTTTGGATTCGGTGGCACCAACGGGACGCTGGCATTCAAACGTTTCGTGTAAATGCAACTAACCTGCATATTGCGCCAGTCGGCCACCGGCCTTGAGTTAACTTTTTGATAAACAATTTATATACATCGATTCAAGAACATTTGGCTTGGGGACACTTAGTACACGTCCGGTGTCCTATCCGGGCTCTGGCTGGTCCAGGCACGCCTGAACTTGGACTTCACTCTAGCCATAGCTACGGCTATGACTTTCGCTCCAGCCGGCGCTTGTCCCCGCACAGCAGGGGGTTAAGCCGCCCCTGTCCTGCGCCAGCTTCCTGGATACTGGTGCAACATGCAGGCTAAGCCGCGCCTTATCTCAGGCGAGACATGAACCGCTCTTTCGTTGTCGAGAAATTTTATTTCACCCCTGGCCTGGATCGACTATGTCAACTTGATCCTGAACGTTATCCGTTTCTACTGCAAAGCGTACATCCCACCGGAGCCAGCAATCGTTATGACATATTGTTCGCATTTCCGGGAACACATCTGAGCTTGGGACAGGATCTGATTACCTATTTGGATGGAACGCCACAAGATAACACTGATTTTCTGACCTGCCTCGATCAGTTATGGTTGGCCGAGCGTGATGAAAACCCGGTGGATATTGAACTACCGTTCGTGGGTGGTTGGTTCGTATTTCTCGGTTACGAGCTGGCATATCAAATCGAACCGCGCCTCCAGGGTTTGTCATCTCTCACAGCGGCGCCTGGGTTGCCGATTTCGGCCATGGTAAGAATCCCTGCGGTAGTTATCAACGATTATCAGACGCTACAGACGTTGCTGATCTGTGAGCATGGATTTGAGGAACACCTGGGTGAATTAAAAAGTGACCTGAAGCAAATAAATAGCTTGATCCGGGCACAAGCACTCTGCCGTGCTGTTGCTATCGAGGAAGACGATGCGGCCCAGTTTATCGACGGCGTTGATCGGGTCAAGCGGTATATTCGTGCCGGCGACGTATTTCAAGTCAATATTTCCCGAGCGTGGCATGCGCGTGTAGGGGGAGACATCGTACCGGTTGATGTGTACCGTCGCTTGTGCGAGAGCAATCCCGCGCCTTTCGCCGGGTTGATGCACTGGAACGCCCATACCGCGGTACTATCATCGTCTCCGGAACGACTGGTACAAACGACTGGGAGCAGGGTACGCACACGGCCGATCGCCGGTACCCACCCGCGAGGTAAGAAACATAGTGATGATATCAATCAAGCACGAAAGCTCCTACAAAATCCCAAAGAGCGGGCAGAGCATGTCATGCTCATTGATTTGGAGCGGAACGACTTGGGTCGAGTGTGCGAAATCGGTTCGGTCGAGGTGTCCGAGTTTATGACTATTGAGAGCTACCGGCACGTGCACCATATTGTCTCCGAAGTGAGAGGCCGTCTTAGAGAGGACACCTCGCCGGGTCAGGTGATACGGGCGGTGTTCCCCGGGGGTACGATCACCGGATGCCCAAAGGTACGCTGCATGGAAATTATCCAAGACTTGGAGCAGGGTATGCGTGGCGCGTACACAGGCGCCATGGGTTACCTGAACCGAAACGGTGATATGGACTTGAATATTCTGATCCGCACCATGACCTGGCACCCTGGAAAAATCGAGCTGCGAGCGGGCGCGGGGATCGTCGCCGATTCGCAACCGCAACGGGAGCTCGCGGAGACGCGAAGCAAGGCCGAGGGTATGCTGCGCGCTCTCGGTTGAGACGACAATGCATAGCCCACACTGGATAAACGGTGAACCGGCGGATTGCCTGACGATCATTGATCGTGGACTGCATTACGGCGATGGTGTATTTGAAACCATAGCCATCCACCACGGCCACCCTTTGTTATTGGACGCCCACTTAGACCGGATGCGAGCGGGCTGTAAACAATTACGCTTCAATACAAGTCTCGATCTGTCGGCCATCCGTCGACAAGCTAAGGAGTCGGCGAAAGATGTCGACAAAGGCGTAATGAAAATAATCCTAACCCGGGGTGTGGGCGCCCGCGGTTACCGATCGCCGGCGGAAAATTCGCCAACTTGCATCATTGGCCTGTATCCGTGGCCGGAGTTTCCGCGTTCTCGCTACATCGAGGGGGTCGATGTATGTGTGTGTAAGTCTCGACTTGGCCACCAGCCGCTACTGTCGGGAATCAAGCACCTGAACCGGCTGGAGCAGGTAGTGGCTCGTGCTGAATGGACAGACGAGTATGAAGAGGGCCTGATGTTGGACCAACAGGGGTCCGTCGTCGAGGGCACCATGAGCAATGTCTTTCTGGTGTCGGCGGACACACTGGTGACGCCGTTAGTAGACCGGTGTGGGATACGCGGCGTTGTGCGCGCGCAAGTCGTGCGCCTGGCTTCAGAACTCGGTATGGAGGTAACTGAAAGCCGGGTCCGGATAGACGAGTTGTTTCAGGCTGAGGAGGCGTTTTTGACCAACAGCGTAATCGGCATTTGGCCGATCAAGACTATTGAGCAACGCCAATACTCCGCTGGACCGGTTACCAGAAGACTACAGGACGCAATTCGTGAAGCGCATTTGGCGATCATTGCTTAGCTCTGTTGTGTTAGCCCTGCTGGCGGTGTTGGTCACGGTCATCGGTTATGGTTACTGGGCGGGTACCCGACCGCTTGATCCCGGTGTGGAACCCTATGTGATTATGCCGGGTAGCGGCGTGTTGCAACTTGCGCAACAACTCGTAGACCGGGCTGTGCTTGATGAACCCTATACGCTTATCGCATGGGCTTATGCCAAAGGACATACGCGGAACATTAAGGCGGGAGAATACCGTTTCGAGTCAGGCATCAGTGTGCAGCAACTTCTGCGTCAGACCGTGGAAGGGAAGGTCGTCCAATACGGGGTAACGTTCATCGAGGGGTGGACATTCAGGCAACTCAGGGCTGCGTTGCAATCGGCGCCCAAGCTACAGCAGACATTAGCTAAAAAGAGTCATCATCAAATCATGGAATTAGTTGGGGCGTCGCCGCAACATTTCGAGGGGCGCTTCTACCCCGATACCTATTTTTATACCCAGGGTACCAGTGACCTGGGTATACTGCGCCAGGCTCATCGGCGCATGCAGGAGCGCCTCGCGCATGAATGGACAAACCGTCCGGTGAATACACCGTTGCGCTCCCCACAAGAGGCACTCGTGCTGGCCTCGATTATTGAGAAGGAAACCGGCCGACCCGACGAACGGCGCATGATCTCGGCGGTGTTTCACAATCGCCTGCAACGAGGCATGCGCTTACAAACCGATCCCACGGTGATTTACGGACTAGGAGACAATTTTGACGGCAATTTGACCCGCGAGCACTTGCGGACCGAGACGCCCTACAATACCTATATCCATAAAGGATTACCGCCGACACCGATCGCGATGCCTGGTGGCGACGCAATTCATGCAGCGCTGCACCCCGCTGATACGACCGCGCTATATTTCGTCGCCCGCGGCGATGGCAGTCATGAATTCTCCTCGACATTGGAGGCTCATAATCGGGCAGTGGTGAAATATCAACTGAGCGGAAAAGCGACAACGCAGTCAGCGGGTCCCAACACCGAGAGGAATTGATTCATGACGCATGTGCCCCGCGGACGATTTGTCACCGTAGAAGGGCAGGACGGGGCCGGGAAGACCACAAATCTATCTGTGATTCGCGATACCCTTGAAAGCTCAGGCATCCACGTCGTTCAAACGCGCGAACCGGGCGGGACGCCGTGGGGCGAAGCGTTGCGCGATTTAGTACTAAACCGCCATGATATAGACATTGCACCCATCGCTGAACTGTTGACCATTTTCGCCGCCCGCGCGCAACATATACATCAAGTCATTGAGCCAGCATTGAGCTCTGGCAAGTGGGTCTTATGTGATCGTTTCACCGACGCTACGTACGCATATCAAGGTGGCGGAAGGGGAATTTCATTGGATACTATCGCGCTGCTTGAAGATACGGTTCAGGGAAAACTAAAGCCGGATCTTACTTTATTGTTTGATATCGATATTGATACCAGCAACGCCCGCGCCCGGCAGCGCAGCGAAGCCGATCGCTTTGAATCAGAGCAAGACTCATTCAAACAAGCTGTACGGACACAGTACTTGAAACTCGCGAAACAAAATCCGCAGCGTGTGAAGGTAATCGATGCTTCGCGGCCATTGGAACAGGTCGTCCGTGCAGTGCGATCTCAAGTCAACGATTTTATAAAGGCGGTTATTGGTGAGTGAATCGATTCATCCGTGGAATCGTGCGATGTGGGAAACATTGACGCAGCACCGTGAACGAACCACGCATGCGTGGTTGTTCAAAGGTCCGCAGGGTGTGGGTAAGACCGTCATTGCCATTGAATTTGCGCTGTATCTTCTTTCAGAGGATGTTGCCGATAGGGCAAAGGTACATGGCTTGTTTTCTGCAGGATCACATCCGGATTTCCACGTGCTGATGCCGGAGCAGCGATGCGTGGAGGGAGAAGGTGTGCTGGAACAGTATGCGGTACGTTATGTCAGCACGGGGAGGGGAAAACCAAAGTCCGTTATCAGTGTTGACCAGATACGTCAACTGATCGAACGCGTCAGTACGCGGTCGCATACCGGGGCAAACAAATGTGTGATCATATCGCCGGCGGAATGTATGAATGCGAATTCTGCCAATGCGTTGCTGAAGATCTTGGAGGAGCCTCCGGCGCGAACCCTGTTCCTGCTTATCAGCGCCATGCCCCACCAGTTGCCATCGACGATAATCAGCCGCTGCAGCCCGGTAGATTTGCGTGAACCGGATAAGCACACCGCTCGCGTGTGGTTGCTGGATCAGGGGCTGCCTGACGCTGACGTGGATGTGTTGCTGGCGCTATCCGGCGGTGCGCCGTTGCGGGCCAGGTGGCTCCATGAGACTGGTTTTTTGGAACATCGGCGTGAATGGATCAGCGATGTGCTACAGTTGATGGAAGACCACCTGGATCCATTGGAGGTTGCTGCCAAATGGAATCGATCCGAAAGACTAATAGCGATGGATTGGCTGCATCGGTTTGTGGTGGATTTGGCGCGAGTCATTTTTTGTGAACACCCCGAAAATCTGTATAACCCGGACGTGCGCAGGCGCTTGCAAGATCTAAAGAAACGCATTAACGTGACCGCCTTATTTGATGTGTCCGACACGCTGGGCCGAGGCAAACAACTTCTTGAATCGCCGCTGGATCAGGATCTGATTATGGAAGATGTTTTGATTCGTCTCAGCAAGATTGGAGTGAACCTGCAACCGTAGATATGGCAGAAGATAAAACAAGCATTACCATTGACAGCACGAATGGAGATGGCGGGCCGCGGCCTACGGTACTGTCATTGACGATAAAAGATAAGAGCGCATTATACGCCGCCTATATGCCGTATCTAAAAGGCGGTGGGTTGTTCATACCCAGCAATAAGCAATACAAATTGGGCGAAGAGGTGTTCATGCTGCTGACCCTGCTGGAGGAAAAGGAAAAGATTCCTGTCGCTGGTCACGTGGTCTGGCTCACTCCTATCGGTGCGCAGGGTAACCGAGCCGCTGGAGTAGGTATTCAGTTCAGCCAAAAGGACTCCGGGGTAGCGCGCACCAAAATCGAAGCTATGCTCGGCGGTGCTCTGAAGTCGGATCGGCCCACCCACACGATGTAGCCAGCTCCGGCGGTCCAGCCGGGCGGTGGGCACAATATGGAACTTGTTGATTCACATTGTCATATCAACTTCGAGCCCTTGGGGTCGAAGCTACCAATCGTGCTCGAACATGCTCGCCAGAATCATGTCGCATATATGCTTTGTGTGTCGGTTAACATGGAAGACTTTCCGCAAGTCCACCGGCTGGCGCAACAGCATGAACACATCTTTGCCTCGATCGGAGTGCACCCCAACGAACAGGGGGGTCGTGACCCGGATGTGGAAGAGCTCGCTGAGTCGGCTCGAGATGGTGACATTATTGCAATCGGTGAAACGGGACTGGATTACTTTCGCAGTCAGGGACAGCTGGACTGGCAGCGCGAGCGTTTCCGGCGGCACATCGAAGCCGCGAAACAAGCCGACAAGCCGTTGATTGTCCATTGCCGCGACGCGGCGGCGGATACCCTGGCGCTATTACGCGAGCATCATGCCCACGAGGTGGGCGGCGTGATGCATTGTTTCACCGGAGATTGGGGGATTGCCAAACAGGCCCTGGATCTTGGTTTTTACCTGTCGTTTTCAGGCATTGTCACCTTCAATAGCGCCACGGATATCCAAGAAGTAGCGCGTAAAGCCCCGCTGGAACGAATCATGGTAGAAACCGATTGCCCGTATCTAGCACCGGTACCACACCGCGGAAAGATCAACGAACCCGCCTTCGTTCGCTATACCGCGGAATTTGTAGCGCGGTTGCGCGCTATGGAGCCCGTGGAGCTTGCCACGGCCACTACGGATAACTTCTTCGCGCTGTTCCCCCACGCGCACCGTCAGGGAGTGGATCCTGACGACGATTCCGGATGATGCTGACGGTCGCAGGATTCGGTGCAAGGCGGAAGGCAAGAGTCCAGTAGTTCGCAATCGTTCCAAACCAGAAAAAATGTCTCCACGCTAAGGTATCCTCTATAGCCGCCAGATACAACGGCGTACTGGATTGGTAAACATAAAGCGGCGTCCTTTTTCAAAAAAAGGTCGTCGGATAGAATCTCATATACCCTATAGGACTTTATTCATCCGCTCACTTCGTTATTTGTTAACAAGACTTGGCTTGAGGAAGTGATTATGGCTCGTTCGTTATCTCGTAGGCTGATCTTTTGGCTGGCAATGCTGTTAGCGCAGGCGGGCGCATTTATTATCTTCAAGGACCTCGCCGATATCAGCCAATGGTTGGTTCAGTCATCCAGGGAATTTACCATGGGGGTCTGGTACAACCGCCATTTAGTCGCTACGGTGTCGGTAGCGTTTCTAGCCGTTGCCGTGTGGGTTTGGTGGTTAGAGCGCCGTGCCTGCCCAAAGTCTCTTCTCACCATTTTGATCGTCTTTTTCGCCGTTAATTTCTATTCAGGCATGATCAACCCGAAGTGGATGTTTCGTGCCCAGCAGCATACAGCCACATTCGTCTCGGTCGCGGAAGCGCCGAAGTATATGAGAACGAGTTTGCAGTGGGCTCGTTTCGGTAACGACGACTATTCCTCTGTGGACGAGGTCAACGTTTTGGTGCTGGAGACCGACGATGGTGCCTACGCCTATTCCGACTACTACCTGTTACAACCACATGTCGTCAAAGCCAATACGGTCGGGGGCGAAGAGGTAATCATGACTTATTGTGGGCTTACCAATCTGGGTATCGCCTATAGTCCGATGATCGGTGATCACAAACTGGATCTGACGGTGATGACCCAGTTAAAAAATAATCTAGTATTGACAGACAAGAACAGCGGCGAAGCAATACAGCAGATATGGGGGACTATGGAGCGATCTCGGGAGAAGGGCAAGATGAAGGAGTGGCCGACCGTCCGTATGCCGTTTCGTTCTTTCAAGAAACTCTATCCACACGGTAAAGTATTCGTCAACGAGATTCCGTCGTTCATAGAAAGTCCAGTCCTGGCCCTGTGGGATCGGCTCGTCCGCCACGTAATGATGTATAACGGTGTCAGCCTGCAGTGGAACAAGCCGGATGAACCCGCGTTTCCCACTATTGATTATAAGGATAAACGTTTGCCGATGAAGCAGCTGGTGTACGCACTCAATGTTGGGGACGACTACGTCGCTTATACCAAGGATTTTCTGGTGCAACAGGATGGTCCGTTGAATGTCCAAATCGGTGGAAGCTCCGTGGTGATAGATTACGACAAAGAGTTTGATGTAGTCGCAGCATTTTTTAACCCTTCTGGCGTATCGGTGCGCGATGTGGACGTCTTTGGCCGTACTGTAAACGGTGATAGGCTGAATCGGGTGAATACCTTAAAAAGCAACCTATTCTGGTTTATCCTCGTCGAGTTTTATCCGCAGACTGACGTCAACCGTGTGTGAGCAGAAGGTTGTTGCGTTTTGAGCACGAACTGTTCAACGGTGGCGTAGCAATAGGTGGTGAGGGAAGAGGATGAAGACCATTATTGAGCCGTTTCGCATCAAAGTCACCGAAACCTTTACACCGATTGAGCGCACACAGCGTATCAGTGCTTTGCAAACCGCTCACTATAACGTCTTCTTATTGAAGGGTGAGGATTGCTGTATTGATCTACTGACCGACAGCGGAACCGGCGCGATGTCCACGGAACAGTGGGCGGCGATGATGCTCGGTGACGAGAGTTACGCGGGCGGTAAGTCGTGGTACAAGTTCGAAGCGGTGGTGCGCGAGATCACCGGGTTCCGTCATATATTTCCCACCCACCAAGGACGCGCCGCGGAAGGCATTCTATGCATGACGCGCTTGAAGGCGGGGGACACG
>CAMYNX010000144.1 GCA_947259875.1 uncultured Gammaproteobacteria bacterium | reverse complement strand
TTTTGCTCCAGCCGGAAGCAATCGGAGCAGTCATGGAGGTAACGAAGTGGCTGAAGCCTTTGATGTAACGGGTCACTTTAGGTGATTCAGCGAGTGTGCGAGTGATGTTTGAAAGTGGTGTTTGAGTAGGTTGAAAGAGAGCGGCGTATCTGGTTGATTTGTTGTTGCGAAACATCAAAACAACCATTAGGAGATACGCCACTATGAGCAAGAATACCGTTGTCGAGTTTCAAGGTCGAGAGAGTTTTTCAGATCCGTTGACGGAGATGTTGAGGATAGGCGCGCAGAAATTGATCCGCCAAGCGGTGGAGTCTGAGATTCAGGAGTTGCTGGCCCAGTACGCGGATCGCCGTACGACGGATGGCAAAGCCGGGGTGGTGCGTAATGGTTACCTGCCTGAGCGAGATTTACAGACCGGCGTGGGGCCGGTGACGGTGCAGATTCCCAAGGTTCGGGCCAAGACCGGCGCGTAAGCTTCCCCGAATAAGCGACAAGCAATTAGTAGAGCTTTCTGGCATGTTATAGCCCAGGAGGTTCAGATGAGAAAGTCACGTTTTAGCGAGCCGCAGATTGTCGCGATCCTGAAGGAGGCCGACGCCGGCATGAAGGTTGGAGAGCTGTGCCGCAAGCACGGGATCTCGGATGCGACCTATTACAACTGGAAATCCAAGTACGGCGGGATGGAAGCCTCTGATCTGAAACGGATGCGAGAGTTGGAGACGGAGAATACCAAGCTCAAGCGGATGTATGCGGACTTGGCCCTCGAGAACACCGCGATGAAAGATCTCATTGTAAAAAAGCTCTGAGGCCGGCCATGAAGCGCGAGGCGGCTCGCTATCTGGTGGAACATCACCGGCTGTCTGTCTCACGATCCTGCCAGTGTGTAGGACTTCATCGGTCGGCCTGGTATCGGACTCCCGAGCACTGGACAGTGCGGGACGCGGAAGTGATCGCGGCGCTATCCCGCTTGGTCGAAGGTCGGCCCAGTCGGGGCTTCTGGAAATGCCGCAAGTTGCTCAAACGCCAGGGCTATCCCTGGAATCACAAGCGCATTTATCGGGTGTACAAAAACATGAATCTTCATCTGCGTCGCGCAGCCAAAAAGCGGCTGCCGAAACGGTTGAGGGTGCCGCTGTACGTGCCACAAACGCCGGATACGGTGTGGTCGGCCGACTTCATGAGCGACGCGCTGGCCAACGGCCGCCGCTTCCGGACCTTCAACATCGTCGATGATTTTAATCGCGAAGCGCTGCACATCGAGATCGACACCTCGATCACGTCGCCCCGGCTGGTGCGGGTCTTCGAACGACTGCGATCTCAACACGGTTTGCCGCGGGTCTTAAGGACCGATAATGGCCCTGAATTCCTCGGCGAGGTATTCACCAGCTGGGCGAAGGAGGCCGGCATGGCTATTCAGTATATTCAGCCTGGCAAGCCCAATCAGAACGCCTACATTGAGCGCTTTAACCGCACTTACCGGGACGAGCTACTCAACCAGTACCTGTTCACTTCGCTCGATGATGTGCGTGAGGCGACCTACTGGTGGATGCTCGAATACAACGAGGAACGACCACACGATTCGCTTGGGGATCAGACTCCCATCGAAGCGAGGTTACAAATCGCCAGAAACTCTACTTTAGAACTGTCGCCTTGACGGGGAAGCTTACGATTTTCCAGGGCACACCGCAGAGCCGTGGCCAGGCGGCGCCGATCCCGTCGCAATCGGCACTACAGCGAGCTGGACTTCGCGATTGTGCGCCGGTTCCTTCGACGGCAGTGGTCGCCCGAGCAGATCGCCGGAATCATTCGTCGCTTCAAACTGATGAAACGGCGGATGAGCCATGAAACGATTTACCAATATATTTGGCGCGACAAAGCGACTGGAGGGCAGCTATGGCGCCAGCTACGCCAGGCCAGTAAGCAGCGCAGAAAACGCTACAACGCTTACGATAGTCGCGGCCGGCGTGCAGGCAAGCGGCACATATCCGATCGGCCAGCCAGTATCGAGTCTCGCCGAATTCGCGGTCACTGGGAGATCGACACGGTCATGGGCAAGGGCTCTAAGCATTGCATCGTAACAATCGTGGAACGGAAATCCGGGTATGTCGTTATCGGAAAACTGAAAGATCGAACCACGGCCTCGCTGAACAAGCGTTGCATCAAGTTAATCACTCGGGAACCGGCTCAATTCAGAACTATCACCGCTGACAATGGCACCGAGTTCCACCAATATCCCGAAGTCGAGAAGACGACCCAGGTAAAATTCTACTTCGCCAATCCGCATCATTCCTGGGAGCGTGGGACGAACGAAAATACCAACGGATTGATTCGTCAGTATCTACCCAAAAGCACCAACATGAATCCGTTGACTCAACAGGAATGCGATCGTATTGCCGACAAACTGAACACGCGCCCCGCAAGCGGCACGGGTTCAAAACACCGGAGGAAATCCTTTATGCGTAATTACTGCTTTTGTTGCACTTCAAACTTGATACTAAGCGTTTCACTCTCGGGCATTCAATCCATCGGCGGCAAGCTATTGTCGCACCTTTGAGCATTAGAGTGAGCTAGTACTTTTCCAGCTGAAGTAATGATTAGAGTAGTAGGAATGTTATCCCACCACTCTCTTAGGGTTTTTAAGTTAGGTCTTTTATCCCATTCAGCCATGAATGAATTGACGTTATCTTGCTTTATACCATTATCTTGGCTGTAGAGGTCATAAATAGAACTTAATGCTTGTTGTTGGTCTTCTGACAACCTAACAGGCACAACAGTTACCGTACCACCTTGCAATACCTGTTGTTGCAGAGCAATAGATTCAATTTGCGCTCTCTTTGGAATTGGAATCCTTAGAAAGTCAGCGTTAAAGCTATGCTCGACCAACAACCCCCTAGGCAAATTATTGGCATCAAGTATTTCTATGGCTTTAGCGTAATCCTCGGAATCTTTTTTTATACCAGCATCAATATAACCAGGTAACACCTCTGGATAATATTGTTGCACCTTTTTCAAACTCCCAAATGAATTTAAACGCACTGCATTCAATACATCTAAGTGATCGAGCCACTCCTGTCCCGAAGGTAATTGCCCATAGAATATTTTGCCAAATAGGTTATTTAATACATCCAATCCCTGACAAGCCTCTCCGCTACCCGGAAGAAAGCTGTTTAAAGCATGGGCAACTGTTAAGCCTAGCAAAGCATCATCAGAAACCTTATCTACAATGTCTACAGCAACTCCAATGCCCGCTCGTGCAATGCGACTATCGCCTTTTTGAAACCTATGTATAAGTAATTCGGATAATAGGTCATAGTCAGCTGGCCTTTCGGTGGACGCAGCGGTTTTTTGCGCATTGACTAATAACAATTGAAAGCTGGGGTCTGCAAATGCTTCCAATGCGCCATCAACCTTTTCCATTTTGGGCATGAGACTATTTTCGAACTCAGAGACCCTAGCATTGGCAACCTCTAATGCCTCCTGAGTATACTCTTGCCTCAATTGCAAGTTCATTTCTTGGAAGACTTCTCGTGCACGTTTCTCATCAATACCAACATGCACGACCATTTGCTCAGTTTGAATGTTGGTAGAATGATCTCCGCCTTTTTGGGTTTGCTTACTCATTATCCTTACTTTCACCCATGTTTAAATTCCCACCGACCTGTATATTTGTTGAGTTATCCCCACCTTTTTGGACCTGTTTGTTTTTTCTAGAAGAGAAAATCCAACCTATAATCGCAAGAGGTAAGGCAATAGCAACCCCACTAAAAAGCCAATCTCTATTTTCTGTAATCCATTCCATATGTCTATCTCTACCTATGACGTATAACTATCAATGAACCCCATATGTGTCCGATAATCTTGCTGCTTTCGTGTCGTATACCCCGGACCGGAACATAGTAACCCACTGATTCAGCACGACCATGCCCTGCGATAAGGGGACGTATATTGCGAGGAGGAAAGCGGACATATGATTGCGTCGAAAAACCCATGCTACGTCAAGACCGTTACGACAAGATACTAAAGTCGCGAAGTGTCCGCAATGAGTATAACCCGGAAGATTATTAGTTTTAGTTGAACGTCTCCTTACGAGAAATCAGAGTGTTCCTGGAAGCGGACGCTCACAAAATTGGATTTAGTACGTATAGGGAGAAATCCTATATAGGGATTCCTAACTTCCTTTGGTAATCAACACACCGCCTCGTTGTTCAAGTCGGGCGACTGCCTCATCTACCATTCGCTCCACGATCGTTGACGCTGGTTCGATGGTATCAATGAGCCCAGCGGCCTCACCAAACCAGACGCCCGTATTTTCCGGATCACCGTCCGTAAATGCCTGCCGGTAGAGCGGTCCCTCAATCACCACATTGCGTTTTAATTCATCTTCCCGACCATGCCATTTGTTCGTAAATGCGTTTCGACGAATACGAGCCGTGAACCCTCTTGGCCAGGGAATCTGGCGAGCGATATCCGGTGTCGTCGTACGCACGGTGCCATCTCCATCGGTCTCAATTATCGCTTCATGATGCCTCACGTTTACCAATGCCTCCTGCGATGCCCACAGCCGCGTGCCAACGAGAACACCATCGGCACCCAACATCAGGGCAGCCGCGAGTCCTCGTCCGTCTGCGATACCGCCAGCTGCCACCAAGAGAGTGTCCGGTGCGTTTCTAGCGATATAGTCAGCAGCTTCCGGCACGAATGTTAACGTTCCACGTAGCGCACCGTGCCCGCCTGCTTCGGCGCCTTGAGCTACAACTACGTCAGCCTGAACGTCCACTGCGTCCATGACATGTTCCATGTCCTGACACTGACAAATTAGTTTTGCGTCGGCGCGACGAATTTCCTCAACGAATGGCCGCGGGTCGCCGAACGAAAGCATCACTGCTACAGGGCCGTGTTTCAGGACATCCGTCAATAACAAGGGCGACTTTCTTAGAGACCATGTAATGAAACCCACGCCGATCCTATGACCGGAGGTTGCGTCAAACTGTTCATCTAACCACGTCGGATCACCGTAACCACCACCAATCAGGCCCAAGCCTCCGGCGTGGCTGACCATTGCCGCTAACGCACCGCCCCCGGCAAATGCCATCGGTGCCGAAATGATTGGATGCCTTATATTCAAGGCTTGAGTAAGTCGCGTCCTTATATTTGTCATAGTTGATAATTTGGAACGATGTCTGTTTGGGATTTCAGTCCGCATTCACATTGCCCACCCCAATGGCGGTTTCGAGTATAACCGGGAAGACCAGTACTTTTAATCGACCGTCTTCTTTCGAGAAATCAGGGTATTCTTAGGAAGCGGCCGTTCGCGAAAACAGGTTTATGGTCTTCGTTGTGCCCTTTACCGTCGTTCCCGGAAAACATCAGAACGAGTTTTTGCGCTGCAACATGACGGTCTCTTGACGACCCAACGGAGCCGTTCGTGGCGATGACTCGTGAATGGCAGGTCTAAATTGCTTACCGGACATAATCTAGAACACTTTTGAGATTCGGTATTCGGCTGACCGTAGCGTCAGCCACTCTCTTGGCGAGTGTTGCATTCTGAACGTTTGGCGATTCGTCTGAAAGCAAGCGTTAGTTCGGTTTAGACATCTTTATTTCGGAATCCTTAAACATCGCCTGACCGGTAGGACCGTCGCCATAGGAAATACCGAACTGGGTTGTCGGCTTTCTTTACATTTTCGTTTCTTCACTTAACGGATTGATTTGTGACGGAAGTTACAGTGTTTGGGTTACAAAACGGTCTTTAATTTGCGGCCTAAATCATGTGTTGGGTGTCGAGTAAGTTGACAAACCCGGATCAGTCGCACGCCGCGCTTTCGAGCGGGTCCGCACCCAAGCAGTTGACTAGACAGAGGATTTTCTGAGAACGACCAGTGCTGGCATGAAAGTTGCGTTGTTTTGTGCGTTTGTCACAGAACGTCCCACCAACCAGTTACGAGGGGAGAATTGGATGAAACCATGCACGCATTTTCTCGTCGGAATATCGGGCGATGTCGGGGCTGCCGTGCCGGAGCCATCGAAGTGGGTGTTGTTTGCCGCGGGGCTCGCGGGCCTAGGCTTCGCACGCAGACGTAGAGTACACGAGAGCGAATCTCCAGTTGCGGGCTGTTCTCGGCTGACGAGGGTGGGCATGTCAACTCGAATTCTGCGCTTGGCGGCCATTGGCCTCGCTGTCGTCTCGTCGCCGGTTCACGCGATCCAAATTTCCCCGAACCCCAATGAAGGGGTAATCTCTCTCATACGGATCTTTCCTCTAGATTCTTACTTCAATGATAAAGATCCGTTCGATAATAAAGGTACCATTAACATCTTTTTTTCCACCCCGTTCCTAAATTTCGAGAGGCTAGAAAACCATAATGGTGCGACAATAGTCAACTTTGGAGATTTTTTTAACGTCCCTAGCCCCTTTAACAACGGCGGAAAAATAACAATAAACAACAGCGGAACAATAAACAACAAAACCAGCGGAATCCTGAACAACACCAGTTCTGCGAGACTTAATAACAACAGCGGTGGGATTCTGAACAACGACGGGGGGCTGATCAACGGAGGATTGCTGAACAACGACGGGACGCTGAACAATAAACCTGGCGGGACGTTGAACAACTCCAATGCATCCACGCTGAACAACCACGGGACGCTGAATAACGAGATAGGCGGGACGCTGAACAACAAATCTGAAGGGACGCTGAACAACGAACACATTCTTATAAACTCCGGGGAACTGAAGAATGACGGTACATTGACCAACACCGAAGCTCTTTTGATTAAGGATAAAGCCTCGCTAACCAACTCGAATCAGTTGATCAACGCAGGGGTGCTGACCAACGAACTTGGAGGGGAATTAACCAACGATGGGTCGCTGACTAACAGCTCGGAGTTGACTAACCAAGGTACGCTGACCAACAAATTTGACAGTACACTGCTTACCGGTAGTTTGCTGACCAACGAAGGGACATTGAAAAACGAAGGGAAGCTGGCAAACATATCTGTCGGGAGGTTAATCAACGAAGGGGAGGAGCTGCACAACACTGAGACTGGGAGTTTGACCAACGCCGGGAGGCTAGACAACAACGAATCGGAGCTGACCAACGATGGGACGCTACGCAACAGCGGGACGCTAAACAACTACAAATCGCTGCTGACCAACAACGGGACGCTAGACAACACCGGGACGCTTAATAATGAGGAACAGACGCTGAATAACCGCGGGACGCTGAACAACGACGGGATGCTGAACAACGACGGGACGGTGCAAAACAGATCTGCAGGGACGCTGAACAACGACGGGACGCTGAACAACAAACCTGGGCGGACGCTGAACAACCACGGGACACTGAACAATAAACCTGGCGGGACGTTGAACAACTCCAATGCATCCACGCTGAATAACGAGATGGGCGGGACGCTGAATAACGAGATAGGCGGGACGCTGAATAACAAGGAAGGCGGGACGCTGACCAACAACGGGGCGCTGCAAAACGACGGGATGCTGAACAACGAGTGGACGCTGACCAACAACAACTTACTACTAAACGGGGGAATGCTGAAAAACCTTAGGCTTTTTAACAACAACGCCAACGCCAGGCTGATCGGCAGTGGGATTTACAACGGCGGGACGCTGAACAACATCGGTGGGATTCTCGGGACGCTGACCAACGAGTCTGACGGGACGCTGAACAACAGCGGTGGGATTACCGGATCGCTGACCAACAACGGGACGCTGAACAACACCGGTGGGATTACCGTGGGGATTACCGGGCTGACCAACAACGGGACGCTGACCAACAACGGGACGCTGTCTAACTACGGGACTCTCCGGAACAAGGGTACGTTTGAGGTAACGACTCAAGGGATAGTCGACGGCACTGGGACATTGACCCAAGAGGCTGGGCAATTCATCGTTGGCGGCACACTTCAACAGGATACCATAAACGTCTTCGGCGGTACCCTCAGCGGGAATGGTACCATCGAAGGCAATGTCAACGTGGACGGTGGAATATTTGCACCTGGAGAATCGCCGGGGACGCTCACCATCCTCGGTAGCTTGATTATGTGGACGGGTACCCTTGAGCTTGAGGATGGAGACTTGCTCAGCGTATCGGATGATTTCCTCATTGACGAGGACGTGCTGGTGGAGCTCGCCCTGGATTTGGTGCCCGACGTGATTGCGTTGAACAAGTTTTTTGACAACGCCATACCCGAATTTGCGATGGGCTTCGAGGCCGCAAGTTTTGCGGTCATGACCGCCACGCAAGAATTCGTTGGCAATTCGGTCCGCATAGCTTTCGTTGACAGTCAGGGGACCCCAGGAAGCGTAACGACGACGGTCAGCGAGATTTCATCGGTGCCTGAGCCAACTACACTAGCTCTGATAATCCTTGGTTTCGTTGGCATTGGAATGAATCGCTGGAGGAGCCGAGTCGCATAGGCGGCTGGTTTGCTTAAGTAATGTCGACGGAGTCGAACGCCATTGGATCCACCGTCTGGGGCTTCTTCCTCGGGAAGGACAAAGGACCGCATCGATCTCGGTAGCTCATGTCCACAGCCACGGCACACAGCTTTAACTTGCGCCTGACGCCGCCTAGCGAGGCCTCGACTGTATCCTAAGCGCGCCGCTGCAGCGGCTGCATAATTGAACCGTCGCTCAAATGAGGAGAATAAGGCGGCTGACCACGCTTTTGGTGAATTCAAGCATCCATTGTGGGTCCGAAGTAGAGCCATGCTGGCGCGGGATCGGATTAGGGAAACGCCAGAGGGGACGTTGCGCTTAGTTAACCCATGGCGAAATTATTTGACGCAGCGTGTATCCAGTTTTGCTTACTTTGAAACCGCAACCATCTTAAGGACACCGGTAAACCGCGAACGTCCGGAAAGAAAGTACACCGGCACTTCAAAGGCCAACCTTTTTACATGCCCGAATGACGGCACCTGGCCGACTGTTGACTTAGCAAGCCCTACAAGCGGATTGGTTTGATCGGATAGTATTGCCGGTGCGTTCGAGCCGTTTGTGATGTGTTCGGAAATATGGGTTGCAAGAAATATCTAATCTCGCTATTGCTTTTTCTTGTTATTAGCAGCGTGATCGCTGCCAAGCCGGTTACACCTATGAACCTGGAACAAAGTGTGTGTGGCATAAAGGAGCCTTTTTATTTTTGGCTCTGGAGCACCACAGCCGGTAGACCGACCAGCAAACGACTGTCGGGACTGGATGGCGTCGTAGACCTATCCTTTACGACGCAAGACGGCAGAACACTACGCGGCTATAGGCTGCGTGCTGGGGAGACGTTTTCGGAGCAAACAGAACCTGCCAGGGGATTTCTTTTGGTGTTGCAGGGTAATGCGATGCTCGCCGATCAGATTCTTAGTGAATATCGTGCTTATGCGCGTCTAGGTTACGACGTGTATATCTACGACTACCGCGGT
>CAMYNX010000143.1 GCA_947259875.1 uncultured Gammaproteobacteria bacterium | reverse complement strand
GTCCTCCATTCAATGGCAACTCAGCGTAATCCCAACACATCTTGCATGTCGAATAGTCCGTTGTCCTGCTCGGCCACCCACAGGGCCGCGCGCAATGCCCCGTTGGCGAAAGTCATACGGCTGGATGCACGATGGGTAATCTCGACACGCTCGCCGTCGGCGGCAAACATAGCGGTATGCTCACCGACAATGTCGCCGGCACGAACAGTGGCAAAGCCGATGGTGGCCCGGTCACGGGCGCCGGTGTGTCCTTCACGCCCATAAACCGCGCATTGGGCCAACTCCCGGCCCATGGCGGAGGCGATCACCTCGCCTAACCGCAGTGCGGTACCGGACGGCGCATCGACCTTGTGGCGGTGGTGCGCCTCCAATATTTCAACATCGACCTCGTCGCCCAAGGTCTGGGCGGCAAGCTCGGCGAGGCGAAAGCAAAGATTCACGCCCACGCTCATATTCGGGGCGAGTACGATCGCAACCTTATTGCTTGCATCCGCGATACGCTGCCGATCGGTGGCCTCCAACCCGGTGGTGCCGATCACCATGCGTTTGCCAGCATCCTGACAAAATCCGGCATGCGCAAGTGTCGCGCCAGGGTTGGTAAAATCGATCAACACATCGAAACCGGCACCATCCAGGGAATCGGTGACGCTCACCCCCAATGTACCAATGCCAGCCAGCTCCCCGGCATCTTCACCAATCACATCGCTACCGGCCTTCTCGGTGGCGGTGGTGATCTCCGTGCCTGCATTGATCTGAGCGGCCTGGATGATAGCCCGTCCCATGCGACCGGCCGCACCGGCAACACCTATTCTTACCATATCCGCGCTCCAATTCAGTGGTCGCCTGAACAAGCGAATCAGTTGATTAGAAAAAGTAGTGTACCACCCGAATCCGGCGGCAGGACTCTGCCGAGCGCGTAGCTGCGCCCTGCCCTTCGGTAAATCCGTATCGCCTGCAGGTTACACAGGCACAGGCCGGGGAACCAGATACTTGAACCACGCGAGAGTCAGGGTTACTACACTGATCGCCGGTATCGCCGCGATGTTCACCCACTGCCAGCCCATGCTGTGTTGCAGCATGCCCGCAGAGAGCGAGGCCGCAGCGACCGTGGTGAACACGATAAAGTCGTTGAGCCCCTGCGTCTTGGCCCGCTCTTCGGGGGTATGCGTATCGGTTAACAGCGTACTCGCGCCCACGAACAGAAAATTCCATCCGAGACCGAGCAGCACCAGTGCCGCCCAGAAATGCCACACACCAGCTCCCCAGAGATTCACCGCCACACACAACACATCTAACAGCGCGCCGCATAGCATAATGTTGAGTACACCAAACTGCTTGATCAAATGACCGGTAACGAAGGAAGGTGCAAACATGGCAAACACATGCCACTGAATAACAAAGGCGGTTTCCGAGAATATGTGTTCGTGCACCTGCATTGCTAGTGGCGTCGCAGTCATGATCAACGTCATAACCGCATAACCCAACATCCCACAGATTACCGCCGTCAAAATACACTCCCACCAGCGCCGCGAAACTTCCGGCAAAAATCGCCGGCGCGATCAGGTCCCGGGTCCAATTTGCGAGATTGGGACCAATGAACGCGGCGATTATGCCACCGGCAAGTACCAGAGAAATCGCCCGGCTCCGGTAGGCCGACGCGATGTCGTCGGCGGCAGCGAAGCGATAATAAGTGGCAAAGCCATTGAAATTGCCGATGAGCACGGTTGCCAGGCAATAGACCGAAAAACTGCCGTTGAATATCGCGAACGTACCGACAACTGCGCCACAGATACCGAACGCGCTGCCCAACATAAAGCCGAGACGCCGGCCAATCCTGCCCATCAACAAGGAGGCCGGGATGCTGGTCAGCATGGTCGATAGGAACTGCAGTGCCAACGGCAGGGTGGCCAGTATTTTATTAGTTGCGAGTTGAAAACCGATCAAAGCGGAGCTGGCCATCAGCAACGAATTGCCGGTCATCATCAGACCCTGGCACAGGGCCAGCAAAAAAACCTTGGTGCCCTGCCGGTTCTTGGCGGGTGTCATATTCAAGCTAAAGTGTGACGGTGCGGTAACCCAAAGACGCCGCTTTAAAATTAGTGTCCACCCAAAAGCGTTTACATGCCCGATCAGCGTGCGGTATAGACCTCCACCCGGTTACGGCCTCTGCGTTTGGCTTTGTACATCGCCATGTCGGCGTGCTGCAGCAGCATCTTGGATGTATCGGAGTGCAGCGGATAATTGGCCACGCCCAGGCTGATGGTGATGTTGACTGGTTGGCCGTCGCACTTGAAACCTCGTCGCTCGATCACGGTGCGCCACCTTTCGGCGATCTCACTCGCATCTTGCAACGCAGTGTTCGGCAGGATCACGGTGAATTCTTCACCACCATAGCGTGCAAGGTGGTCACCATCCCGCGTGTAAGCCAACAACTCAAGGGCCAATCCACGTAACACGCAATCACCAATCTGATGACCATGCTCATCATTGACCGTCTTGAAAAAATCGATATCCAACAATATTACCGATAGCGGTGTCTGTTGGCGTACGGCGCGCTCCAACTCCAAATCCAGCAGACGATAAAATTCCGGCTGGTTGTAAACACTGGTCATTTGATCGTATTTGATGCGCCGCTCGAAATCCGACCTTTCGGCGATCGCATCGCTCAAGTGGCTTTCCACCCGATTGGTCGCCGCTCGCAATATCAAGATCAATACCAATAAAGATAAACCAACAATCAAGGTCAAATAAGAGACAATCTTAATCGTTCCGTCGCTGCCAACAGTTTCATCAAACGCAACATGCAGTTCACCAACCGTGCGTTGTTGAATATCGTTTATCGGGATGGTACGGTAAATGGTTCCCCCTCCGATCAACCATGCTGATATATCTTTTTGCGCATGAACTTTCAGTAGCGCTTGTTCGGTAAACTCTCCGAACACTCCCAGCACCACTGCATCCGGTAAACGATCCCAATCGCTGTCACGTTTGAATGTAAGATTGCCCTG
Organism: uncultured Gammaproteobacteria bacterium; assembly: GCA_947259875.1. Taxonomy (GTDB): domain Bacteria; phylum Pseudomonadota; class Gammaproteobacteria; order Arenicellales; family JAANXG01; genus CALZGZ01. Next base: position 13,845 of record CAMYNX010000143.1, on the reverse strand, counting down.
TTGCCACAGCTCTCGCGTCAGATATTGTTTTTCTATTACAACCGCAAGGGCGGTGCCGCTGATCTGATAAAGCTTTTCAAACAGATGATCGATTTCCATGCCAACTTCAACGTAGCCGATCAATTGATTCTGGTAATGCCACGGTTTGACCAACCGCAGGGTGTATGTGCCCAATAGACCGAGTTCGATACCCGAGGCCACCTTGCCGCTTTGTCTTGCCGTGTCAAGAGTACGTCGATCAATGAGGTCTCCGAAACGCGGTGGATGGTGGACCCTCAAGTAATTCGTGCCGTCCAAACCATGATAATAAAAGTGTGTAATCTGGTGGTTCTCTGTAAGTGCGGCAAACATCGGGGCAGAGTTTTGTAACAGGGTGGGGCGATCTTTCTGAACAAACGCTTTGGCTAAACGCGCATTGATGACGATAGATTCGGCAACGGCGCCTAGTTTGTCGGTTTCTTGTTCAATGAGCTGACCCACACTCTTTATTATTGTGCTCAGCCGCTCTTGCGCATGCGCGTTAATATGCTGCACCCCAATGATGGATGCGGACACCACAAAGAGCATGAGAATGATCCCGATGGCAATTGAAACCGGGATAATGATGTGTCTCGCAAAGCCGTGGCGCACGCCAGCGACACCCTCGACGCGACCGGAAGCCTCACTTTCGGTTTGGATGTCGCTTGGCTGTGAGACGTCGTTCATTTGCGGGATGTGGGGTCATAAAACCATTATCTCATTGATCTATAGCATCAAATAGCCGATGTTTCCAAACGCTGAGCGGACCTGACATAGGGCGTTCATGATGCAGCCAAGCGTACTACGGTGACCGCGCACGGTCGAAACCGACACTATCCCGGTACTGATGACACGCGCACAACCACTCGTCGCCGATCCACCTACGAAGGAAAGGATCGCAACATGTACGAGATGTCTCGCTATTTTCGGCACGACCAACTACAGATCGGACTCCTCGCTGCGCCCAAAACAACACCGATTGTTGACATTGGAGTCAACGACTCTGACCCGTTTTTAATGGGCATGGAACGGATAGCAAACGAAATACATCGACGATATTCGGATATTTAATTAAAGTGACAACCGCATGAATTTGGCGCCCACCCATCGCTGGAAGGTCTCGACAGCCCGGGCACGCGAGATCCAGCTAGAGCTACAAAGCCTGGTAACACGGAAAGACCGGTTGCCACCGGTGAAGTTCGTTGCCGGTATGGATGTGGGATTCGAGGATGATGGAACCGCACGGGCGGCGGTAGCGGTACTGCGATTTCCAGATTTAACAATACACGAAACGGTTATTGCACGCCGCAAGGTCGCTTTTCCCTATGTCCCTGGTTTATTGTCGTTTCGCGAGATCCCGGTGGTGATGGCGGCGTTTCGGCGTCTCGAGCAAAAGCCGGATCTGGTGCTGTGTGACGGCCAGGGTTATGCCCATCCGCGCCGCTTTGGCCTGGCTAGTCATTTCGGCGTTCTCACAGATCTACCCACCATCGGGGTCGCGAAGACACGCTTGATCGGTAAACATCAACCGGTGCCGAAATCCAAGGGCAGTTGGCGGCAGTTGATAGACGATGATGAGGTGATCGGAGCCGTGTTACGGACCCGATCCGGCGTACAGCCGGTGTACGTATCTTCCGGTCATCGCATTAGCTTGCAGACCGCAATTAAATATGTGCTCGCTTGCTGTACGAAATATCGGTTACCCGAAACCACGCGAGCGGCACACAAGCTGGCGAGTGGTTAAGAAAAAATTTGCGGTCGGAGTGAATACGCTGACCGCAAACTTTGTTTTACGCCGCGTTGCGGGCGGCAAAAAATGCTTTGAAAACATTGACGACCGTAGTTATGTCCTCGGTGCACACGTCAAGATGCGTGACCATGCGCAGCCGGTCAGCCGTCGGTCCCACGATAATCCCGCGTTTGCGGACATAAGCCTTCAGATCCTGCGCCACTGCCGGGCTGAGGGTCAGGAAAACCATGTTGGTGTGGGGTCCGTCGACACTTAGCTCATCAATGTTCGTCAACCCATCTGCCAACGCTGCCGCGTGGGCGTGGTCCTGCGCGAGGCGATCGACCTGTTCCTCGAGGGCGACGATACCCGCAGCGGCAACGATGCCGGCCTGCCGCATACCGCCACCGACAACCTTACGCCAACGGTGGGCCTGTTCAATAAAGTCTTTCGACCCGCACAACACCGAGCCCACGGGCGCCCCCAGCCCCTTGGAAAGACACACCGAGACCGAATCAAAACCACGGGTGATATCGCTGACATCGACATTATGAGCGACACTGGCGTTGAATATGCGGGCGCCGTCAAGGTGCAGGAACAACCCTTTGGATCGCACGAATGACACGGCGCGTTGCAAATAGTCCAGCGGCAGCGTCTTGCCCCATTGGGTATTTTCGAGACACAGCAATCGCGTCTTCGTAAAGTGTGGATCGTCGGGTTTGATGACTGCCGCGACCTTGTCCAGATCCAGGGTGCCGTCGGTTTCGAACTCCAACGGCTGTGGTTGGATACCGCCGACAATCGCCGCCCCGCCTCCTTCGTACCGATACGTATGCGCCATCTGGCCGACCACGTACTCGTCGCCGCGCCGGCAGTGGGTCAACAACGCGCAAAGATTCGATTGCGTACCGCTCGGGACAAAAAGGGCCGCTTCGAAACCCAGGCGCTCACAACTCATTGACTGCAAACGGTTCACGGTCGGGTCTTCGCCATAGACGTCATCGCCCACCTCGGCTTGGGCCATGGCCGCACGCATCGCGGCTGTGGGGTGGGTGACAGTATCGCTACGCAAATCAATCACGATGATGAAAATCTGGGTTCAGCAAGGTAGATGTTAACCGAATTCGAAGCTCTGCGAGAAAATGAAAAAATATGGTGTCAGACTATTGCCGCCCTACACTGGACGACGTGCGATGCGGGATACGCTTCGCGCCACATGAACAATTTGATAGTTGTTAACAATTAGACGCCTGAATTTGGCTTGCGGTTGCGGTAAAACCAACGACCGAGCAAAAGGTATCTCATCCCATGAACGACACAAGCACCGAACACAGCCTGAGCACGGCAGCGGGCTGGACTCTCATCCTGATTGTGTTGATGTTTTTACTCGCTGTTTGTGTGTACCGAAATCTTCAAAGTATTCCCGCCGACATTTCGTATCGGGTACATAGCGCTTTGGAACAGGCTGGGTATGCGCTAGGAACGATCCGTATTGATGGCCGCGATGTCATTTTGACCGGGACTGTGAATGTCACCGATGCCACCCGGATTGCCGATATCATCAAGTCTGTGCACGGGGTCCGCGAGGTATGGACAGACCTGACAATCGTGTCATCGAATCTGCTGGAGCAAACACTATCCAAAACTCGAGCATATAAAACCGTTGGTGGGAAAAATCGGGAATGACCTATTTAATCGGACAAATAGTGCTTTGTCTGTTGTTAGCGAGCGTACTCGGATTAGTCGTCGGCTGGCTGTTGCGTGGGGTGCGTTGCCGCGCCGACATTAATCTATTGAAGAAAGAGCTACAGGCACGCGGCGAAAAAATTGAACAGTGCGAACAACGTATCGTGGCATTACAGCGTTCCATGAAAGAACTCGAAAATTCCTGCAAACAAGAGCAGCAACTCGCACAGGAACGCATTCAACAACTGGAACCTTATCAGGCGGAAGCGGTATGGCTGCGGCAAGAGCTTGACAACACGACATCACAAAAGAATAAACAAATCACACACCTGAGTACGCAGTTGGGATCCCTGCAATCATTGAAGCATGACATCAAGGTCAATGAGACCATCATCCAAAGATTGGAAAGCCAGTTGCGCACCCAGGCGGCAGCCAAAAACAAGCAGGTGAACGAACTGAGGTTCCAACTTGGAGAGATGCAACCCCTGACCGGCCAGTTGAAGGCCAAAGATCATGAACTGCGGCAAACCGCTGCCAAACACAAAAACCGCATCGACCAACTCACGCAACAATTACATCAACTGCAAGCCCGGACAAAGTCTGAAAGGGAGGCCTTGATCCCGCAAACAGCGGGACAGAATCCGCCCGGACAGGAATTGTCAGGAGCAAAAACAGTTGTCGCTCCAATGCCGGCAACTCCTATCACGGCCCAACCAACACCAAGCGTGGAGTCGACCGCTACACCACCGGACACGCTCAAAAAACAAAACAGTGCCGCCCATCCAAGAACCACGCCACAGTCCGCGTTGTCCGCGTCGCCGGACAAGGATGATCTAAAAAAGATCTATGGCATCGGTCCGGTGATGGAGCGCACGCTGAATCACTTAGGCATTACCAGCTTTAAACAGATCATGGAATTTACCCGCGATGATGTGGAACGGGTAACGGCCGCCATCAAAGTATTTCCCGGTCGCATTGAGCGCGATGACTGGATCGGTGGCGCGAAAAAAGAACACCGGAAAAAGTACGCAACCAAGATCTAGCCTGCATATTGCACCTAGACGCCCCGCCCTTATTCATGGTACGCAGAGTAGATATCCCCAGCGATTCGTCCGAAAAATGACTGCATTCGACTCTCCAGGTTGTTTGACAAGAATAAGGTCGGGACTATTCCGGCACTGGCTCGGTCTGGAACGCCCGCACTTGCGCTGCACTCAGAAAATGGGGTCTGAATTCAATTTTGACCCCGTTTTGTACATCGCTTCAGCGTGGCGTCCAGCTGCCCGGCCCTGCGACTACGCGCAGGACAAGTCTCACTGCCATCATCCGGGATCCAGGATGCAATATACGGACTAACCGAGGAGTATTTATGGATAAAGTCATCGCCGGTAGTGGTATCGATGCCGTGATTTATCGCGTATCGCAAAAGGCAGATATCCCTGAGGAGGCCGCCACCGTTGCCGTGGACGAAGTGCTGACCGCGGTCAAGGACAGACTGCCGCCGGCGATGGCCGCTAAGCTTGTCACCGTCGTGGCGGGAGAGGACACCTTCAGCAGGTGGAACAACATCGGCGACAAGCTTCGCGCTACCCAATCGATCGGGAAGAACCTATCCAAGGACGGAATTGCTGAAATGTCGCAACGCGTCAAGAAGCGCGCGGTAGATGCCGGCCAATTATCGAAACAATATGCAACCAAGGCGGCGGATAAAGTGACTACGCTTTGGGGCATGCTGCGGGCACAGCTCAAAAAATTCGGAACGAAGCGCGGTGCGAGTGATTCGGCCGGCGACGATTAACCCGTGGGTTTCAGCAAAGCGTCGCACATCTCATCGAGCCAGTCCGCCAACGCCGTTACCGCGGCGGCCACAGGTTCGACGTGTGGTTCCAGCAATGCCGTCACCATCGGTGGATCAATAGCTTCCAGGCCTGACATTCGATTGTCCGAGATGATCTTATAACACTGTACCAACGCGCCGGCGCCGAATCGCGCGGCAGCGGCATGATAGGCCGACGCTTCCATGTCGTATACCGTGTCAAGCGGGTAATCCAGATCGGGTTCTTCTAGCGTACAAACGGTCTTCGCGATACCGGGGATCAGTACTGTCGGGGAGGGATGCCAGACATCGCCACTCGCCTGGTCAATAATGCGAATGGCGCGCACACCGGTGCCTACCGCAAGATCGCGGTGACCGGCGATGCCGACGTTTAACCACCCCTGCACTGAAGATCCCCCCGATGCATGCAGGTACTCACATGCTCTACGCACCGCACACTTCCCGATACCGGTCACAATCAGTCTAACGCCATCACCACAATACACAGAAAATCCGTGCGTGTGGTTTTGTTTTAGCAGTCGGAAATGATCGACGAAGGGCCGGGCCTCACTTCGAAGCGCCATAACTAGGTTGATCATACGAGTGTTCTCTCATCAAGACTGGTCGCGGTCTGCAAACTGCGTAACTCATTGCGATAACGGACGACCTTGTTCTCATATTCGGTCACCAAACCTTGATTGCCACGCCGACGCGCCCCGGCAAGTACGATGCCTGCCTTGTGCATCAGGGTGTTGAGGGTGGCTTGCAGCTCATTGAAAGACAGATTCGCCTCTTTGGTCAGCCGTTCCAGCGCCTGGATGCGGAAACGGTCCATGCCCCAGTGCTTGCGGGACAACTGATCCTCGTGCCCGCCGTACTTATTGATCAATGGCTGGGGGAGATATAACACCGGGTAACGGGCGCAGATTCGCAGCCACAAGTCGTAATCCTCGCAAGCCGGCAGGGCTTCATCGAAAAGGCCCACCGATTCCAGGACCGCGCGATGGATCAATACCGATGACGGCGAGATGACGCATAACGGCAAACAGCGTTCAAAGATCCAACCACCAGCCTTTTCGTGCTTTTTCATCGGGTTGACGCGCTCGCCGTTCCGGATCCAGATCTCGTTGGTGTGGCACACGCGGTAGTCGGGCTGGGCGCGAAGCGCGTCGACCTGGTGCTGCAATTTCCACGGCAACCATTCGTCGTCGGAATCCAGAAATGCCAGCCACTCACATCGCGCGCGCCGGATTCCTGAATTGCGCGCTCGACTCACGCCATGATGCTGCTGATAGACATAATCGGCATACGGGAACCGCGCCGAGACAAGTTCGCGGGTGTTGTCGGTGGAACCGTCATCGGCCACCACTACTTGAACCGGACTAAGCGACTGAGCATAAACCGATTCCAAGGCGCGAACGAGCAGCGGTGCGCGATTGTGGGTGGGAATGATGACCGAGACCTGCATGACACCGATGCTACGCGGGCACCGAGACCCTCACAAGAATCTTGCTAATTCCAAGGCTTAAAGGTTTCACCTCGACGTGCAGGCAAAAAAATTCTCCAATCGACCCACGCCGCTTTCGCGGCGCGGCCGAAAGGAGATGCGTCATCGCTTTTGGCGATACCCGTAGTACCAGCGGCTATGTGTACTCCCTACATTCCGCACTGTGTGCTTCGCGCCGGCTGGTATGTAAACCTCTTCACCCAACTTGGGCCGGATGGTGTTGCCTTGAAAGGTGAGTTCGATATCCCCTTCCGTCAGCATCACTAACTCGTCCGTATCATGTACAAAATCTTTCCATTCCTGACCCGGAAGATCCGTCCAGATATCACAGCCATATCCACGTTCCTCCCAGTCGCGCTTCAATTCTGTGGGGTCGATAGTAGCGCCCTCTGGCTTGCTGGACAAACGCTGGTCTATGTCTTTGTTTTTCTGCGAGGTTTTTTCGGCCCGACCGATCTTCAACATATTCTTCTTTAAAAACAATAAGTTAGAAGTCCAGACACCAAGCGGCGCCATGCCACTCTGACTCGCTCTAGCTTATCCGAGCAGTGCCGGAAACCACAACCCCATGCCATTTATGGGATTTGCCGTCGCCGAAACCTTGGGTAAATTCGTGGAATTGAAATAACGCAGCAACCACCGTCAGGATCTTCGAACGGCAACCGATAAGGCTATTAATAATTTTTATAGATAAAAAATATTATTTTATAGCCTTTGGCGCTATCTGGCTACGATTGCCCATCGCGTCCACCCACAGAGCTCCCCGTAAAACTGAAACTGCCCCTACCCTAGAAGCTCCTGGATGTCCTCGCGTTCTTGGCGGAGTTCTTGTTCCGTGGTGCGCATTTTTTCTTTACTGAAGTCGTCGTTTTCCAAGCCCTGTACGATCTCGTAACCGGCGACGCTGCACCGCACCGGAAACGAATACACGATACCTTCGGCGATGCCATAACTGCCGTCGCTGGGGATCCCCATGCTCACCCAGTCGTCGCCAACGTTGCCCATCACCCATGTACGCATGTGGTCGATCGCGGCCGAGGCTGCGGAGGCCGCACTCGAGGCCCCGCGCGCCTTGATGATCGCCGCTCCATTCCCGGTCCACCAAGTCTAGAGCCGGTTGCCCGTTTACGGTGGCGTGATGGATATCCGGATACTGAGTCGCGGAGTGATTGCCCCAGATTATCAGCTGTTTAATATCCGCGGCATGGACGCTGATTTTTGACGCCAGCTGGCTCAACGCCCGATTGTGATCGAGGCGGGTCATCGCAGTAAAGTTACCGCGCGGCAGATTAGGGGCATTGGACTGTGCGATCAGCGCATTGGTGTTGGCCGGATTGCCCACCACCAGTACCTTAATATCCCGGTCGGCGGCCACATTGAGGGCCTTACCTTGCGCCGAAAAGATCTTGGCATTGTCCTGCAGCAAATCCTTACGTTCCATCCCCGGCCCACGGGGTTTGGCGCCAACCAGCAACGCATACTGGGCGTCACCAAAAGCAATCTCGGCGTTATCGGTAGCGACGATTTCTTGGAGTAGCGGAAACGCACAGTCCTCCAACTCCATCACCACACCGTGAAGCGCATCCATGGCGACAGGGATTTCCAACAACTGCAAGATCACGGGTTGATCGGGCCCCAATAAATCGCCACGAGCAATACGGAACAACAACGCATAACTGATATGACCGGCAGCGCCGGTTATCGCGATTCGTACAGCTTGCTTCATGGAAAAATTCCTCCCCGGTTGCACTTAGGCATTAGCTTGGATTAGTTGTGACCCTGTGGCGAGAAACGGCGCGGCAGTGTACCGGAAATGCCTTACCAACTCCAATGTTAATCGAGACCTATCGGCGTATCAAAAAAGCGATGCGTAGAACCAGTAGCCGTGCAACGCGCGGTCTAGTTGCTCAAACTCTCAATCAATCGAACCATGAACCGCTCACACAGGCCCAATTGTTCCAAGGTGACGAATTCATCGGGTTTGTGTGCTTGGTCAATGTGACCAGGCCCGCACACCACCGCCGGGATTCCGACGGCGTCAAACCCCCCGCCTTCGGTGCCGAACGCGACTTTGCCAACTTCCCGCTCGCCGGTAAGACGCTTTACCAACGTGACGATCTCGGCATCGGGATCCTGGTCCAGTCCGGGGAATCGCGATTGTTGTTCAAACTCGAAACCTGTCTCCGGGACTTCCGCCTGCATCGCCGGTTGCAGTTGCTGCAACGCAAACGACTCCACCTGTTGCAAATAGGTAGCAGGATCGTCGTTGGGCAGATGGCGAAACTCAAACTCGAACATACAATCGCTGGGGACGATGTTCAAGGCGCTGCCGCCACGAATCACACCGGTATGGACAGTAGTGTGCGGGATGTCAAAGCCGTAATCGAATGGGCCTTCCCTCTGAGCACGGCCGGCCATATCGCTCAGAAAGGTCACGATTCGCGCCGCCGCTTCGACCGCATTCACACCCCGTGGCGCCAGGGACGAATGACACGCATGGCCTTTTACCTGACACCGCATGCTGAGTTTGCCCTTGTGGCCTGCTACGACCCGCATTCCGGTCGGCTCGCCGACAATACATCCCAACGGTTTCAACGTCGTTTCCGATAAGAACGCTAACAGTGAGCGGACCCCGACACATCCGATTTCCTCATCGTATGACAGACAAAGATGTATCGGCCTGCTCAAGTCTGCGTTCACCAACTGCGGCACCCGCGCCAGCGCCACGGCGATAAACCCCTTCATGTCGCACGCACCGCGTCCGTACACACGGCCATTTTCCTGCGTCGCTCCCCACGGATCGTAATGCCAGTCCTGTCCGGTGACCGGCACCACATCGGTATGGCCGGATAACGCGTAACCACCTTGATCCAAGGGACCGATGGTGGCATAGAGATTCGCCTTGGTCTTATTTGCATTAAAGAACAACTGCGACTGAACACCGTAGCTCGCGAGATAATCACGGACACAATCGATCAGCGCCAAATTGGAACGATGGCTGGTGGTATCGAATCCAACGAGAGTTGTTAGCCAGTCACGCGCTTCGCGCGAGACAGGAGCTGGGCTAATGACATCTTTGGCGTGGTCCATCAGTTTTGCTCCGGGCGTTGACCGAAAGCGCGATCGTCGGTAGTCAAAAACAACACCTCTTGGGGGGTTGCCTCGCGGCCGAGAATCGCATTGCGATGTGGAAAGCGGCCGAACTGGGCCACAATGGCGCGGTGCTCTTGGGCATAACGAAAAAAGTTATTCGTCACGTTGCGAAATTGTTCGCCGGCCTGGGTGTTGAGTTCGTCATACAGAGCAACTGAGCGATCTTGAACGTTTCGATCTTCGGCATGCTGAAAAGGCATATACAAGAACCCGCGTTCGGTCTCGTCCAGGTCCCGATCCAATCCGTTGGCAATGGCCTCGGTGGCCAGGCGCAAGGCCATGTCGTCCTGGGCGAATGCTCGCACCGTTCCACGAAATATGTTTCGGCTGAATTGGTCGAGCAGAATGATCAGCGCCAGAGTGCCGCGAGAAGTGCGCCGCCAGTGATCCAGTTGACCTGCAACCGCCCGATCCAGCACATCGCTAAACCGATGTTCGATATCCCGATCCATTGATTCGGAGACCGCGAACCACCGCCTGTTACGAGAGTCGCCGCCGTTGGAATCCAAGTCAACACCGAGCCAGAAGTCGAGGATGGCCTCGGCCTCCGGATTCAATGCGCATCCCAGAAGTCGAGGATGGCCTCGGCCTCCGGATTCAATGCGCATCCCTTGCGAGCCGGATACCGCCGAACTGCCAGCGTAGCTCGGGTTGAAAAAAGTTTCGATAGGTGGCGCGAATATGGTTGCGCGGAGTAACACAGGCGCCGCCCCGTAAAACGATTTGATTGCACATGAACTTACCGTTGTACTCTCCCAACGCCCCGTCTGGCGGCCGGTAACCGGGATACGGGATGTAGGGACTCTGTGTCCATTCCCAAGTGTCGCCGAACATCTGGCGAGGATGATCATCGGACACCTTGGCGCCGCACCGTGGTGACAGAATTTCGTCTTCCATGAAATTACCGGCAATAGAAAGCCCCGCGGCCGCCCGTTCCCATTCGGCTTCCGTGGGTAACCGGGCGCCGGCCCATCGTGCATAGGCGTCGGCCTCGAAAAAACTGACGTGCACCACTGGATCGTCGTCCGCTACCGGTTGCGTACCGTTTAGTGTAAATACCGACCAATCACCATCATGTTGTTCCCAATACAGCGGTGCCTGCCAGTTCTCCGCTCGCACCCGATCCCAGCCATCCGCTAGCCAGAGCTCCGGACGCTGGTAGCCACCGTCTTGCATGAACCGGCGAAACTCTCTATTTGTCACCAGTCGATCGGCCAACTCAAAAGCGCCGACATACACAGAATGCTGCGGACGCTCGTTGTCGAATGCAAAACCACGATCTTCGGCCCCAAGCCGGGTCATTCCTTCGTCATAGCTGAGCCATCTCAACGCTCCGGCGTTTTCCTGGCGTCGTTGCGGCGGTTGCCGGTATACGGGGCGCAACGGATTACAGGAAAATAAATGCTTGATATCCATCAGCAGCAGCTCTTGATGTTGCTGCTCATGGTGTAATCCCAGTTCAATGACTTGTGCGATGCCGTCATCGACGCCCTGCTCCAGCAACACTGTGATCCGATCATCGACATGGCGCCGGTAATCGATCACTTCCGCGAATGACGGCCTGGTCAGCAGTCCGCGCTGCGGTCGCGGATGTTGTTCACCCACAGTGTTGTAGTAGGAATTAAACATAACCCGATACTCAGGACGAAACGGCCGGTATCCGGATACACATTGTGCCAGCACAAAGGTTTCAAAGAACCAAGTCACATGGGCGATATGCCATTTTGCCGGACTGGCATACAGCATGGACTGGGCAACGCAGTCCTCGGGGGAAAGCGTCGCGCATAATTGCTCGGTCGTGTCGCGAACCTCGTGAAACCGCGTGGTGATTTCGGATTCCGACGATGATTGCCGCTGAATCTGAGCGCTGTTCATGTCCTTGCCCCTGTCGACATTCAGCGCAAATCATAACACAGCGAACAATCGTCCCTGGATTTCATGCATCGTAATAGGCCGGGTTTACAAATGTTATCTCGTAGCTTCGCGGACTGATGTGCAAGATACTGAAATTGCATTCCCGTAAACGTTGCACGACACGCACCGTGTATGTAAATGGAATGGTGGCATAACTGTGGTGAAACTCCACGGCCAATTGAGCCACGGGAACGTGGTCATTCAGCATATCGTCTATCACCTCGTACTCACCTCCCTCGATATCCATCTTTATCAAATCAATACGCCGATGACCGAGTTCTTTCATGATTGTTCCAACACGACGCACATCACCTTGAAATGGGGGCTTGCTGTTGTCGTATTGGCGATAACGTTTGACCGGTGTGTAATGGGACGATATCGCGCGCCGCGGCGGCTGAAAGTCCTGGCTGCCGTCGAAGGCCGCAACACCGTAGGCGCGAAAATTAAATTCCTTGGGAAACCGCTGTACCGCAAGCCACTGTCTGGCGATGGGAGTGGGATCGAACGCGTGAACCGTTACCCCGCAAGAACGAATCAGCGCGCAGTCGAAACTGATATCGGTACCGACTCCGAAGGAATACACAACCGACGTGGTATCGAGTTGTTCGGGATAGATGGTCCATGCGCCTTCACCTTCACCGAAAGACCATTTTGTCCAGTTCAGCTCCTCGCGAATGCCGACGCTATGTAACTGTCGGCGCCGCAGTTGTTGTTTGATGGCGCGAAACATTGGGTCGCGCCTTTATAACAGCGGCGGGACACTTTTGAAACCAGGCAGATGGGCAACTAATCGCTGCGTTGCGCGTCCACAGCCGGTGATTTGTCTATTTCGCTTGGCGGACACCGATGGCGTCCAGTCTGGCTTGCCGGGTTAATTTGTCCAGCACCTCGATCGGTAGGCTGATAAAGATCTCGATGCGGTACTCCAACTCGCGAGTAACACGGCGAATCAGCCAACCGCGCTCGTGGCCATCACCTAGGAAGCCATTTTGATGTTGCTTATTTCTACTGCATGCGGCGTCTGGCCTCGACAACGTTGGGCAATTGCGTCAGCCTCGCCAATACCTGACTAAGCTTATCAATATCGGACACCTCGACGGTCAACGTCATCTGTGCGAAGTGGTCGTGTTTGTCGGTCTGCGTATTGATTGCGGTGACGTTAATTCTGGCATCGGCAAGCACCGAAGAGACATCCCGTAACAGGCCCTGCCGGTCGTAGGCGGAGATCACGATGTCGATGGGATAGGTGTCGTCTCCCTCCTCGCCCCACGAAACCTCCACCAGGCGCTCGGGGGCCTTGGTCAAGGACCGCAGTATGTTGTGACAGTCCTTGCGATGGATGGTGGCGCCACGGCCTTGGGTAATGTAACCGATGATGGGATCTCCAGGCAGGGGATTACAGCAATTGGCGATGTGGGTGAGGAGATTACCCACCCCCTCGATACGAAAATCTCCACCGGCGCGCCTCTTGCGCGCCTCCGGTATCGTGCGCACCGTGACCTCTTCGGCGGTCCGCGGCGCCACCAAATCCTGGGCCACGCCCGCCGCCCGGGACGGCTTGAGTTCGCCCTCCGCAATCTTAGCGAACATCTCATCGGCCTTGTTGAATTTGAGCTTGCGCGCGAGCTTTTCAAGATTGACGTCTGACAACGCCAAACGTTGAAACTCTCGTTCCAGCAGCTGTCGTCCGGTGGCGACGTTCTGCTCGGCATTCTCCTGTCTGAACCAGCGCTGGATACAGGAGCGCGCCTTTGACGTCTTCGTGTAGCCGAGATGGGCGCTCAACCAGTCGCGGCTGGGACCGCCCTTTTTCACCGTCAGCACGTCCACCTTCTCGCCGGTCTGGAGTGCGTAGGTAAGCGGTACGATGCGACCGTTGACTTTCGCACCCCGGCAACGGTGCCCGACCTCGGTGTGGATTGCATAAGCGAAATCGATGGGCGTGGCACCCTTCGGCAAGTCGATCACGCTGCCCTTGGGCGTGAACACATACACACGGTCCTCGAAAACTTCGGATTTGAC
>CAMYNX010000142.1 GCA_947259875.1 uncultured Gammaproteobacteria bacterium | reverse complement strand
TTGAACCGGTGCGACGCGGACTCAACTTGATATCGATTACGCCAGATTTACGCCTACGCCAAACCTACGCCAAGGCCATATAACTAATTGATAAAACAATGGGTACGAATCCGGCCCCGGGCACCATTGTTCACGTTGCCTGAGTACACCTAAGCCACGGCAACAGCCTGTATGCCCCGCTTTAGCCTTCATTTCGGGTACAGCGATTCACAATCGCGTGTTGCTTGAGAGTGGCCCACGGCATTCGCAGCAAGCAACTCCGAATTACGACGATTGCAAACTCGTGGGCCTGAACTTTGAAGTGTCACATCCCCTTACCAAAATCCGATCTCAAACCTTGCTACCCTTTTAAGTTGTACAAACGGAAGTCACACCGAAACAGTTGGATATTTTTGTACAAGGAGTTTCGTATGTCACAATCATGTCATGACAACGACACCTCATTCGACAACCGTCAGTATCTTAATATTTTGTAGTCTGATTACCGTAAACATATTCATTATCGTATCGAGCGATCCTCCCCTCGCGTTCAATGGAGACGAAGGGGGATTTGTTGTGAAGGCCCTGAAACTGAAGGAAACCGGGTCGTTCCCGCGTCCTAGTGAGCAACACAGAGCTGTCCTCCGAGGAGACGCTTGGGGGTGGAGCGACTTTAAGGCGCCAGGGATGAGCTTATACGTAGCGCCTTTCCTTGTTGGCGTTCAAGTTCCCAACGCTGAGGCGATACCCGACACGCAGCTTAGGATTGTGCGATCTCGTCTGCGTTGGGCACAAATCGTAATGGCGGCGTGCTCCACCGGTTTGATCTTTTCGTTTTTTGTTGGGCGGGGACGCTATAAGCTCACATTAGCTTGTCTTCTCGGTCTTCAGCCATGGGTTTTTTACCTTGTTGACAGTTTTGCTCCGTTGGTAGTCACTAATTTTTTACTTGCCCTAGGGTTAGTCATCTTCGGGTATGTTCTCGTCGACACCCAACTGCGCGCCCGCCAAAAGATATTAGTAGTAATAGCTGCGACACTTTGGAGTCTGCTGCTCCTGTTTCGACCGGACTACTTTCCGGTCGTGACTGCCTTGATAATTGTGATCGCGGCGTTAATTTTGGTATCCGGCCGATCACACTATTTAATCCTAACAACATTGGGGATTTTTCTACTTGCTGTCGGAGCAAATATTGGTTACCGGGGGTTTATGGACGGAGAGCTCCGAATTTACGGGCAGGTTATCTATCCGTACGAAGGCTTGGCATCTTGGAATGAAACGTGGTTCAACGATCTTCATACGCGCTACGCGATACAGGGATTAGCTCAAAATCAGATATTTGATTTTGATGATGTGCCGGAACGAGCATTCCGCGATGAATCGGAGCGCATCGCAATTCAATCTCTATTTGTCGAGATATCAACCGCAGGCTATAGCGAGAAAATAGACAAATCTTTTGCAGAAATTGCGGACAATAAGAAGAATGAAAGCTGGATACGTTATTTTCTCATACCAAAAGCATGGCAATTCACACAAATCGTTTTCCATACAGAGACCAACCATGCGCTTCTTTCGTCATTGGCCCAATGGGAACCGGCTCTAAGACGATTGGTGTTGGGCGTTTTTCATATCGTAAAAATCGTGATGGTGCTACTCTGGCTCGGAGCGTTCTATATCTTTGTACGACGCCATCGAGCCAATACGCATGAGCCGTTGGATTGGTTTGGGTTAACGCTGGCTTCGGTTGCTGCTTGTAAATACGTGGCCGTATTTGTGGGGACTTCACTCACACATGCTGGTCCAGAGGGACGCCTCCTCCTAAGCGGGCTGCCGGCCATACAGGGTGCGGCGGCATATACACTCATCCGTGTCGGACATTGGTGGCAAGACAGACGCGTATTGAACGAATAGATCGCTGCAAAAGCGATATGAATATTGAGTTAGGACAAAAATTGAAAAGGTAATTATTCGGCCATACGGTGCAAGCCGGCATGTTTGGCGAGCGGTTGTTGGTGACCGTCACAAAAGCCGGCCGGCGCCTAGGCGCGGTGATTTTTTGCATCGGTTGGCCGTTGCCCGGCGACCCTTGTTTTTGGTGCCGGTGACGCTATTGTTGCCGTATATTGCCTTGCAATTCAGCGAATAACAGCCATATTTGTTATGTAAGACAGACAAATACAAATGATGTTTTTTCGGGGGTGTAGTGTCATGGTGGTCAAGTACGATCTGTGTTGTGAGCTCGGCCACGAGTTCGAAGGTTGGTTCCGGACCGAAGATGAATTCGTGCGCCAACAAGACTACGGTTTAGTGACCTGTCCAATTTGTGAGTGTTCAGGCGTAAACAGAATCTCGGCGTGGATAGCGCAAACAGAAACGGAAGTCGACGAAGCTAGATACTCCGACGAGTATCAACGCACTAAGACCTTGTTACAACAGATTAACGAATTCGTTGATCAAAACGTCGATAACGCTTGCGAAGTAGAATGTCCAGCGCCAAGACGAGAGTTGAGAAAGGTCAAGCAATCACATTCCGAGGGAGTTGCCAGGGTACCGGTTCCTTTCGACGCCGGTATAGACAAAGACAAACTAAACTAGCCCGTATATTGCACTAAGGATACCGGATGACTGCGAAGGGACTTGTGCTGCGCGGAGTCGCAGTGCTTGTCCTGCGCGGAGTCGCCGGGTCGAGCGGCTGGTTCCCCTGCTGTGCGGGGACAAGCGCGGCGCTGGAGCGAAACCCATAGCTAGCTATGGGTTGAGTGAAGCGCAAGTACAGGTGTTCGAGATTGAGCCAGGGCCGCGATAGGCGATTGCCGCAGTACAAAGTGTCACTCACGTGTTTGATGGAATACCCTTTATCACTCTCGTTGATAGCCCTAATTTTCGCTGCCTTGGTGCAATATTCGGGCTAGACTCAAGCGGCCTTGGCCAGGGGCAGAGACACGGTAAACACGGCTCCTGGTTTATCGTTGCGGTTTACGGCTTGCACCTTTCCGCGGTGAAACTCAGCAATCAGCCGCACGATATACAGGCCCAATCCCAAACGAGATTGCTTCGCGTTTTTCTTGCCGATCGATACCATGGGATCGAATAAACGATCGCGCATAGCCACCGGCAAGTTTGACCCCTCATTAAGCACGCTCAAGTTCGCGTAACCGTCGACTCTATCCAAGCGCACCATAATCGGTGTCCCTTGGTTACCGAAATCAACCGCGTTGTCGGCCAGTTTATCGAGCATCTGCGCGATATGATCGGGCGTGCCAGAAACGTGTAACGGTGCGGCCCTGACGTCCAACTGGAATAGGCGGTCGGGGTGGGTGAGGCGATAACCTTCGACATAGCTTGACACCAGATGGACCAGATCAAACTCTTCACGGGACTCGGCTTGCATCGCTTCTTCCAGGTTTGCCGCTTCAGTCAAGTTGGTAAGAATCGATCCCAAGCGGATGATGCCATTCTTGGCACGTTGCATATACTTGCTTTGCTGGGTTTGCGGGATTTCGTCCTGCAGGTTATCCAGTGAAGAATTCACGACATTCAAAGGATTGCTGAGCTCATGGGCGAGCGTATCCGGCATACCCTCCAAGTACCGCGTGTACGCGCCCAAACGCCCCAACATCCCGGTCACGCTCCGCGAAAGGTCGCCGATCTCATCCCCTGAATTCGCTTCCGCGGTGATACGATCCGTGCGTACCCGCCCGTCAAGTCCGATGGCGTGTTCCGCTGCGTTGCGTAATCGGCGAATGCGCATGGTGATGCGTGACGCGAACACCAGCAACGCACCGGTTACGATGATCAAGACCAACAAGGTCACACTGATCACATTTTCAAGAACCTGTTTTTGGGGAAACAACACCTCGTTGCTGCTTTGCTCTACCACCACCACGCCGAGAACCTCGTCGCCGGACCACACCGGATGCGCCGCCATCAATATTTGGGTGGTTCCGTCCAATGACGGTCGTCGCTCCGTTTGCGCGGACCCGGACAATGCCTTTTTGAATATCTCGTCATTCCGGTGCGAGACATCCGTCGATACGTCCTTGACTTGACCGGTCGGTGTTTCCAATATCAGGTTGTAGACACCCCGCAGCGCCAAGTCATACCAAGCACCCAGTCTGTCGCCCAAGCTCTTGGGGTCTATCTTGTGTTCTGGTTCTCGGGATAGTTTTCCGACCACCGCGCGCACACGTTGTTTGTCGTCCAACACCCAGATTCTTGCCACCGGCCGGTCAAGACCTCTTAAGATCTTGGCAATCTCCGGTGAATGTATTAACAGCCGGTTTAACGGCTCCTTAGCCACGTCCTGCGAGGCGTTCAGGATAAGATCGACGTTAGGCCCCTGTTCGTCGTCGACATCCGCAACGCTGAATCCAAGGCGAGTCTGAGAACTGACCATGAATCGGGGGATTCGTAACTCCACCACATAGCCACTATCGGTGGGCAAAAACTCCGCCGCAATGTCATAGTTAGGATCGCCGGTTAACGACAAGCGCCAGTCGGCGTCTACGAGATAAATGCTCATACGACCGGGTTGCCGTACGGTGAGCAAGTAACGTTTTACCGGACCGCCCGGGTCCTGCATGGCGACCCGTAAATGGTCACTGGCATCCAAGCGCCGGCGTTTCAGATTCCTCGGCACCACCTTGTCATCCGTAACTTCAAAAAATGCATAGAGATAGGGACCTCGATACCCAATCAAGTGCCGAAACGAAAGCGAGTAGGGATCGTATTCCGGCCCACACATCAGACGGTCAGCACCGTCGTAATTGACCGCTTGATCTAATTGCTCGCCCCAATCGCCGAGGCGTCCGTCTAAACGCACGTAATTGGGCAGGGGATAGGCAAACATATCGTGGGGATCACCTATCAATTTGGATGCGCCGGTGTCCGGATCAAAAAACTCCGGCCGGTCGTGTAGCACCGTGGACACGGCGCGAGCGGTGAGATTGAGGGCGTTCTCCTGACCCTGCAAAAGAAAGGATTTCATCTCACGGACGTACTGGTACCCCATCCACGGAATCAGCAGCAACGCTGCCGCTACCAGTAGTAATTTGGTGCGAATACTGAGTCCGTGTGCCGAATGGTTTGAATCATCGAAAAAGCGGGGTCCGCCTCCTTGAACTTCTTGCGGATCCGCCGGACATAGCCATTAATTGTGTTGCGCTCCACGTAACTCTGCCGGGTAACCTGCATCAGGTTTTCGTAGGTCTTCACGTGGCCTGGCCGACGCGCCAGCGCCTCCACGAACCAGAACTCCGTCAAGGTGAGGTTGATTTCCTTTTCATCCCAGCGCACCGACATGCTGTTGGGGTCGAGCTGTAACAGACCCAGCCGGAGTACTGCCTCTAACTCCGCCGTTTTGGTGTGTAACGTGTCGACGATACGGAACAGAGAGCTGACACGAACCGACAAGAACTGGAGGCTGACAGGTTTGGTAATGTAATCCCAGGCATCCAGCCTGAGGCCGGAGACGCGGTCAATATCGCTGTCCCGGGCGGTAAGAAAGATTATCGGCAACTTGGGCGCCAGGGCGCGTAGATCGCGGCACAGATCAAATCCGCCGTCTATCTCGTCCTCCAACATGATGTCGAGGATCGCAAGATCGGGAAGATTCTGGCGCATCCCGGCCATCGCCTCGGGGCGGTTGCCGTAGGCGGTGACCTGATAACCATTGGCGACCAACGCATCGACATAGTTCTCGCGCTGATCGGCGTCGTCCTCAACTATCGCAATCGTTCGAGACATGGAATGAATATATATTTAAAATGATAGATATAACAGATAATTAAAGTAGTATATTAATGTTAAATATCACCTTTAGATACCATCTAATCGCCATAGTTTGCACCTTTTTTAGACACGCGGATTGTCTTTAATTATCAATCAGAGAAGGCCGATTTGTGGCGTGGTTGAGGTGTTGTATGAACCGGTATGTATTTATTCCACTGACTGACGAGATATTGTACGAACATCCCGAATTGATCAAAGGGCCAATCGTACCTTATCGCGCGGGCAGCGAGTGCTATCACTGGTTGTCGGTGGAGCTCAATCCCGACGACGAGCCGCCGGCCAAGACAAAGCCACGTGTGAAACGTGGCAATTCGGTGTTTCCATCGATACCCCCGCGGCTCATCGCGCATTCCCACTGAAACCCAGCGCCAACCCGTAATCATAGCCACCAACCCGGTGGTGTTTGGCATTGGAACGTAGCACAAACTGACGGCTGAGCGACCTGCCTCATGCCAGGGCACTCGTCTTAGCATGTCGGCCGAAACTCATCAGTTAATAGTGTGTTGGCCGTTACTTGCAACAATATAAGGTGTGCGCCGGCCTCAGTCCACTGCATTGTTTTTACTCGGCGTCGGCTTTATCGCGGCGCTGGCTTGGTCTCGAACGCCTGCCGCTGCGCGTCAGTCAACCCATAACTAAGGCTTATGCATTTCGCTGCAGCCAGCGTCTTGCCGCCCGACCCTGCGCTTGTCCCCACACAGCAGGGGAACTACGCGCAGGACAAGTCCCGTCGCTCATAATCCAGGATCCTTGGTGCAATTTGCGAGTCAGCTCCGCCGCGGCATCAGGAACGCGAGCGCATACCACACGGCGGAATTCCAGTATGTTCCGGGAGAAATCTTCAACCAACTGCTGCCGACGAGCGAGCGGCCAACAACGTACCGAGAATCGCTATTTAATTAGCGCAATACGACCGTCTGTCTGATCCAGTTTACGTGGGATATATTCCCACCTATATAATTGTCATGGCTGATTAGCTTGCCGCGATGGGATTGCGAGTCGAGTCATCATTGCACGGATCAACGTGACACCACAGGAGACGGAAGTTTGAGAGAGCAAGAGCGATACGTACTGTATTGGGACCAATTATTTCCTTCTTTGTCGAACAGCGAGGACGAGGCTATCGTGCGGTTTAAGCGGTGTGCACGCATCGTAACTCTTCGCGAACGTGAGCCGGTGTTTCATGTGGGTTCGCCCTGTGAGAACTATCTATTGGTGGTGGCGGGCAGGGTGAGGGTGCTGATGATTTCTAAGACGGGTCGGGAAATACTGTTGTATCACGTCGGTCCCGGCGAGTCTTGCGTGCTAACGACCTCCTGTTTATTGGCGGGTGAACCATATCCGGCCAAGGGCGTAGCAGAAAGTGCGGTGACTGCATTCGCGGTAAGCAAGTACGAATTTAATGATACATTGAAAAAATCGCCCGCATTTCAGCATTTTGTTGTCACCAAACTGGGCAAACAATTTGCCGCACTGATAATACGGATGAGCGAAGTGGCGTTCGGCTCAATTGCCGGGCGTATGGCGCAAGTCCTATTGCAGCAACAGTGCACAGGAAACGGGGTCAAAGTGACGCATCAGGGCCTCGCGGTGGAGATGGGGACGGCTCGCGAAGTGGTGTCACGGCAATTGAAGGATTTTGAAGCTCACGGATGGGTACGACTGGGCCGCGGCTACATCGAAATACTTGACCAGCCTGCCTTACAAGGCATGCTGGCCCACACCGGAAATTAACGCCAGCGCTTGGGGGAGTGTTTCGTATCCGGGTTGCCGCGGTAACGAAGATATTATTTTACATAATATACATTATGCGAACTAGAGTATATTTGCAGGTCCAGCACCGTTTCCCGAATTCCCCCCCCGAGCGGCCTCCTGAATTCGCCGCGGTGGCCACAATTGCGCTTTCCTGAAACCGCCGCCAGGCACGTTCGGTTCAGATCGTCCGCAAGTACGCAGCCAACACCGGATCCACCAACTCCCAGACGCCGGCTTCGTCTTGCTGGATCAGGTCGTCCCGCTCGAGCACCCCTTTTGCCTGCAGCCCGGTCGATGCCGGCAGCCGCACCATGCGCAGGAATTCCTGTCCGGCCGGATGCGGCGTCGGTTGCCGCGCCATCGCCGCGAGCATCGCCCGCTGGGCGAGACTGAGTTCGAGCACGCGCGCCGCCACCCGCCGTTTGTTTTCCTCGACATACGCGTCCCAGGCGGCGTCGATGTCCGCGACCTTTGGCGGACGCCGCGCGTTCCACAGCCTGCCGCACAGCGCGTTCACGTAGTACGGATGGCGGAGCGTGACCGTCAGAATGCGCTCGATCGCGTCCTCGGATATCGGTTTTTTCCACCGTGCGCGCCCCGCCTGCGCCAGAAACGAGACGTAGTGCTCGTGGCCGATTCGTTCCAGGCTCATGCGGTCGCACAATCGGTATAACGGCCGGTCGGGATCTTCGAACATCGCCGCCAGCAGATGGCGTTCGCTGCCCGCGAACACAAAGGCAACATGCTTGCTGCGCTCCGCCGCGTGGCGCACCGCGCCCTCCAGGGCGGTATGGTTCTTCAATGTCGCGAGCTGCTGGAACTCGTCGCACACGAACATCACGCGCCGCTTGCGGTCGACCGCGATGCGATCCAGGCCTTTGAGCGCGGCCTCTACGGTCTCGCTGGGACTGTCGCCGGACCCCAGTTTCAACGTGACGCCCTCGTCGCTGAGCACGAGCTCCGGTTTCAATGCCGCAAACGCCTGCTTCAGCTTGTCGAGGATGCGCCGGTTCCTGGGGAGAAGCTGCGCCGTGGCCGCGCTCACCGCCTGCCGCAGCCTGACCTCGAGGGCCTCGGCGTCGTGGACGACCAGCAGATCGAGCGCCACGGTCACCACCGGTTGGCGGCGGCGTTTGAGATCGAGCGCCACCTGCTCGATGACGCTGGTCTTGCCCATCCGGCGGCGCGCGGACAACCAGGTGTGGCGGCCGCGGCGCACGTTGTCGGCCAGTCGTTTGCGCTCGGCTTCACGATTGCAGTGGGCCGCGCCGATGGCGATTCCCAGAGGAAACAGGTCTAGATCCATGTCGATACGATCAACCTGGTTGAAACCCCGTATTAATACGTGACATAGAATTATGCGACATAATATTATGTGATGGCAAGTAGTGTTATATTGCTACCGGCGCCTAGTCGGGCATTGTCAGATTGCGATTTTGACTAAAGCCGGGTGTGCGTATCGATCGGCAACTCCACCAATGCCATCGCGAACCCAAGGTAACGGCGAATTAAGCATGCTGTCCCCCGAATTTCCACTGGTCGAATTCACTGGGAAGCAGGCTGAGGATGTCGGCACCGGACATGCCATAGATGTCATAGTTCACGTCGAGCTGCTGCAGCACGCGGACAAAACGCCGGATCGAACCGCCGCTGGTCGTCGCCACTTGTGAACCCGGTTTCGGCGCCTGTCTGTCCTTGTCGAGGTAAAGCATGGCTGCTGCCTCGATGACGCCGCGGTTGGCAATCAGGTCCTGCCGTCCGGCAATTTCGAGATAGATCCTGTTTGCGGTGTGCGTGGGCCCCGATAGCAGCAGCATCGAATCGTTTCCGTGCCGCCGGTACACTTGATACGGTCCATACAACAGATGCCGGTACCGATACCGATAACCGAAGTCGGGAATGTGGCGATAGTCTTGACCCGGGCGCCGTGCTCCGGCGGGTCCCGCCGGGCACACCTGATCGAACAAAAACAGCGATAACCACGTCCACAACCCTTTGTTTCGATCCGTATCCTCTACGCGTAGCGGCGCAAGTATCTCGCACAGGTATTCTCCCAGCGCCAACCGATGCGGAAAATCCCGCCTTTCAATCCACACGTCGGCAAGCAACTCCGCGGTGTGGACGGGGTGTTCCAGCAGCTCCCGGGGGGGATCGCCCCGCGCATTGTCGCGAAGCCCGGCGAGGTATTCCCGGAACCGCTCGATCCCCGTGTTGTTGAGAGCACGCATCAATGCCGCCATCAGCTCGCCTCCTTGCGCAGCGCTGTAACAAACCGCTGCCGCGCCTGCCGCGAGCGGCAAAAGACCTGCACTGCCTCTTCTACCCATTCACGGCGTCTCGCCTTGGCCGCTTCGCCAATACCACCTGGGGGCTCGGCCACGCCCGGCAGCGCGCACACAAAACGCAGCCACAGACTGGTCCATTCGCTGTCGTCCAATCCCGGGTCGGTCTCGTCGAGTACAATCACGATCTCGTGGAGAATACGGCGCAGTATCTCGGGGTAGACCAAAGCCAGAAACCAATCCCCTGTACGCGCCGACTCGCCGATGGCATCGACGCGATTGTTCAACTCCAGCACCGGCCAGTCGCTCAGCTCCAAGCGCCAAATACGGTCACCCAGATCATAAAAATCGACCGGCAGCAGCGACTGCTTATTGGCCAGGTCCTCGTGTGGTCGCAGCGGTACGAGCTTGTCCGCCACGCCGAGCAACAGGCCATGGCGTTTGGATTGATCGACCACTTTCAAACGGAATTTTGGCAACGGCCGTGAGGTGACCTCCGTCAACCGCAGATCCTGCGGCTCGCGCTGATCGCCGATGGTGCCGAACGCAAACCGCATGTAGGACGCTGAATTGTAAGCCTCAACAAAAATATTGGCATCGTTTGGGAAGCCGAGTGGCGCGAGATCAATATCGGCAACGAATGCGTAACCCACATCTGCAGGCAGCAGCCGAATCGTCACCGCGGATCGCGGGATCTTTTTGCGGCCGGTGTAGTTGAGGCGTCTGATCATGGGACCGGCGCCTCGATGCGCACGCGAATATCCCGGCGGACATCGAATCCCTTTACCGTTAGCCGAAAGCGCGGATCCTGAATCGAAAGCAGCAGAAGATTTCCGACGCACCGCATGATTTCTGCGTTTTCGGTCTGCATGACGACGGGCGCTTTGTCCAACTCGAAGTCCGGCAGCTGATATTGGCTGAAGGGATTGCCCCGGCGCACTTCGTATGCCACCCAAACCGCCGCTTTGCGCGGCATCAACTTGTCATCGCCGTTGCCGGCAAGACGAAAACCGCCGTGCAGTTTTTGCAGCTGAAAAAAGCGATCCCTGCCCACCGTCTCCACGCCCATCGTCCCGCCGGTATCCTCCGTTCCGGGCTTGTCCTCCCGGCCTTTTTTCGGATCCTTAACTTTCTCCTCGGTAGGAATGTCCAAGGCAAAAACGTGCCGCAACAAATTGAAGTCTCGATCCTCTGTTGGCCGTATCATTGCGCGCACGATCTCGCGCGGCGCGTTCTTAACGTAGCGCAGGGTAAACGGACCATGACGATAGCGATCCTTGAATTTGGGGGAACGCTCCTGCCACTCGGTGTGCGCCGGATTCTCGGAGTCGCCCAACAACTCTGACAGCGGCTGATCGCGGATCAAAACCAACACCCGAATTCCTTTTTGCATTGCTGCCCGCACGCCGGTAATGGTGATGCCGTCGCGGACGAAATGTTCTTCTGCACTGCTGAGGCCGTCGTCGCGCTCCAGGTATACGTCGAATTGCGATGCAACTGGATCTGACGCGGCCGGCTTTACCCACACTGGTACGTTGACGGCAATGGGCTGACCGGCATTGAACCGCTCGCGAAGCTTCCCCAGAGCATCATCACCGATACAGCCGTTGTTCCAGCGCGGCGCCTTGCCTGCGGGGGGCGCTTGCAGGCGGGCGTATTCCTCGCGCGGTAAGTGCACGCCCCATCGCGCCAGTTCCAACAGTCGTCCCAATCGGGGAGCGTCACCCCACGCTTCTTGGGAGATAAATCTATCCAGCGTATGAGCATCCAGCAGTTCTGCTTTCCCATCGTGGACCACTTCCGCGGTCATATCGCCGGAAATGATGGGAATGAAGTAATGCCGGATGATGGAGACGAATACGGCATGCGGCGTGAGCTCGGCGACGGGAAACGGCACGATGACCGAAAGGCCGGACTCGGTCTGCCGAGAGATCGAAAAATCGTGGCAAAAACTATCCAGGAGTGCCGCGTCGTCGATCGGCAGCGCAAATCCGTTAGCGAAGCGCCCGAAATATCCATAGGGATAAAAGCGCTGGTCTCGAACCTTATGGATCTTCAGCACCGCCTGACCCATCAGCACCCTGCGCCGGTCGTCGTCTCGGATCGACAGCGCAAAAAAGGCATTGATCCTGGAGGCGGCCGGAAACACAGTCTTCCCCAGGCCCCAGCGACCCAGTTCTGCCGCGTGTTTTCTTGAGCGGCCGACATTGCGCCAGAAATAATAAAAGTCATTTCGCGTGGCGGTAGCATCGAATTCGACATCTTCGCTCTGCGATGGATCGCCCTGTAGACCACGCGTCCCGAAGTCCTCGATGACGACGTAGTTCAGCGGCTCGCTCGCAGACGGCAAATTGGTGAGCCCACTGCGGTTCGTGTGCAGATGCGCTCCAAGACCCAACATGTAAGGGTCCCTACGTTCCCCTTTCAGCGCCTGGTCCGGGCGTGGAAACGAAACGCGAATCTTGAGTTGCCGATCGGGAAGTCGGGCATCGAGGGAGTTTTGGATCGCCTCGCGCACCAGTGCGTCGGCCAGGCTGCCAAGGGCTTCGGTGGAGAAGAATTCGGCCTCGATCGGGTCGATGTTCATCTCCCCAGGCTGCATCTGACGAAATTTCCAGGTGGGCGAAACAGTCATTGTGAATTCCGGGGACAGTATACTTAATTTGAACGAAGTCGCCGGGGTCTGGGAAAGATCGGGTCGGATCCATTGCTGTCCCATTAACAAGTAGTGCCAGCAATTTATGTCATTCCGAACGCAGTGAGGAATCTCACCGTGCTGGCTGACGGTAGCTACCCTTAACACGGTAAGATCCCTCGTTGCTGCGCATCTCGGGATGACTTCTGTGGGAGTGGCTTTCCTGGGCCACACTGATGATTCTTACTAGCGGATATCACCACGAGTTTGGTTTCATGTCTCTATATCTTGTGGTATCGGCCAAGACGTTTATAGATGAAGTATTATTGACGCTGACCTTTCCACTTAGTGGGACAGCAGTGGGGTCGGATCCAATTTTCGACTCGATGTCCTCCGCTGAGATACGAGACCTTACTGCGAAACTCGGCTTCGACCCCGCTTTGCTAAAGCGCACATAGAATTAAGTAAACTGTCCCCCGAATTGCCGAGCGGCAGAGTCGTCAACGAACACGTCGACGCCGTTCGTTGGTGTTACGGATCGAATCGGCAGATCGGCACCGTGTCGCAGCCGCGTAACGGCGTCGCGTTTCTCTTTGCCCACGACAATTAAATGAACCGAGTGCGATCGTCTCAGGCGCGCTGCACTCAACGTTACCCTAGAGGCAGGTGGCTTGGACGCCGCGTGGACGGCCAGCACGTCAGGTGCATCAGGCTGGTCACCTAGCGGATTGCTGGGGAACAAGCTGGCCGTGTGGCCGTCTTCGCCGAGACCGAGTAGCGTCAGATTGAACGCCCCTACCCCCTCGATTTCGCGTGCGTACGTCGTTGCGCCCGCGTTCGGTCCAAGTTCGGCCGGGATCGTATGAATCTGGCTGGCAGGGATAGGTACGTAATCGAGCCAGACTTCGCGGGCCATGGTGTCATTGCGCTGCGGATGGCCGACCGGGAGACAACGTTCATCACTGAAGTAGACGCGCCATTGACTCCACGGCGTATCAAGGTCAACGAGTTGTGCGTAGATTGACCGAGGAGTCGAACCGCCTGCGAGCACAATGAGAAAGCTCCCAGCGGCCGCAATCGCCCGCGCAGCTTCAGCGGTGATAGCGTTAACCACGGCCTCGACCAGCTCATCAACGTTCGGATAGACATGCCAACGCAGCCGAAACTCGCTCACAACGCATTACGCCAGGACTGATACCGCTTCTCGAACAAGACACTGTTCTCCCTGGGGCCCCAGCTGCCCGCGGCGTATGTATAGAGACGCTCGCTCGTCCGGTTCCAATGTTCGAGTACTGGCTCGATCACATGCCAAGCCATCTCCACTTCGTCGAACCTAATGAACAGGCTCTGGTCGCCCTCGATCACATCCAAAAGCAGTGTGGCGTAGGCGTCCAGCCGTTGCTCGTGTTCGGCCCGATAGTCCGTATCGACCCGCAGCACTCTGGGCGTCATCACCAAACCGGGCTCGCGCGCGTACAGCTCAAAGTGAATACTCTCCTCCGGCTGGATGGCGAGCACCAGCCAGTTCGGATCCACGTCTTCGCACGGCGTGTCGCAGAAAAGCTGGTGCGGCGGATCCCGGAAGCGGATCGCCACGTGGGAGCGCTGCACCGCGAGCCGCTTGCCGCTGCGTAGATAAAACGGCACCCCCTGCCATCGCCAGTTGTCAACGTGAAACCTGACCGCCACGTAGCTTTCCGTCATAGAATTAAAGGACACGCCGGGCTCGTCTCTGTAGGCCGGGACCGTTGCCCCATTGATCTCGCCGGTCCCATATTGGGCACGCAGCGCAAAGTCATCGACTGACTCCGACGGTATCGCTCGGATCGATCTCAAAACCTTGATCTTTTCGTCCCGCAGCGTGTCGGCGTCCAGATTAGCTGGCGGCTCCATAGCCACCAACGTGAGCACCTGGAGCAAGTGATTCTGCACCATATCTCGCAACATTCCGGAATGGTCGAAGTAGCCCGCCCGCTCGCCAATACCCGCTTGTTCGGCGACTGTGATTTGTACGTGATCGACGTAGTGACGATTCCATAATGGTTCGATGACCGAATTAGCGAAGCGAAACACCAGCAGATTCTGCACGGTCTCCTTACCCAGATAGTGATCGATCCGATAGATCTGCTCTTCTTGGTAATGGCGATGCAGTTCAGCGTTAAGCTCGCGGGCGCTGGCGAGGTTCGTGCCGAAAGGTTTCTCAACGACAATTCGGTGTTGTCCCACG
>CAMYNX010000141.1 GCA_947259875.1 uncultured Gammaproteobacteria bacterium | reverse complement strand
TATCGAACCAATCAAACGGCAGGGGGGTGTGGTCAATCAGTTCCACGGTGATGCCATGCTGGTAACGTTCAATGTTCCCGTAGAAGATTCTCGTCACGCGGACCAAGCGGTTAGGGCTGCGTGTGAAATACAACGGGTCCTAAAGGGCCGAACGTTTGCAGGGGTAGCCCTGCGCACCCGGATTGGAATCAACACCGGGACGGTGATTGCCGGCAACGTTGGTTCGGGTGATCGTGTCAACTATACGGTATATGGGGATGCCGTGAACTTGGCGGCTCGGCTCGAGCAGCTAAACAAAGACTACGATACGCGTGTTCTCGTCTCTGGCACGACCGTCTCACTGCTCACTGACACCTATCCGTTGGAGGCCATGGGTGAAGTCACAGTCCGCGGGAAGCATGACCCGGTCGAGCTGTTTAAGCTTGCGATCTGACGTTCGGAGGAACTGGCCTAATCGTTTCGCAATTAGAAGAAGCGAAATTCCGGACTGCGTAATTCGCGTGGATACGGCGGGTTTTGCTTTTCTAACCGGCTACCGATAGCACCCCCTGTCCGCTGTGCGCCGCACCATCGACGTGTTGCTCAGGAAGGAATTTTCATCCGGCAGGACAACGCCTGGACCCGACCCGGATCTTCGAGGTACAAATGCTTCAACGTCTGCTTTTTGGTGAACCACGTATTCAGAATCGATATAGAGGTCCTTCACGTTGCTTAAGGTGGGACCGTCAAGGTGATCGCCAGTACCGAAGACCCGGCAGTTGTGAAGCGCTTTTTGGATCATCCGGTACGCCGCCCCGAATCACCGCAAACGCCACCAGCTCTGGCAAGGGCGCCACCGGCAAACTCCGAACTGGTCGCCCCTGGATGCATAGACCGCAAGCCGCCCGCAAGGTCCTTCTCACCGCGAGACCGGTGGTTTATCCTTCCTATCCGTGATGCCTGACGCGTTGAAGGCGGGTTCACGAACTTTTCTCTCCCCACTTTCTGTGATGTGAACGAGATCAAAGCCTGACTCATGGGCACCGTGCGTTTCTGCCTCGCCATGCTGGTCGTGTACTTTCATGTCCGCGCCGCGGAACATTTCGGCATTTCACTTCCCGATGGGCGCCTCGCCGTGCAGCTTTTTTACGTGATCTCCGGGTTCTACATGGCCTTGATCTTGAACGAAAAGTACGTGGCCCCGAGCCTCAACAGCACTTTCTACAGCAACCGCTTTTTCCGCTTGTGGCCACCGATGATGGCGGTCATGGCGCTGGTTATTGTGCAGTTCTGGGTAACCGGCGAAGTGTTGCTCTTCAGACTGACCAACACCACCGATCAATTCCTTACGTACGTGCGCGCCCTCGACGCTTCCGCACTTACTTATTTATTCCTGACCAACGTGTTCATTCTGGGTCAGGACTGGATCTGGTTTCTTCGCTTCGACCCGTCCACGGGTGTGACCTGGTGCCCGTTTACCATCTGCCCGAGTCATAACGGTGCTAGCTTTTTGGTTAATCATCCCACTTTCACCATAGCCATCGAAGCAACCTACTACCTGGTGTCACCACTAATTCTACGCCGCTCGCTGCGGTGGCCCCTGACTCTGTGCGCGCTCGGACTGGTTTATCATGTGGTGGCGCACGTTGCCGGGTGGAACCCAGTGGTGTGGTCCTACCATTTTGTCGGATCAGCAGCATTTTTCTATTTTCTTGGCGCTTGCGCGTACCACGGTTACGTGCGCTTCTCAGGGCTTCAGCCAGCCGCCCCTTTGCGTATCGTAATGGTCCGTATCGAACCGTGGGGCTATCTGGTGGCGCTGGGGGCGGCATTGCTAGTCTACAAGCAGGAAGGCGCGTTCGACAGCCTGATTATCGCGTCATTGCTGGCACTATGTATTCCACTGCTGTTCCACCGCACACGGAATGTCCCACTGGACCGGAAGGTGGGTGATCTCTCCTACGGGATTTATCTGGTTCACTATCCACTCTACTTACTGCTGCTGGAAAACTTCGGCCCGGTGCGGGGAGCAGTTCTGACGCTGCTCGGCGTAGTGCCAACAGCGCTGTTGCTGTATTTAGTCGTGGAGGCACCTATCGATCGCTGGCGTCAACGCCGGGTACGCTCGAAAACCCCTGCAGGGTCAGTCCGTTCGACATAGGGCAACTGTTGGCCGATCATCCCGGACCTGTGCCTCCTATAAATCGGATCGGCTTGTAATCGTTGACTTTTCTCGACGATGATTGTAGTGGTCGCCCGATTTATTTGATTGAGCACCATGGATGAGCGACATGTCACCTGCAGTCATTGATGACGGCGATCTCGTTTGGGCATGTCTAGCGGTGAGACAACCTTGGGGCGTTGCGGTTTATGATGAAGCCATTGACCGCTTGTGCAAAGCCTGCGCGTTGCGTCGCAATGGCCGGTTTGAGTTGTGCGGTTCGATATTCTGCCGCTCAGCAACGCCTGATAGAAAACGTCTGGAGCACTTTACGTACCCGACGTTTGAATTAATGTTTTTTCGGGTGCTCGAATGCCCGGTCTTGGCCGTAAGTGCCAATTAGCAAAATCAGATTACGCGCTGGCTGCCGTTCTGGGGATTTCCGTGAATACTCCGCCGGGATTTTGGTAATTATTCACAGAAATCACGATTCGTTACGTTTAGGCTGGTACCCATGAACAGTCAGCCATCAGCGCAAATCGACCGTGTCGCGAATATTGGAAACATCTCACGGGTGCGGGTGGTGGAATCCTGCCGCCAGGCGCTGGGAGAGGAACACCCGGAGACGTTATCTGCAACGCAGGAATTGGCGGTACGGTTTCGCAAACAGGGACGCCTGACTTGGGCGCGCAGTCTGTTTGAGCGAGCACTGGCGATTCAGCGCCGGCAATTGGGTCCGAGGCACCCCGATGTTGTATCCAACGAAGAGAACCTGTCGGAGACGCTGTTTGCGCTGGGAGAATTCGACGGAGCGCGTGTTTTACAGGAGCGAGTTGTGAGCGTGCGTCGATTGTCTATGGGGGAAACGCATCCACTAACCCTTTCTGCAATAAGCGAACTGGCCGAGATCCTGTGCGCACAGGGCGAGTTTGAGAGGGGATGTGAGTTGCAGGAGTTTGTCCTTGACGTACGCATACAGGTTCTCGGCGAACAACACCCGGATACGCAGCTTGCGGAAGACCGGTTGTACGAGACGCTATTGGAAATGAACGCTTTTCATATCTACTAGCCCGCATATTGCACCAGTCGGCCACCGGCCTTGACGTAACTGAATGAAAAACCGATTCTATATACCGAATCTAATCCACTTGGCCCGGGTACGTTTTGTATACGGCCGGTGTCCTATCCGGGCTCTGGCTGGTCCAGGCACGCCTGCACTTGGACTTCACTCAAGCCATAGCTACGGCTATGACTCTCGTTCCAGTCCGGCGTTCAGTCGCCCCTGTCCTGCGCCAGCTTCCCGGATACTGATGCAATATGCGGGCTAGAGTGTTCGTTACTTTTGAGCGAAGACGCTCGTCAGTAAAGGAGAATTAGAATGCGTTGGTTGAAAAATCTCCCGATTGGACTGGTGGTCACACTCAGCATTAATCCCTTCGCGCACGCCGACGATCCGGCAGTCAGACGGTCTACACAAGAATCGTCGATACCGGCGCCGGTCTTTACACGATCACGCGCACACCGGGCCCGCATTATCTAATCTACGACACAGGCCATTGGAATGGGGATCAACTCTACCTCGATGCACGCCAACGCGCCGGCTACGGTTGTCACGGACCGAGCGGAAGTCTTAGACGTGATCCTCAAGCATCCGAGCTTTCATCGTGCGCTCGCAGACCCTGTCTTGCTCACGATCTTACGAAACGCAGCAAGGATGTTAGGGTATCGCTTAGTTTGATTAGCCCCCACGCCCCGCCCACTATGCGCCACCGGTCACATCGATGAACGTTCCGGTTGAATACGCGGCCTCATCGGAGAGTAACCACAAAATCGCATGCGCCACCTCGCTGGCGTGCCCGCCACGTTTCATGGGCACGGTCTCCTTGACGCGGTCCACGCGCTCTGGTTCACCGCCGCTGGCGTGAATGTCGGTGTAAATGACGCCGGGCCGTACCGCGTTGACGCGGATGCCTTCGGTGGCGACTTCCCGCGCAAGACCAATCGTCAAGGTGTCGATCGCCCCCTTTGAGGCCGCGTAATCGACGTATTCGCCAGGGGAACCCAGGCGCGCCGCCCGCGATGACACGTTTACGATTGCCCCGCCTGCACCGCCATATCGGGTAGACATGCGCCGTACCGCCTCGCGGGCGCACAGGAAACACCCGCCAATATTGGTGGCAAAAATACGCGCCAGGCGACCACCATCCATCTCATCCACCCGCATCTGCGGTTCCACGATGCCGGCGTTGTTGACCAGTGCGGTGAGCGGTCCAAGCTCTTGGTCCACGAATGCGAACATCCGCATCACATCGGCCTCGGATCCCACATCGGCGGCGACCGCGATGGCGGTGCCGCCAATGTCCTCGATGCGTTGCACCACCGCATCAGCAGCCGCTTGGTTCTCGCGGTAATTGACACACACGGCATAACCCCGTTGTGCGGCAAGTTGCGCGGTCGCCGCGCCGATGCCCCGACTACCGCCGGTCACCACAATCACTTTACCCAATTTGTCTGCTCTCCCGCGGTAACGGCCAGATGTTTCTGGTCCCAGTTGGCTCGATTCAACGAAAATAGGCCTTGGTATTCTCGTGTACCCCTGGGTCTTGTAACAACTTCTCGATACGCCACCATTTCGCCTCTGAGTGTTGATCATCCAGCACCAACGGACTCTCTTTCGGCCACCGAAATTCATACGCCAATACGATGTAGTGGGTGCTGATATCCGGCTCACCGAGAAAATTCTCATCGTAGAGATGTTCGAATACCCCACGGAATCTCGCCTCCTCGAAGCCGATCCCGATCCCCAATTCTTCCGCGGCGACACGTTTGACCGCGTCCCGTATCAACTCATTTTTGGTGATCACGCCCCCGGGGGCGAACCAATAGCCCTGGCACGGACGATTGCGGCGCCGTCCCAACAACACATCACCCGCGCCGTTCCTCATGAGTAAGTCCACCGAAACCAGGGGCGTCGCACTGACTATTTTCAGGAATGCTTGTTTTTCGATCATGATTTGAACGTCGTGTTAATCAGCAATATAGCCGCTGCGAGCGCGAAAACAGCTCGCGCCAAAGACGATCGTTATTATACGTGGCTAGGCGAATCCCTTGGATTCAGGCATGGACGATGAATCAAGCTTGGTTTACCGATAGATTTTGGTTCGCGTGCCCGCGCCTGTCACCCGCCTCACCGGTCAGGCGCCCAGGCGTAATAGGCGGCTTGACCCCGCCATGTTATGTTTCCAATCAGGATTCTGTGACGAGTTGCGTATGAACGCCCCGTCTCCCGTAGACCACATCCGCAAACTGGCCAAGCACTATGCAAGATGATGACTACCTCGCCGCTGAATTCCCTTTGGATTCATCGGTCATTTATCTCAACCATGCCGGGATATGCCCGCTTCCCAAGCGCAGCGCGGATGCGATCCGGCGGTTTGTGCACGAGTGCGAAACACAAGGGGCGCGTTATTACCCGCGCTGGATGGCCATGGAGACCCGCGTGCGCGAGCAGCTGGCGAAACTGATCCATGCCCCCGCACCCGATGATATTGCGCTGTTAAAGAATACCTCCGAAGGGTTGTCGACGGTGGCCTACGGTTTTCCCTGGCAGCCTGAAGACAACGTAATTATCAGCGACGAGGAATTCCCCTCTAACCGCATTGTGTGGGAGTCCTTGCGTCACCGCGGCGTGTCGGTGCGCGAAGTGTCGCTCACACAGACCGAAAAGCCCGAAGACGCCCTGATTGCTGCGGCCGATGCGCGTACCCGGATGATCGCGATCAGCGCCGTGCAGTTCGCCAGCGGTCTGCGGCTCGATCTGGTGAAGCTGGGCGCCTTGTGTCATGCGCGGGAGATCGCCCTGTGCGTGGACGCCATTCAGGCGGTCGGCGCGATTGAAGTCGACGTGCAGGCTGCGCACATCGATTTTCTCGCCGCAGATGCGCATAAATGGCTGTTGGGCCCGGAAGGGATAGCGGTGTTTTATTGTGCGCCACCCTGGCGAGAACGGTTGGCCCTGCATCAGTTCGGCTGGCACATGCGCGAGAACTTCAGCGACTATGACGCACGGGACTGGCGACCGGCACCGTCTGCACGCCGCTTCGAATGCGGCAGCCCCAACATGATCGGCATCCACGCCCTATCCGCGACCTTGGATCTGTTTGCGGAGATCGGTATGGAGACCGTTGAGCGGCGGGTGCTCGCGCACGCCGAGCACTTGTTCGATGCAATCCAGGCACGTTCGGATCTCGAGTGCACTACTAGTTATAAAACAGGGCGTTATGCAGGGATTGTGATATTTCGCTCGAAGTCTTTGTCGGTGGATGATGTGTTTAAACAGCTCCGCGACCAAGGCATCATCTGCGCCTCTCGCGGCGGTGGCATACGCTTTTCTCCCCACTTTTACACCCCCCGCGAACAGTTGGACCGGGCGTTGGCGGCGATTCCCGGCTAACCCATACAATCCTGCCGCGGTAACCAGAGCCGTGCTCGTCCGGGTTTGTAAGACCGGGATACGTTTGTCGGATAGCGCATGTTGCACCCGCCGACCTCAGGGCGCGACCGCATGTGGTGCCGGTTTGCTTCGTGCTGGCTGGGAATTGTGTTTATTATGACCGTCGATCAAAAATATATACGTCATCCCGACGGGCCTTTGAAGCCACTGAGGAACATCAAAATAAATACATCTATGAGGGCCGTCACGGATTGTGGTCGCAATGCTCAACTGACCGGTTGGGTCAAGCGGGTACTGTTGCTTGCGACCGTAACGCTTCTTGCAGGTTGCGAAGCGCCCCTGGTGTTGGACGGCGTGCAATCCGAACTCAACAAACCGATCCGACGCTCGGATCGTTTCCAAGCGGCGGTCAGCAATGATAACGTTTTGGTCGTGGTGGGTTCGTACGGCGTCATCCTCACGTCCACAGACAACGGCCAGGCGTGGACGCGGCGGGAAATAGACGAAACACCGTCATTCATAGATGCTACCGCCTGTCCCGACGGTTCCATCGCGGTTCTGGCAGTGGAAAGGCGAATCTGGACATCCACGGATAACGGGAAAAGTTGGCACGTAAAGGACCTGGCGTCAGAAGAAACGCCCCAAGCGCTTACCTGTGATCCCAGCGGGCGGTTGTGGGTTGTCGGAAGCTTCAGCAGCATCCTGAGTTCATCAGATCTGGGAGCCTCCTGGCAAATAGGGTCCCTGGACGACGATCTCATCCTCACCTACGTGAAATACTTCAACAAGCAACAAGGACTCGTTATGGGCGAGTTCGGCACCGTGGCGCATACCGAAAACGGCGGAGAAACCTGGGAGCGGGGAGAACCCATGCCGGATGACTTTTATCCAATGGCGGCGTTGTTTTTCGAACCTGACCGTGGATGGGTCGCTGGTCTGAGTGGTGCGATCTTATACACGGAAGACCGCGGCCAGAGTTGGCAACGTGCGGTGACCGAGACCGATGCCCCGATCTATGGATTCGCGGCGCAAGGTGACGAATTGTATGCGGTTGGCGATTTTGGCACCGTATTGCGTCTGGAGGGGAGCGATTTTTCCGGCGAACACCGACGGTGGAACCGAATGGATCTGCGTTATCCGGTGCGCTTCTTTCTGCGTGCGGCCTTACCCGTAGCCAGTGATGGCTTGTTGATTGGGGGTGGAGCCGGAGCGCTCCACGTCATCAAGACGGCCGAGTTGACAAAACGTTAATCACAGTTGCCTCACGATGGTCAAATTCGTTCAGCAACTCGTTAAGATCGACCGTATCATTTTCGCACACCCATGGCTAACGCTGGGAGTAATCTTCTTAATAACCGCGTTCTTTGCGTTGCAGTTACCCGCCGTACGCATGGCTTCGGACTTCGCAGATCTATTACCGCAGGAACATCAATATATACAGCTGCACAACCAGATCCGAGACACCTTTGGAGGGGCCAATAACGTCATCGTTGCCCTCGAGGTCGACGAAGGATCGATTTTCACCAACGAGACCCTGCAACGCATTCATCGTATTACCCAGGCGGTTGATTCACTCACTGGGATCAACCACAACTTGGTAACCAGTGTTACCCACCGTAATGTACGCAAGATCTGGATGACCGTAGAAGGCACGGTAAAATCAAACCCACACTACGATCCGCAAAAATATGACTACACGCCGGAAGAACTCAAACGGATGGAAGCGGATGTCATCTCCAATCCGCGCGTCTATGGACTGTTGGTCTCTCCTAACTTCAAAGCCGCTCTGATCCGGGGAACGTTGAATGAAGGCGAGTTGGATTACGAAAAGGTTTTCCTGGAACTTCAGGCAATCCGTAAACAGGAGTCGACCCCCGGAATAAAGATACACGCCACCGGCCAACCGGTGTTGATTGGCTGGGTCACGAGTTACGTCGGCGAGATCGTGCAGATTTTTCTGTATACGGTCTTGATTATACTGGTTCTTCTGATTGTATATTTCCGTAGGGCTTACGGTATTCTCCTGCCGATTCTCGGTATCGTACTGACGACTATTTGGGGCTTGGGAATACTGTCACTTTTGAACTACAACCTCGACCCGCTGATGATGGTCGTGCCGTTTCTGATTTCGGCCCGGGCAATGTCTCACGGTATCCAGATGGTCGAGTGTTATTATCACGAACTCGAGCTCACCAACGATAAACAGAGCGCGGCGCGAAATACATTCGAGAATCTGTTCCGGCCCGGTTCGCTGGGGGTGATTTCGGACGCCATCGGATTGTTGCTCATTGCCCTGGGTTCTGTGCCGATCAACGACAAGCTCGCGATCTATGCATCGCTTTGGGCCGGTAGCGTAATCTTCACCGTATTGATCACGGTACCGGCAATCCTGGAGCTTTTGCCTCAGCCCAAGAGATTGGAGGCACGTCACAACCTATTGCGTTCTCTCGTCCCCCGGGTCGCGAAGGTATCCGATACTCGTACAGGC
The DNA here is from genome assembly GCA_947259875.1 of uncultured Gammaproteobacteria bacterium. Lineage (GTDB taxonomy): Bacteria > Pseudomonadota > Gammaproteobacteria > Arenicellales > JAANXG01 > CALZGZ01. Next base: position 680 of record CAMYNX010000141.1, on the reverse strand, counting down.
GCTGTTACCACGCTCCTCGTCGTCGCGGGTTTTTACGTCATTGGCGGATATTTCAGCTCTTGGGTGCAAATCGGCGAGGCGGAGCCCGGCTCTCCTTTGTTATACCCGCATCATGACTACAACGTTTCGTCCAAGGCAATCAATACGTTGTTTCCCGGTTCCGAGGAGTTATACGTCATCGCGCAAACCGAAAAGCAGGGCGGCTTAAAGCGTCCGGAGGTCGTACGCGCATTGGCGGATTTCCAAAACCATATGCTGACAGATCCGGATTTGGGTGGCACCAAAGGGCTGCCCAACCTCATTTCCCAGGTCAATCGTCTTATTCACAGTGACGACCCGCGCTGGTTGACGTTCCCCCGCGATTCGCGCGAATCAACGGGTCTAATGTTCATGTATATGATGTCCAGTCCGATCGCCGGCGCCCTTCTCGAGTTCCTCGATACCGATGAACAGAATGCCAATATGGTGTTCTACTACAAAGATCATAAAGGTAGAACCATTCGGCGCGCCATCTACATGGCAAAGCAATGGACTCAATCTGCGGCGGCGCAAGTGGAAGGCCTCTCGATAAAACTGGCGGGCGGACTCATTGGTGTGACCGCAGCCATCAACGAGGCAGCCTACGAGACAAATCTCATAGTCATTCCGTTGGTGTTCTTATTGATCTTTGTCTTTGTCAC
>CAMYNX010000140.1 GCA_947259875.1 uncultured Gammaproteobacteria bacterium | reverse complement strand
CGAATTCGCATAGGTGCGCGGCGCCGTCGCGCCAATCGCCGACCACACGCCGTCGATCACTTTTTGCGGTTTGTCGTACAGCATCGAATCCGGCGCTTTGTCGCTGTTATACAACGCCTCCCCGGACAACGTTTTGGTGTCTGCGGACGCGGCACCCGATTGTTGTTGCGCAATCAATAGCACCATGGACGGATCGGCCTGCTTGTGAACGTCCACGGTTCGCGGCAGCTGTGCCGCTTCACCGGCCAGCGCCAGCGACACTGGAACCAACGCCGTCAGAATGATTAACACTTTTCGCATCGTTACCGCTCCTCCTAATGGGCCCTGCCCTTACAGCGGTTAGTTTACAATAAGGCGACAGATTTATTTCCGTGAAAATTGATCTGTAAATAAATCTGCAACATTGCGCACAGCGAGAACCCATATACCCTGGAGAGTTGGCTGTCTTCATGCCCCTGCTCCCGGGCCGGTACCCCCTGCTAACACCAAAGTCAGGGCTCCCCGATTGGAATCCCCCAAACACCGAAGCCTCGCGACCGCGCGATTTTTTCCATGGCCAGGTATTCAAACGGCGCGCCGGGGGTCGCCACCGCCCAACCACGTTCCAGGAGATAAGCGCTCAAGTCCTGTTCCTCTAAGTAACATTGCGCCACCAGGCTGCGGTCAGGATTTGTTGCTTTGCGCTCACAGCGCACGAACCTCGACCCAATTTTGAACTCCAGTGCATGTGCCGCCCGGGATGTACAGCGTACCGGCCGCACATTGGTCCGACACGTGCGTCCAGTGTCTGGCACGTATATCCCGTATAAGTGAACGATTTTTCCTTTTATCTTTAAGGTTCCGTCGTCCTGCACCATGGTATAGCTGACAAGATCGGCCGCGGGTACGGTGGGAACAAAAACTGCCGTACACCAGGCGAATCCACACCGCAAAGTCAATTTGAGTAATCGGTTTTTCCTGTTCCTACCCACTGGAGCACAATAACAAGATGCCTGATCTGTGTTGAATACTAGATAGGAATTATAAGCCCCTGCTTGCTGATAGATACACTTGAATGACGCGGTCTGCTGTGTAGATAAGCGTAGATCAAGGAATATAAGCGCACAGATTTATGTTTTTGAAAATAGATCTGCTCCGATATTTTACAAATGGTTTTGACGGTATGCTGGTGATAGACTGAATATCAGAATTTGAAACCAGACTGGGGAGGTCGGGATGAGTGAGAACAAGGTCTCTCGTCGGCTCGCGGCCATCCTGGCGGCCGATGTGGTCGGCTACAGCCGCCTCGTCGGCCAGAACGAAGAGGGTACGATCACCCGCCTCAACACCCTGCGCACCGAGCTGCTCGATCCCTCCATTGCCCGCCACAACGGGCGCATGGTCAAGACCATGGGGGACGGGTTTCTCATCGAGTATTCGAGCGCGGTCGATGCGGTGCGCAGCGCAGTCGAGCTGCAACGCCAACTAGCGGAGCGCAACGCCGATCTGCCGGAGGATACGCGCATGGCGTTTCGCATCGGCGTCAACCTGGGCGACATCATCGTTCAGGGCGACGATATTCTCGGCGACGGCGTCAACATCGCGGCACGCCTCGAGGGAATCGCGGTCCAGGGTGGCGTGTGCATCGCGGACAAGGTCGGCGCGGAAGTGGCGGGCAAGATCGACGTCGTCTTCCAGGACGGCGGGGAATACAAGGTCAAGAATATCGCCCAGCCCGTGCGCGTACTGCACTGGCATCCCGACGAGAGTGTGACCTTACCGGTAGGAGACGCCGCGACCGACGACGCGGACGGAAAACCGGACCGGCAGCCCAATCTGGTGTTGATGCCGCTCGATGCGCTCGGGGGCGACGACGAAACCAAGAACCTGGCAGCGGAAATCGATGACGAGGTGTCGGGGGCGCTCGCCAAGCTGACCGGCATTTCCCTGGTCACCGCCGTCGATGAGGCGGATTACGTGGCCAAGGGAAGCGTGCGGGCGGCGGGTAACCGCTTCCGCGCGACGCTGCAGCTCCATGACCAGGCCGAGCAGAAGCAATTCTGGTCGGAGCGCTTCGACGGCGAGCTGGAGGACATCTTCGACGCCATGGACGAACTCGCGGTGCGAATCTGCAGCGCGCTGCGCTACGAGATCTACGAACGGGAAACCGAGAAATCAAAGCAGCGCTCCGTCGAGGAACAGAGCAACCAGGAACTGATGGGCCAAGCCGGGCATATCTTATTTCAGTCGCGGCGTGCCGATTACGAGAAATCCAGGGAGCTGATCTCGATCGTCATCGAGCGCGACCCCGATAATCCGATGGCGCTGGCGATCGGCGCGTGGGGCCGCACCATGCTGGAGGTAATCTGCGGCTACGGCCCGATCGCGCCCGAGGACGGCGAAACCGGCATGCAGTACATTCGCCGCTCGCTCGAGCTGAACGAGCGTTCGGACTTCGCCCATATGGTCCAGGGGAGGTTGTATCTGCATTGGGAGCGCGATACCTCGGCCGCCATACTCGCGGCCGAACGCAGCCTGGAACTCAATGCGGGCTTCGTGTTGGCGATGGGTCTGATGGGCGAGACAAAGAGCTTCGCGGGTGACCCAGAGGCGGGGATCGAGTACAGCACCAAGGCGGTGGAGACGGACGCGCGCTTTCCCGCCAACCACTGGTTCATGGAGGACATCGCGCTCGGTAACTTCGTGCGCGAGGACTACGATGCCACCATCGAGTGGGCAAAGCGCGCCGACCAGCGGCAGCGCGACGTACCCAGGATTCTGCTCATGCTGACCACGGCGTGCGCGCACGCCGGGCAGACCGACGCGGCCGCCAAAGCGGCGCAGCGCCTGATCGACGCGTGCGCGGATTTTCGCGTCGGTGATCTAAGACACTGGGCGTTTCAGGATCCCGCTCACTGGGAGCGCTTCACCAGCGGCCTGATCGAGGCTGGTTTGCCCGCATGAGCGGAGAGAATAGGGACAGATTTATTTGTACTTCGTAGTTTCAACGACGCTACCAATCGCCTCTAGAACAATAAATCCGTGACGACGAACTTGGCCAGATCCCAGAGGTCGCCATAATTCAGCCCCTGCGAACGGTAATCGTGCCCGGCGGGGTCGGCGAACAGGTTGAAACCCTACTGCGGCGTCAGTGCGCTACCGAAGATGTTGGGGAAACCGGTGCGGTGGCTGCCACCGCCATAGGCACCGTCCACGCCCTTGTAGTCCCAGCCGTGGCACTCCTTGCAGCGCCAGGTATCGGCGCCGGTGCGCGTGTTTGACGATGCAACGCCCACAGCGGGTGGTCTGTCGTGGGCTGCGAGCCGGTCTCTGCCCAGAACCGGTCGTACATGCGTCCACCGCGGACCATGTTGGCGCTAAATGTCAATAGCGCGTGACGCGCTGGGCGGTGCCTGCACTCAGCACCCGTTTACACTCGCACCGGTGCTCGAGAAGTCGCGGTCATCGCGCGGTGTTGCAGACACACTGCGGCGCGAAGCCAAGGTATTTTTTCTAGGCCGCGTCAGAACGCTTGACGCAACTTGCGGGCTAACTCTTCGCTTGGAGTTGTTGGATTATGTATTCCGCCGCTTTATCGAAATTGTCCAAAGGATTCTGACCACAGTATTGGAGTGCTGTATCGATCAACGCCTGGTCGTCAAACCCGCTACCAAGTTTTCTATCGTGCTCAAAGTTGTATCGGGTCAAATAGCCTGACAACCAGGCGTTATAGACATGGCGATACTCGGCGTTCGCATTCATATTACGAACGACAGTTGCGCAGGTCGTGCCTCCGGCGCCGCGAATGAGATAGGTGCTTGTACAGCCAGTGATCCCCGCGACAAGGAGAACAGCCACAGCGGTAAGTAACGTTTTTATCTTCATTGTTTTTTCCATTTCATTGATCCGGACTGACCAAGGATAAAAGTGTACCAGATAACGAGCGCGGTCAGGTCCCATCAGTTGCGCGGCTTAGCCGAGCGGACGATCCAGCAGCTCGAATGTCAGGCCAGCGTGCGCCTGCAGGCGTTGCAGCAGCCGCTCGCCAAACATCGTGGCCGGGGTCCAGAAACCACCGGGCCGGTCCGCCTTGGCACAGTCCAGCGCCATACATGCCCCGGCCTGGCCCAGCATCTTGCTCGTCGACCCGTAGCCGGGGTCCATGTCGCCGGTGACCTCGGCGAAGAGCTTGTGGCCGGCCGCCGTCTCGCCCGCAAAACCCAGGTCGAAGAAGCCGCACGCCCGGGACTCCGGACCCGGCCCCCCACCCGGCGCCGGCGTGATCTTCTCCAGCGCCCGCAGCGATGGTCGGTACGCGGTGACCAGCAGCAACCCGGTCTGCCCCGCCGCCGCACCAAGGGCCTTGGTCCAACCCTTCACACCGCGGCCGGTCAGTTTCGCCTCGTCGTAGTTGAAGGAATCGCCATAGGCGTTAGCTGACAACGCATTCGAGCGGTGCACCACCCGCGTATTGACGGCGGCCATCATGAATGGCGCCGCCCAGGCCTCGAAGTCCGCATCATATTCGGCGGACCTGACTTTGTGCTGGTGCGCCGTGAACGAATGACCCGTCGGGCACAGCGAGTAGGGGTTCGCAAGTTCTTCACGCAGCTCCGGATTAACCAAGGCCTCCTTGAAGATGTTCAACATACTTGCGATGGTGCTGCCAGCGAACTCGCCACGCATTGCCTTGACACGCATCTTGATGTTCACACAAGGCTGTTCGAACCGCTCCCGCGCGTGCTGCTGTAGAAAGTAAACGCCCATGTCGGACGGGATGGAATCGAAGCCGCAGCAATGCACGATACGCGCACCTGACTCAACCGCGCGGCCGCTCGTAGCTATCGATCATGCGGCGGATCCATTGGAATTCAGCCGCGAGATCGCAGTAGTCGGTGCCGGTCTCGGCGCATGCCCTGACCAGCGGTTCACCGTAGAGCGCGTAGGGCCCGACGGTGGAGATCACGGCGCGTGCTTGGCCGCACATGCGGCGCAGCGCATCTTCGTCCACCGTGTCTGCAATCAGGAGCGTGAGATCCACGGCGGAGTCACCGAGCGACTCACGCAACGTCTCCAATTTGAATTGTGACCGGCCGGCCGCCGCCCATTTCAACTCGCCGTCCACCCCGAACTGCTCGGTGAGATACTGGCACAGGATCTTGCCTACGTAGCCGGTCGCACCGAATACGACGACGTCGAAATCTGGATCGGTCATTCTGGCCTCGTTGGAACGTTGTTGTGATCGTCAACTGTCCACGATTCCATCACACGAGTGGAGCCGGAGTGAATTTGACGAATAGGAATCTTAAACCACCTGTTTTCTCGTGGAAACGCGCAACTCAGACTACTCGGCTAGAACTGACGGGGCCCGAACTAACGGAGTCAGACCCCTCTGACCCTATTAGCAATAGCATGTTAGTGGGACAGCAATCGGATCTGATCCGTTCGGATTTACTGTTCCTGAATCCTATTGCCTCGGCTAAACTCCGGTCATGTCCGAGAGCACTGTGCGCAGATTGGCGGCCATCGTCTCCGCCGATGTGGTTGGGTATTCGCGCCTGATGGGTGAGGATGAGGCCGGCACGCTCAGCGCCCTGCGCGCCCACCGCAGCGAATTGATCGATCCACTGATCGCCGAACACGGCGGGCGCATCGTCAAGACGATGGGCGATGGCCTGCTACTGGAGTTTCCCAGCGTCGTCGAGGCCGTTGAATGTACCGTTGCTATGCAGCAGGGCATGGCGGAACGCAATGCTGACGTCGCGGTTGATACCGCGATCCGCTTCCGTATCGGCATCCACTTGGGCGATGTAATTGTTGAGGGTGGCGACATCTTCGGCGATGGCGTCAATATCGCGGCACGGTTACAGGAAATCGGCAAAGCGGGTGGTGTCGTCATTTCTGGCACCGCGCACGATAATATCATCGGACGCATTGACGCTACGTTCATTGACGCTGGCGACCAGGAACTGAAAAACATCGCCCGTCCGCTGCGCGTGTGGCACTGGTCGAACACCGGTGAGCCGCTGGTGACCGCAACTGACGAACAGCCGTTGGCGCTGCCGGATAAGCCGTCCATTGCGGTGCTGCCTTTTGACAATATGTCCGGCGACGCTGAGCAGGAGTATTTCTCCGATGGCATCACCGAAGACATCATTACCAATCTCTCGAGAATACACTGGCTGTTTGTCATCGCCCGGAATTCTTCGTTCGTATACCGGGGCAGAGCCGTGGACGTTCGTCAAGTCGCGGAGGAACTTGGCGTGCGTTACATACTCGAGGGTAGCGTGCGCAAGGCGGTGAACAAGGTGCGAATTACTGCCCAGTTGATCGATGCGCAGACCTCGGCGCATCTGTGGGCGGAGCGATACGATCGTGATCTGACAGACATATTTGCCGTGCAGGACGAAATAACCGAAGACGTCGCCGGCGCAATCGAACCGGCCATCCTCGCAGCGGAAGGCTTACGTGCCCGCAGTCGTTCCGAGCACGACCTCGATGCATGGGACATGGTGATGCAAGCGGTTTCCGCTTTCTGGCACATGACCAAAGACGACAGCGCGAAAGCTATCGCGTTGCTTGAACTGGCGACGGAAAGATATCCGCAATATGGTCCGGCACACAGCATGTTGGCTTTCGCGCTGCTATTTGCGAGCCATATGGGTTGGACAAAGTTTGCGTCGGTACGGGAGATCGCGGGAAAGTTGGCGCAAAAGGCCTATGATCTCGATGATCAAGATGCCTGGGCGCATATTGCCCTCGGCTACATGCACGCGATGAACCGCAACACCGATGAATCCATATTGCAATACACCAAAGCCATCGACCTGAGTCCGAACTTTGCTGCCGCGTATGGATGGCGCGCGTTCGCAAAAGCGCATGCGGGGTTTTCCGAGGAAGCGATTGCCGACGCCAATCTGGCGCTGCGACTGAGTCCGAAAGACCCGCACAATGTCATATTCATCGCGTCGATTGGCCTCGCGCACTATCTGGCTGACCGTTATGCGGATGCCGAGCGTTGTGCGGTCGAGTGTACGCGGCTACGGCCCGGCTTCATCTCCGCATACCGGCTGCAATGTGCCGCACTGGCTCGAGGTGACCAACTGACCAAGGCGCAGGCAGTGCTAGAGAGACTCAGAGAGCTGCAACCGGACATTAGCGGGTCCGTGCTCAGACGCACCCTACCCTATTCATCACCGGAGATTCTGGAGAAATTTGTCGGCGGCCTCACTATGGCGGGCCTACCGGACTAGGGAAAATGGGAACCGAGTTATTTTTACCCGTCACTATTTCTTTAGTTGTACCTTGGACAGTAAGCCGGTAAATTCGTGCCAACTTCAGCGGTGGTTGATATAGATAATGGGCTTAGCCTTATTTCGGAAACAGTATTTCGATACAATCGGGCCCTTAATCCAGTCAATGCGCACTACACGGTGATTAAGTGGTAGACAAGACTAGTGGTAACTTGACACGCGCAAACGCAGAAGCGGCGCAATGCGGGCCTGCCGCGCCGTACTCATTTTCTATGCTGTACTTCGAGGCCACCCGACGCTGCAACCTGAGTTGTTCGATGTGCATGACCGGTAGCAACGACAAACAGCGGGTTCGGGAAAGTAAGCCCAAGGAACTGACCGCCGATGAAATCTACCATCGTGTGCTTGTCCCTGCGAAAAAACTCAACACTGTGGCGGTCGTGTGGAGCGGTGGTGAGTTCCTCGTGCGGCGTGATGCAATTGAACTGCTGCGCATGGCGACGGATCTGGGGATGCGCTCCAATGTTTGTAGTAACTGTAAGAAGCTCACCCGGAAGGTTCTGGAGAGAATCCGGGATGCGACCGACGGGCGAGGCACGATCGCCGTTGGGATCAACGCACTTGATGACAGCAATCGGGAAACGCGCGATGCCGAGGTCGACCGGACTCTCGAAGTGCTGGAATTATGCAAGGAACTGGGGCTGAGCCGGCACGTCATCATTACCCTGGGAAAGTTCAATACTGACTCGTTTGACAAGACCGTGCAGTACTTGGTCGACAACGATATTTCCTACAATCGATCGCCGTTCGTGCCACGCGGTTCCGGGCACGGATGTTGGGAAGCGGGCCGTTTCACTCGCAAGGATCTTCAAGACCATTTCCATCCCGTTTTGAGAAAGCACGTCAACGGTTACGTCAGTTACACCCCCTATTTCCTGGCGCCGGAGGTTCACGCAAGCATCTCGGGCGGTGCACGTAGCAACACCGTGCCGCGCAATCCATCGATCGGCTGCTGGTGCGGGCATTGGCTGACGGTCAACGCCGAAGGAGATGTTTCGGTGTGCCCAGTGCTGGTTGATTCGCTTTCAGCAGGCAACGTCCGGGACGCGCCCCTGGATCAACTGGTTAACAACAGTGAGCTGTTCGCAAACATCACCGATCGCAGCAGACTAAAGGGTAAATGTGGGCGCTGCCGGTACCAATTTACCTGCGGCGGTTGCCGCGCCATGGCCTTTTATCACGACGGGGACTACATGGGCGAAGACCCCACTTGTTTCTTTGAGCCGATAGACAAAACTACGGTGTCGGAGTTCGAAGAAGAAACCAACCGGCGGTTCAAACAATACACATTGATTGCGGCCTGTTCGGGCCTGTATCGACGCCCCGACCGAAAACGATAGATAGTGTGTGATCAGATTTATCTTTGAAAAACTAGCTCTGCAAATATATCTGTTCCGTTATTCGCATAGAATCAACCATGGCCAACGATCGGTCTAAAGGGCCGCCCGTCGAAGTCTTCTGGATCAGCGGCAGTCCGTATGCGTGGCGAGTACTGTTGGCGCTGGCACTCAAGGGTGCGCCATTCGCATCGCGTTTACTCGAGGTGTCGAAGGGGGAACTCTCGAGTCCGGAATTCCTGGCGGTCAATCCGCGTGGCAAGGTCCCGGCGTTGCGCGATGGTGAACTGACGATGGGGGAATCGATGGCTATCGTTCGCTATATCGATCGCCGTTTTCCGGACCCACCCCTGTTTGGTCGCAACCATGCCGCGGAAGCGCGCATCAATCAAAACATCGATGAAATCGAGAATTATGTGGTACCTGAAACTGGCTGGATCACGCGCGCACTGTTTGTTGACCTGGTAGCGGGTAAGGAAGAGATCCTCAATGCACGCGCTGAGCGCGTGCGTACTGAACTCGGGAACGTTGAGACACGAGTGAATACCTGGCTGGTCGGGGATGCGATCAGTGCTGCCGATATCAGCTTGTACCCAGTCATCGCCGCGCTGCTTCGTGCCGCCGGCAAACCCGCCGCCGCCGCTCTGGATCTGCGATTATTGCCGTTCGCCGAGCGCTATCCTCGATTAGCGCAATGGTGCAGCCGTGTCGAGGCGCTGCCAGGTTTTGATGCGACTTATCCGCCTCACTGGCGTGAGTGACACCGCGCGAGCAATAATGGGGACACATTTATTGTTGTTAGCATAATCCTGTCCCCTTAGATTCCTCGTGACCTTCGAGCGCGTTATCACCCAATTCAAGAGGTAAATGAACCATGCAGTGGCGCGAATTCCAAGATGGAGCAATGATCATAAGCGAAGGGGCGGCCAGTGAATTCGTATATCGTATACTCACTGGTGAAGTTGAGATAATTACCGAGCGCACCGGCAATAGAATAGTCCTGGGAAGTGTAACGCGCAAAAGGTCCGGTTACCGCTGAGCAGCTTGAACGCTGGGAGTTTGTGCAGCTCATTAGTGAACAACCGACGGCGGCGCACCGATTGATCGAGCGGCTAAGCGAACGACTACGCCTGGCCAACGAGCGCGTGGTACGGCTGGCAGCAGCCGTTGGAGACGAACAACAATCAACCAGTGACCCCGTTTCGGGTACAAACGATTACCTTTAATACGCGTTCGGACAGCCTTAAGGCACAAATTGCGGCTGCTTTAATTCTGACACCAGGCTTCGCCCGCTGGGGGATTTCTACTCGAGTCCCGCTTTACGCAGCCCCTCGGCAATTCTGCGGCGATCCGCGGGATCGCGGAAGGCAGTGCCAAACGAGTCGATCTCGAAAAAGGGGTCGAGCCGACGAACTTTGTCGGCGGCATGCTCAGCGTCTGCGGCGTGTCCGGCTTGCGCGTGCGCGGCGGCCAGCAGCACATGGTGAACAGCGAAATTCGGCGTGCGTCCCAGGCTTTGCCGTGACACTGCAATGGCATCGTCGTAGCGCCCTGTCAGGTAATATGCAAGCGCCAGGTGCACGAAAACGCTCGGGCGCGCATTGGGATTGAAGCGAAGCGCAATCTCCAGTGGCTCGATCGCAGACTTCGACTGGCCGGCGTAGAGCTGTGCCGCACCCATAGCGTCATAACTGTCGGCATCGTTAGGATTCAGTTCCAGCGCCCGTTCCAGATTGGTGATCGCGAGATCGTATTGCATCCATTTAATATACACGGCACCGAGCAAACGGTGCGCGCCGTAGTTGGACCCCTCGAGGCTCAAGGCCTTTTGCGCCAGATCGTGGCTCTGCTCCAGCGCCTCACTGGGAGACTGGGACCAACCGTGCACAATGGTGTTGAAGTAGCTCCAGCCGAGTTCGACATAAGCTGAACCATAGCGGGGATCGAGTTCGATGGCTTTCCTGAACAGCGTCTGCGCCTCTGCATTCGCTGCACGGGTAAAGCGCGAGCGGTACTCCCGTCCACGCAATACATAGTCGTAGGCCTGAAGGCTCTTGGTGCCCTTGCGCATGATACGCTCGCGCTCCACGGCATCGACTTTTGTCGCCATCGTCGCGACAATCGTTCTTACGATCTCGTCCTGGAGCGCAAACAAATCGTCGGAGCCCCGAACCAGGCGGTCGGCCCAAAGATGGTGGCCGGTAGCACCATCGATGAGCTGAACGTTGGCGGCTTACCTCCTGAACATTCACCGACTTACCCTTGTAGGTAAACACGGTGTTGCTGGCGATGACAAACAAATCGCGAAATTTCGAGAGGTCGGTAATAATGTCGTCGGTAACGCCATCGGTGAAATACTCATCGTCCGAATTAGCGCTTAAGTTTTTAAACGGCAACACCGCAATGGAGGGCCGTACCGGCGGTTGCGGCGCTTCAAGACCTCGTGAAATCGGTTCAACCCCGGCCGGCGACGAAGGTCGGTAATAATTCCAGATTAGTATTGCGGCCAATGCGACGATCGCAACACTGGCAATGGCCGCCGGGGCCAATCGCCAACGCCTGCGTTGCATTTTGCTTTTTCCGACCCTTGTGCCGGCAGACTGGGGATCCAGGATGACCCGGTAAGCGGCCACCGGCTCGGCGATGTTCTTGACGTTTTGATCCCCAAGGGATTCGTAGTCAAGCTCCATCTTGCCTTTGACTTGCTCGTATACGGCGCGAGCGATGCATATACCGCCTGGTTCGGCGACGCCCTGCAGCCGCGCCGCTACATTGACGCCGTCGCCATAGATGTCGTCTTGGTCGACGATGACATCACCCAAATTGAGTCCGATGCGCATCTCAAACTTGCGGTCGTCGGGCCGGTTCTCGTTTCGAGACTTGAGGTCGCGCTGGATGTCCACTGCGCACGCCAAGGCCTCTACGACACTGGGAAAGTCCGCTAACACCGCATCGCCGGCGAGGTTCATCACCTTGCCTCCGTGGTTCTCGATCAAGGCGGTGATAGCATGAAGCGACTCGCTGAGGACGCGGTGCGTTCCCACTTCGTCTTGCCCCATTAACCGACTGTAACCAACTACGTCGGCATGTAGGATCGCAGCAAGTCTTCGTTCAACCTTGTTCTCATCCATTGCAGTGCAATTGGCAGAAGCTAACGGATCGTCGTTATGTCGTTTTTGCCTGGTGGACCAAGCGCTGACGCCGGCACCTTCAGTCATAGGAGAAGTGCCGTGCCGCGGCGTGCCGCGCAGTTAGTTTAGACCTTTTCTATCGTCGGTGACACGCTCGTTCACCCCTTGGGGTCAATTCCAGGGAGAAACGAAATGCCATCTAGCGGCCGGGGTGGCGAAAGCGCTACTATTTGTTTAGCCCTTGTGCGCCACGGGCCAAATCGACCGATGGATGGGGAATCAATTCTCGTGTTTGAGGTCTACCTAGAGCGATAGGCTTTAGTTGACTGTGAGACGCGAGACTAATTATGACGTATGTCTTATCGAAGGGAGGGATAATGAGCTATTTCGATCGATCAAGAACGATTGCCCGATGGGTTGTATTGGCATTATGCACAGCGTTTGTATTGGTCCCGCCAACGAGCGCCGCGGGTGATGAATCGTTATTTAATAAGGGTGCGGATAACGTTGCAATCGAGGGCTACGACACCGTGGCTTATTTCACCCAGGATCGCGCGGTGAAAGGCAGCAAGGACTATGAATTCGAATGGCAGGATGCTCGATGGCATTTCTCTAACGTTAAACATCGCGATCTGTTTGCCGCCAACCCCGAGCAGTATGTTCCGCAATTTGGGGGTCTTTGTGCCGGCGCCATGACGCGTGGAGTGGTCGTCAAAGCCGATCCCGAAGCCTGGACAATTGTCGATGGCAAGCTCTACATGAAAGTAAACAAGTCATTTCGTGATGAGTGGCGCCAGGATCCGGCCGGAAACATCAAACACGCGAATGAGGCTTGGGCAAAAAAGACCCAAAAAAAATAAGGTAGTCCTGCCATCCATGGCTGTCGACGCGGGAGGTGTCTGACCCGGTCGCTCCCCGACTGCGAACCTTAGATGTGATTCCGAGCATCGCGAGGCATCTCAGCGTGGTTAAGGTGGCGGCGAGTTAAAGACGGTGAGATCCTTTGGCTGGATTTCCCAAAAGATCAACTGGACTTCCAAAGCGTTTGCGGGAGGGTCGGGTTGGGAGTTGCAACCGAGTGGTGCGATAGAAAGCGCAATCAGGATGCCCCAGTGGTAGGACTTCATAGCAGTATCTTCCCAGCAATGGGATCTGACCCCGCTGATTTCTGATCCCCCGATTTCACGAGGGCGCGACTATCCTCCGATCACTACGTTCCAGGGACGGATGGTCCATTTTGTCACCAGGCCGTTCTGTACGTAAGGATCATCTTCAACAAAACGTTCGATCACGGAGATGTCGTCCACGTTAAATATCAGCGCCGCGCTATAAGGGCGGTCGGTGAATGCCCCGGCCATTTTCAACTCGCCACGTTGCAAAGCTTGGTTTGCCCCGGCCAGATGCGCCTCTCTAAATGCATCGCGGCGTTCGAGATAATCTTCGACATAGTCATAAAACAACATGTAGTACATGCATGCCTCCTCTTTCTTGAGCTCAAACCGGCTTGTTGAGAAAATAACTTCTAAAACGGTCGTCCAGCTTCTCAAATTGCACTGGCGTATAGGTAAAGATAACTCACCCCATGCGCGAGAATCCACACGAATAACGCCCGCTGCAGGCTTGCTTGTATCGAACTCATAGGCTTTGGCAAAATCGACCAACTCTCTTTTCCAACACCCGCGGATACGACGGCCTGGGTTGCAAAACAATATCATATTAGTTTTACCGTATCCGAGCACCGAAACCCGGACCCAAGCGCAAATCGAATTGAGTATCGTGCCCGGAACTAGACGCTGGTAATTTTCAAATAGAAGCACGTACTTTTAACTCCACCGTCTGTAGAAACGGTGTAGAACCCCGCTGAGGCCCATACTTGAAAGCAAAATGAAAAAAATATTGACGGCAATCAAAGAATAAAAGCCCTGGAACTGTTATACATGCAACTGGAATTATCTTTGTATCAATGATGAAGTAATTCCTGATCAATTTTAAATGAAATATATTTTCAAGCAGGAGGAATTGGTCATGTCAGACATTGAACTTGTTGACGTTACCGTGCATTTTGATCCTATTCTCAGTATGAATAAGCGGACCAATATCGAGGACGCAATCCGGGGACTGCAAGGCGTGGTGAGCGTGCATATGCCCAAGGACAAGCCGCATCTGGCGGTGGTCGAGTATGACCCGGAGCGTGTTAATTCGCAGACGATCCTGGAAACGGCCACGAACCAGGGTGATCACGCCGAATTGATTGGTCTGTAAGGCAGGCCGAAGCCTGAACCAATTGCACCTAAACCATCATATCAGGGGCGTAGCGGCAATCAGCTATGCATGAAATGGAAGCATGGGCAGTCGCATAAATCCTTTGATAGACAACGCGATCATCAGTCCAGCATCACCGCAGATCGATTACCGCGTCCTGGATCATTGATTTGATCTACGGTTCGAACAAAAGCTTGCACAATCGCCGGCGGCCAAGACGATGTCGCTGTCGTTTATGATCACCAAAGGCGCCACGGAAGAAGGAAGATTTTATTCCCGAGATTTACGAATGGGCCGGCGCCGCCACCTACCTGGGAAAAGTGCATCAGGCGGCTGCCAGTTTATTTGTATAAACTGTTAGCGGTTGGCATCAGCACGTTGTTTGAGAGCTGATGGGGCCAGACCCCATCAGTTCCGCTAACAAACGGGGTCTGACCCCGCTGATTTAAGATTCATACGACGATTCGTAATGCTAAATATGGAACAAGATTAAACACAAATACACATAACTTAAGAAATGCCATGCCCGCATAATGGATTGCGTCGAATTTTTCTGGTGACAATGTGAACCATTTTCCATGAAGCCTGTATAGCCAATCATGGGCCAATGAAAAGAATAAGAACCATAATATTAGTAGCGCATAATTAATTACAGCAGACCAAGCTAGTACACCACGAATTATCTCGACAGTCATTTTTCATTCTCCGTTTAGCATTCAACAGCTGATTATGCAGCCAGCAGTAATCGCGTGATACGAAGCCATTCTAGCGGGCTGTTGGCCTGCGGGGAATGTCGAGATGATGAGATAATGGGGGATCACAATGATCGCCGTCGATCCGCACCACCTAACCTGAAACAGGGGAAATCATCATGACCGTCGAAGTCGAAAAAAACGGAACCGTCTGGACTGTGATCCACAACCGCCCGGAGGCGCGTAACGCCATGGACCCAAACAGCGCCGACGCGCTAACCCAAGCCTTTCTGGATTTCGATGCGGATAGTGAAGCACGCGTCGCGGTTTTCTATGGCGAGGGCGGGGCATTTTGCGCGGGCTGGGATCTCAAGTACGTCAGCACACTCAATGAGGAGCATCCACTTGGCGAACTCGATATTCCGCCGGCGGGACCGCGGGGCAACGGTGGCGAGATTCCGCGCGGTCCGTTGGGGCCGTCGCGCCTCGAACTCGATAAGCCCGTGATCGGTGCCATTGCCGGGCCTGCCGTGGCGGGCGGTATGGAGCTGGCGCTGTGGTGCGATTTCCGGGTAATGCAGGAAGACGCCTATCTGGGGGTATATTGCCGCCGTTGGGGTGTGCCATTGATTGATGGCGGTACGGTTCGGTTGCCCCGAATCGTAGGCCAAGGCCGGGCACTCGAAATCATTCTCACTGGCCGCAAAGTCCCTGCGGAAGAATGCTTGCGGATCGGCTTGTGCGAATATCTCGTTCCCAACGGTGAAGTGCGTAGCAAAGCGGAGCAGCTGGCCCAAGACATTGCGCGTTTCCCGCCCACTTGTGTACGCACCGATCGGCGCTCCGCCATCAAAAGCCGGGGCCTTGCGATCCGCGATGCACTCATCCAAGAGTGGTACAACGGCCGCGAAGCATTGATGAAAGACGGGGTTGCCGGTGCCGCACGATTCAAGGACGGCCTCGGCCGGCACGGCGATTTCGATAAGATCTAATAGTTAAAAGGGGTCATACCGCGTAGCGTCGCGGCGCCTGTTCCGAATCGGTGCAGAGATCTGTCAGCACTATCTTGACCTTCGTCACGATCTTGCACCCACGGTCCAAGTCTTCCCTCATGTCGTATTCGCCCATGATGTTGTGGTCCACGGCCGGTTTAAAACTACGAACCGAATCCTGATCGGCGTCTATCTTAGCGCTCATGATTACGGCAATCTCCGCGACTTGTACAGCCGGGACGATGTTCCAGGTGAGGAATGCTATGGAAAGTGCGCGGGGAAGCCTCGTAAGATGAGGCGGCATAACTTATAGCTTGAATAAGCCGTGACTGGATCGCATTACCAAAATCCCCCACAAATACCGTATTGCATGCTAGCAGAGCAACGACGGGGTGGTAAGATCTGAGCGGTTGACGCAGAGCATCAAGGCGATAACCTCATCCAGGCCATTTAAAGCTCGTGAATGGATAGAAATATATTTCTTAGGTAGAGGGTCTCCCCATCGCGAAAACCTATAACCTGTTTTTACCGCATCGTAACCATAAAGAGAAGATCGATCCTCTTATCTGTTAAGGTGAATATTAATCGGTGACAGAGCAATTCCACGATTTAAACCGATGAGCAAACCGCCGGCCCAGACATTCAACTTCATGCAGATCCACATCGAGGCTGCGCGCAACTCGATTGACGACTTCAATCTGTTTCATGACAAGGATAAGTGGCAACGGATCCGGGGAAATCCATTTGGCGGTCCCATCGTGCTGGGTTTTCAACTCGAGTGTCTGCTCGAGTATCAAATTCTTTGTTACCGCCGCCGCCACCACGAATTTCCCCTCGTGGACAATCACGGCTTGCGATTCAGCAATTATCAGGTCACCTTCGCCAATGTGGTACGGCCCGGACAACCGGTCTCTCTCGAGATAAAAAAATCCCAATTCAAAACGGAACCGGACTGCATACTGGCCAATCGAGTGTTGCTGAAAAATGCACAAGGAGCGGTCCTGATCGGTTATAAAAAAGAGTCACAACAGCCGTTGTTCCTGCCGGACTTCGATGTCTCAAGACTGCCGCCACTCTCCTCGGTCCCGGATCGCACTTACGTTGCGGGTCATCCGTTTTTTCTGAAGCGCAAGTTCATGAATGTGGGGAATGCCAAGAACTTTCTCTCAGGTTCGCTGGCCGAACAATCGGAATATTTCGACGAACTCGAGGACCGGATACGCTTTCCTGAAATATTTCCCGTCAGCTTGACGTCGTGCGCGCTGCTCGAGCGCGCGCTCAAGGAAGGTCACGATTTCGAGCGCGCGCCCATGGTGTTCACGTCACACAGTATTTCAATAGCCAGAGATGGCCTGCGTACTCTGCAGAGTAATGATGTACTGCATGTTCTGGTCGGTGAACCAATAGTGGTCTCCGGAATAAAAGGTTTGGGTAAATCCGGGATAACGCAACACTCCTATGCGTGTTACGGCGTAAATGATGGAAAACTTTTGTTCGCGGCGGAAATCTGCTTGGCCCCGTTAGCGGAGATCCTCGAACGTTCCGGGCAAAACCAGCGCTAGCACCCTCCATATGGATACTGGTGTCATTGCGATAAACGGATTCATCAGAGACGCTATCGACTGGATCTCGATGTGACCACGCGAATCGTTCGAAGCAGGGTATACAAATCCAGCGCCAGGGAATAATTCTTAATGTAGTTAAGATCGTATGCTAGTTTGTTCTTCGCATCCCTCACCGAGACGCCGTATCGAGACGACACGACACACATCATCCTGGAACCCTTGGACTTTACCCCCCGCCTGGCTGCTTTGGTGCCGATACCCCGGGTTTACCTCTGTGACACCGGCTCACCCACATATCACACAACCGGGGCAATAAGAGCCCCAACGTACGCGGATGCTTGGGGATGCGGAAACAACAACTGACAAAGTGCCGGTAATGCCGGATGGACAACATCGTTTTTGCTCACATTTTAGGCTAATAACATGTTAGGCAACCCACATTTAAGGGCCAACGATGTTTGTCGGAACACGGATACCACATTTGCGTCGACACAGAGCCCTGCTGACGCTGCCGCAACAAGCTCTCCACAAAGCACTAATCCGTGCGGTGGGACCCGAAACGCTGATTATATTGACACGCGTTAATCTTGGCCATGTTGTAGAACGTCCCGAGGACGACGCGAACTATCGAGAACACTGGAATGATATCTGCCGTCGATGGGTCGACTTTGTACTATGCAGTCCATCAGACTTCAATCCCTTACTGGCAATCAAACTAGAGACACGGTCCGAGAGAAGGCAACGGTTGGAAACGAAGCGTACGAATCCAAGCGAACTTGATACGATTGAAGATACCTTAATCAGTGCCAGAATCCCGTTGCTCAGACTGATGGCGGTTGACGATTACGACTACGCGCAAGTGATGAATGAAGTTAAAAGAGTCCTGTTGGGAGTGTTAGCGAGGGAGAAGCAAAGGAACATTACGCGGGCGAATGATACTGAGAAAATATATATCAAGCACCTCGATGGCGAGAGAACGCAGTCGCGTGTTGAGACTCACACCCCGACCACGTTTACACGTTCCGGCCGTTGATTTAAAAACATCGCATCGCCAAGGAAAAGGTCACCATAGATCCGCCCTTCAGCCGGCGTTATCGCAGTACGAGTGTGTGCCAGATGTCTGTAATCGTTCGCGCATCGAAAGCCCTGCTAGTTAAATATCCATCGGATGAATTGCTTCGGTTTCGTCACCGGTGGCACCAGCCGCCCGCCCTCCAGGGCGACGACTCAGAATCGATATAAAAAATTGCAGCCACTGCGGCACGATATCGCTCCTTGGAGCACCGTTCCAGATCGCGAATCTCGGTTCCTGGCTGTTGTGAGCCGATAGCAGCAGACCGCCCGTTAGCTCGCTTCTTTTGCCGCTATAGTTATTCGACTTTACGGCAATCTTTCTGGAACTTCGGCACGAAGATCACGGTTTCCCCCGGAACCACAAACTCTTTTTCCCACTGCACCGTGTCCCTATCGAAGTCCACGCATGCGCCACGAGGGTCCGTGTCGATGCCACCCAAATTGCAAACCTGAGTGTTGTTTGGCTCACATTCGCTGAGCGTAAGTGTTTTGGTGGAAAACGGAAACCGCCACACCCGAACGTTCAACTCAACGCACGCGGGGGTCCAGACACCCACCGGCTGTTCCGGGTCTGTCTGCAGTATGGCGTTCTGTTTGACGGCAGGATCTGTACAGAGCGTCGCGCTGCGCACGCTCAGAAAGGTGCGCCGACCCTCTTTTACCAGTCTTCCCGAACCCCGTACCTCTCCGTCAACTCGCGAGACAGCGATCTTGATCGACAGCGCATCGTTGCCACCCTCTGCGTAAGAAAAGAAATCCGGCCGTTCATTCTCCATATCCAAGTTAACGGTGGTGCTCTGCTGTTGTGTCGAAGCACACCCCGAGGCTAAGCCAAAAAGCACTGTGAGATATAAAGATGATCGAAAGAGCGCCATCAACGTTTTCATCTTGATTGCAACCGTTGTGAGGGATTAGGGAGTAGCATTTTAAAGGTGCCGCATTCCCGGCGATATGCTGCCGTAACTTGCTTGGGAGAAATTCTGCGGAGATTCTTTACACATCGAACGAACCGCCCGGTGTAGACCCGCTTGCTGTGGTGGCGTGGGGACCGGAAGCTCTATACCCCCGATTTGCCGATTAGCATAATAAAATCGTAAATGAACATATAATATGACGCCATAATCGGTTTTTTGTGGTCATACTCAATAGGCGGTGTTGTGGGCTACCCGGTGATTATGTAGTCGGCGCTAATACTGGGTTATGCAGCCAGAAGTAATCTCATGATAGGAAGCCATTCCAGCGGATTGCAAACCCCCCAAAGGAATGCCCGCTCATGCGAGAGCTGCATATAAATGCGAAGGGTGCCTACTGGACGTGAACGAAGTTCTAAGAGCGCAACTGCAATCAGCGG
The DNA here is from genome assembly GCA_947259875.1 of uncultured Gammaproteobacteria bacterium. GTDB lineage: Bacteria > Pseudomonadota > Gammaproteobacteria > Arenicellales > JAANXG01 > CALZGZ01. The sequence goes on along the minus strand of CAMYNX010000140.1, from coordinate 925 downwards.
CATACCCCGCCTGACGAGCTCACGGATTTAGTCGTCGTTCGCTGGAGCCTTGCTCACCGATGTGGCATCGCTCGAGGAGTCGTTGGCGGCATCATCCGCCACCGCATCCTCGGTTTCCACTTTCGTGGCGAGTTTGGCCTGGCGTTTAGCTTCGCGCTTCGCGGCCTTGGCCTTGGCGCGCTGATTGCGTTCAAATGAATAATTGGGTTTACGTGCCATTGTTGTCTCTACTCGCTGCCTGAAATCTTCTAGATTGCCAAGTTATATCCTCATTATGTTGCCGTCAACCCAGTATCGGTCGTGCACTCGTGTTGGCGTCTAGCCTGCCTGCCGACGGGCGTCCGCGTGGGCTTTCCTTTCTACGCGGGTTACCGTTTCGATTCTTGGCGCCCGGCATAGCCTTTTTTAGTTTGTGTGCGCCGGAACGTGAACCACGTTTAGGTCCCGATGTCGGTTTGTGTGTGGACCCCCGCCCGTTTCGAGGCGTGTGGACGTTAGGCTCCAGGCCGACAACGACCCCGCGCTCCAATCTCCGCCCGGTGAGGCGTTCGATCTGATTCAGTTTTGATCGATCGTCGGGCGCCACCAGCGAGATGGCCGTGCCCGATGCCTGCACACGACCGGTGCGCCCGATTCGGTGGATATAATCTTCCGCGACCGTAGGCAGATCGAAGTTGATGACGTGGCTGATGCTGCGAATGTCTAGGCCGCGGGCGGCCACATCAGTGGCGACCAGCACCCGGATCTTGCCGCGGCGCATACGCTCGACGGTACGTTTGCGCGCCGACTGGCTCATGTCCCCATGTAGCGCGGCCGTCGCGTGACCCTGGGCATCCAACACCTTGGCCATGCGCCGAGCTCCGCGTTTGGTCGCGGTGAAAACCAGCGCCTGGGTCAGTTCGTTTTGCACCAGGTGGTGGGCGAG
>CAMYNX010000139.1 GCA_947259875.1 uncultured Gammaproteobacteria bacterium | reverse complement strand
GCGCTTCACTCAACCCATAGCTACGGCTATGCATTTCGCTCCAACGCGGCGTCCAACCGCCCGATCCCTTCGCCATCATCCGGGATCCTTGGTGCAATACACGACCTGGGAGACAGCATGAACGACATCGAATCACCACAATCCAGCTCCCAGGTCGCCGACGACGTCATCATCCTCATCGAGGCGATGCATAAGTGGTATGGACAGTTTCATGTGCTCAAAGAAATCAACTTGAAGGTAAGAAAAGGCGAGCGCTTCGTGATATGCGGTCCGTCCGGTTCCGGAAAATCAACCTTGATTCGTTGTATCAACCGGCTCGAGGAGCACCAAAAGGGGCGCATCGTGGTTGACGGCACCGAACTCACCGATGACCTCAAGAACATCGAAAGCGTACGCCGTGAAGTTGGAATGGTGTTCCAACATTTCAATTTATTCCCCCACCTGTCCATTCTCGAGAACTTGGCGCTGGCACCGATCTGGGTGCGCAAGCTGCCCCGCGCAGAGGCAGAAGACATCGCTATAAAATATCTCGAACGCGTCAAAATTCCTGAGCAAGCCAGCAAGTATCCGGGCCAACTGTCCGGCGGTCAACAACAGCGGGTGGCCATTGCCCGAGCATTGTGTATGAATCCGAAGGTCATGTTGTTCGATGAGCCGACTTCGGCGCTGGATCCGGAAATGATCAAAGAAGTCCTGGATGTCATGGTCGAACTCGCCGAGGAGGGTATGACCATGCTGTGCGTGACTCACGAAATGGGGTTCGCGAAGACGGTGGCGAATCAGATGATCTTCATGGATGAGGGACAAATCGTCGAACAGAACGAACCCGAAGAGTTCTTTACCAACCCCCAGTCCGAACGCACCGAGCAGTTCCTAAGCCAGATCCTTACCCATTAATATTAGTCGGTTGTGGGCCCAGCTCATGTTCACTAGTAGAAATTGATTAAGTCCGTTTTCGCGCCAGCATCATACCGTCGCGCACGGTGAGCAAGACGTTCTCCACCCGATCGTCTCGCTGTACGCGTTGGTTGAACGCCACCAGCGCGTGATCGGTATCTTTTTTTGGATCCAACACACGACCCGACCACAAGGTGTTATCGGCTACCAACAACCCCTCCGGCCGGAGTAACGACAGGGCCTTCTCATAGTATTGCCGGTAGTTTTCCTTGTCTGCATCGAGAAACACCAGATCGAATGGCCCAATTACCGTGTCCAGGGTTTCCAGCGCCGGTCCCAACACAATGCGGATCTTATCGCCGTGGGGGCTGCGACTAAAAAACGACTTCGCAATTGCGCAGTGCTGGTGGTCGATCTCGCAACTGATCAGTTCCCCATCCACTGGCAGTACCTCGGCCATGGCCAGTGCCGAATAACCGGTAAACAAACCAATCTCCAATACCCTGCGGGCGCCGATGAGCTGGACCAGCATTCGTAAAAATCCCGCCTCGAGCGGCCCAGTCACCATTTGTGGGTTGGCACAGTGTTCGTAGGTATAGGTCTGGAGTTCCTGCAATAAAGGCGAGACACCACGGGAGTGGGCGATGGCGTATTCTTCGAGCCTGGTATCGATGAGCGGTATCATGTTTGTGAGATCATTAGAAAAGCCGTTAGGCTGTCAGATTATAACCAGCAAGGAAAGAGCTTTGTGGCGCCATGAGTAAGACGTTGTCGGCAACAAAAAAACCGCCCTGTTTCGATGGGATTCCCGACTCCCTGCAAGAGCGCTTGGCACAGTATTGGCAAGACTTTCAGGCAGCTTCCCGCGAGCAGATGGGTGCGCTGAAGATAAACGTCCGTCAACAGCGTCAGTTGCTCCAGGTGTGGGCTGGCAGCGATTTCGTTGCCAAAACCTGCCTACAAAAGCCGGCCTTAGTGTCGGACTTGATGCAAAGCGGCGATCTGGACCGTACCTACGACCCAGGTGAGCTGATGCGACGCGCCGCGACGGTGTTCGCAAACGTTGCGGACATGGCCACGTTACAGCGCGTCATGCGCCGGTTTCGGTTACGCGAGTCGGTGCGTATCGCATGGCGGGATCTGGCGGGTATGGCTTGTCTAGACGAGGTCATGGCGCTGATGACGGAACTGGCGGACTGCTGTGTCCAGCAGGCGCTGGATTACGCCTATCGCTGGATGACCGAGTCGATGGGAACGCCCCGTGACAAGTCAGGCGGGCAATCGGTGCCGTTTATTGTCTTGGGGTTGGGCAAGCTTGGCGGCAGGGAACTGAACTTCTCCTCTGATATCGATTTGATCTTTACCTACGGCGCGGATGGCGAAACCGATGCCCAGCGGCCGATTAGTAACCACCAGTTTTTCACCAAGCTTGGGCGGGAACTGATTTCGGCATTGGAGACCAGGACCGAGGACGGCTACGTGTTTCGTGTCGACATGCGGCTACGCCCCAATGGCCGTAGCGGTCCACTGGCCTTGTCGTTTGACGCCACGGAAAACTACTACCAGACCCATGGCCGCGGTTGGGAACGTTATGCGTTAACCAAGGCACGCGTGGTTGCCGGCGACCGACAGGCGGGTGAACGGCTATTGGCGCGTTTACGCCCCTTTGTTTATCGCAAATATCTGGATTATGGCGCGTTCGAATCGATCCGCGAGATGAAGCAACTGATCGAACGCGAACTGGAGCGCAAGGATATCGCGCGAAACATCAAACTGGGTCAAGGAGGCATCCGCGAAATCGAATTCATTGCACAGAGCTTCCAGCTGATTCGCGGCGGTCGCGAACCTGCTTTGCAGTCCAATCGGCTATTCGAGGCACTAGATCAGCTGGATAGTATCGGGGCGCTCGAGACGAAGGTAGTCGCGGAATTGAAACAAGCCTATCTATTTCTGCGCAACTTGGAACATCGGCTACAAATGATGCATGACCAACAAACGCATATGCTGCCGCTAGGAGACGATGAGCAAACACGATTGGCCTTCGCAACCGGCTACAGCGACTGGTCCACCTGTGAACGCCGAATCCATGAAGTGATGCAATCGGTGCACAATCACTTCAAGCGGGTTTTCGTTACCCGCGCCGAGTCTCAGCCGTTAATCACTTCAGTGCAAGACGTGTGGTTGGGCACAGCGGACGAGGATGTCGCGCTGCAGACTCTGGCGGCGAGTGGATACTCGGATCCCAAGACTGCGCTAGAGCAGTTACAGGCATTTCGACACAGCAAGGCATATCACGCGCATTCGAACTACGGACGTGAGCGAGTCGATCGACTCATGCCGCTGTTAATACATCAAGCCGCATCTACACAAAATCCGAACCACACGCTTCAGCGCCTGCTCCAACTCGTCGAGACCATTGGCCGCCGATCCGCATATCTAATGCTATTGGTTGAAAACCCTTTGGCACTGTCGCAACTGGTCAAACTCAGCGCCGCCAGCGCGTGGATCAGCAGCTGGATTAGCCGCTATCCCTTACTGTTGGACGAATTGCTGGATCCGATCTCGACTTCATTATCAGTCACCCCTGAATCATTGAATGGTGAAATTCAGCAGCGGTTGGCATCGGTGAGCGGCGATGACCTCGAGGACCAGATGGAAATTCTCCGGGAGGTTCGTCAGGCCCAGACATTAAAAGTGGCTGCCGCCGATGTGCTCGAATTTGTCAACACGGAGGATGTGGCTCGCCAACTTTGTGTGATAGCCGAGGCGATGCTCGATACGGTGGTGACACTTGCTGAAAACGGCTTGCGCGCCGAATACGGTGAACCGAGTCCGGTGGATAAACTTAGCCGGCCGGAATTCGGTATCGTCGCCTACGGTAAACTAGGTAGCTTCGAGCTCGGCTACCACTCCGATCTCGATCTTGTGTTTTTGTACCATGGCGCTGCGCTCCATGGCATGACCGAAGGCGGCGATCGCAGCCTGCCTAATCAGCAGTACTACGGACGACTCGGCCAGCGAATTGTCCATATGCTCGCCACGCAGACACAGTCGGGGGTAATCTACGAAATCGACACCCGGTTACGACCCAGCGGCCGGTCCGGGCCGCTGGTCACCTCGTTGGACGCTTACCATGGTTACCAAGTGGAACGCGCTTGGAACTGGGAGCATCAGGCCCTGGTAAGGGCCCGGATGGTCAACGGCAGCGAGGCGTTGAAGCGCCGCTTCGAGGCGATCCGCGCCGAGGTGTTGACCCAGTCACGGGATCCGGAAGCGCTGAAGCGTGATATATGCGCGATGCGGGAAAAGATGGTCGATGCGCGCGACCGTTCAAACGATAATGCTTTCGATCTGAAACAGGGAACAGGCGGAATAGTTGACATTGAGTTTATAGTCCAATATTACGTTCTTCGGTGGGCCCACATGCACCCTGACCTGACCGGTCCGAGAAGCAGTCTCGAAGTGCTCGATGTGCTCGAAGCTACAGGCCTGGTTAGCCAGGCCGACTATCAGATTCTGGCTGACGCGTACCGCCGTTACCTGACGACGGAGCACCGTTTGAAGCTCGCGGAAAAGGCACCGCTGGTGAGTGGGGACGATTTGGCTGATACCCGCCGTATGGTGGCCGCTTTGTGGCAAGGGGTTTTCGAACAAGAGTCGGCATGACATGGTGTCGGCTCCAACATAATTCAAATTGGCCGGACGAGGAGTAACGACTATGACATTTGCCGACCGCGATGGCGTAATCTGGATGGATGGTGAACTGATACCGTGGCGTGATGCAACGGTCCATGTACTCACCCATACGCTCCATTATGGTTTGGGTGTGTTCGAGGGGGTGCGCGCTTACAAGACAGACAACGGTACCGCCATCTTCCGATTGCAGGACCATACCGAGCGTCTTTTCCGTTCCGCCCACATTATGGGAATGCATTTGCCGTTCGACAGAGACACGTTGAACGAAGCCCAAAAAATCGTGGTACAAAAAAATGATCTGGCAAGTGCTTATATTCGACCGATCGTTTTTTATGGCTCGGAGGGTATGGGATTGCATGCTGGGAATCTTCGTGTTCATGTGGCCGTGGCCAGCTGGGAGTGGGGGGCATATCTGGGCGATGAAGGCCTCGATAAGGGTATCCGCGTAAAGACGTCGTCATTTTCACGCCACCACGTGAAAAGTACGATGTGTAAGGCTAAAGCCAATGGCCACTACTACAACTCTATTCTCGCCCTGCAAGAAGTTGCGCAAGCGGGTTACGACGAGGCGCTATTACTGGATGTTGAAGGTTATGTCGCCGAAGGCAGCGGTGAGAATATCTTTATCGTACGTGGCGGAAAGATCTTAACTCCGGACTTAACATCGGCGTTGGAAGGCATTACCCGCGACACTATCTTACGATTAATCGCCGAGTTGGGGTTGGAGGTGCAAGAAAAGCGCATTACCCGGGATGAGATCTATGTGGCCGATGAAGCGTTCTTCACTGGGACTGCCGCAGAGGTAACACCGATCCGTGAGTTGGACGACCGGCCTATAGGACGCGGTGAACGAGGACCGGTTACCGAGCAACTGCAGACCTTATATTTTGACACCGTTTACGGGCGTCGCGATCAGCACCAGGATTGGCTGACCTACGTCTAGCCCGCATTTCTCACCATGCGCCCCGCCTCTATTGTTGCCAAGCAACCTGGAGAACCGAACGTCGCCATGTCATCGAAGAGACACCGCGGTTCTTCCCCGTGCAGACCATGAATAGAGGCGGGGCTATCCCGGCCCTGACTGGTTCTCGCACTCCGGTGCTTGGCCTTCACTCGACCCATAGCCCGCTATGGATCTCGCGCCAGGCGCAGCGCCCGGCTGCACGAGTCCTGCGCCAGCATCCGGGATGCTGGTCAAAAATGCGGGCGTGCCAACCGCCTACCGAGGCTTGTTACGTGCCTCCATCATCACCATCGCAGCAGTTGTGAGCACGGTCTTACCCAACGATCGCATCCTGGTGGTCGGTCCGTCCTGGGTCGGCGACATGGTGATGGCACAAAGCCTGTTCAAGACGTTGAAACGACAATCGCCACAGGCAACCATCGATGTGTTGGCGCCGTCTTGGTCGGCGCCGCTGCTGGAACGCATGCCCGAGATCAACGAGGTTGTGGTCGCACCGTTTCAACACCAGCGGGCCGACATATGGAAACGCTTGCAATTGGGACGGCGATTGCGCAGCGCAAGCTATCAGTGGGCGATTCTGTTACCGAATTCCTGGAAATCGGCATTAGTGCCATTCTGGGCGCGGATTCCGCGCCGTACCGGCTATGTCGGCGAGCAACGCTGGGGATTAATCAATGATATCCGTCGTCTGGAACGCGATCGCTTGCCCATGACCATGCAACGTTTCGCGGCCCTGGCTGGGTCCGCCGACCAGCCGCCTCCCTCCCGGGCATCGATGCCGGTCCCCGAGTTGGTGGTCGACCCAGGCCAGGTTGCGGCGGCATTGACGGCGATGCAGTTACCGGTACCGGACCGGCCAATCCTGGTGTTGTGTCCCGGGGCAGAATTTGGTCCCGCCAAGCAGTGGCCAGCGGAACATTATGCTCAAGTTGCGCGTCAATATTTGTCTCAAGACTGGGGGGTTTGGTTGATGGGATCGCAGCATGACGCACAAGCGGCGGCGCAGATTGCGGCGTTATGCGCGGCCGAGTGTGTCAATCTCGCCGGAAGAACCAGCTTGGCACAAGCGATCGATTTGATGTCACTCGCCAGTTTGGTGATTTCCAACGACTCAGGCCTGATGCACGTTGCCGCTGCGCTTGGCCGTCCATTAGTCGCCGTGTACGGGTCATCAGATCCATCGGTGACGCCACCGTTGACACCGAACAGCACCGTGGTGACATTGAATCTGAGTTGCAGCCCGTGCTTCAAACGCCGCTGTCCGCTGGGGCATCTGAAGTGTTTGCGAGACTTGACGCCCGACCGGGTCGCGACCGCTGCCGAACGGCTCATCACTGACGAATTTCAGGCTCCCAACACCCAGCCCATGGGTCCATGAAGGTTCTCCTCATCAAGACCAGCTCCCTTGGCGACGTATTGCACACGCTGCCGGCGCTGACGGATGCGTTCAAAGCGCGGCCGGACATTCGTTTTGACTGGGTGGTTGAAGAGTCATTGGTAGACATACCCGGCTGGCACCCGGCGGTGGATCGGACTATCGCATTTGCTAACCGGCGCTGGCGCCGCGAACCGTGGGCGATGTTCGGGGGTGGTCGACGCTTGTGGCGCGAGCTGCGCGGAAGACACTATGACTTAGTGCTTGATGCTCAAGGATTGATCAAGAGCGCGATGTTGTCAGTCATCGCCCGCGGAAGTCGTTACGGACTGGCGCGGGACAGCGCCCGTGAGCCTCTCGCCACCTGGGTGTATCATCATCGCATCAGGATCGATCGTCATCAGCACGCTATCGATCGTCTCCGGCAGCTGTTCGCTGCGGCTTTGTGCTATCCACCACCAGAATCCGATGTCGATTATGGCATTAGCCATGATCGCTTGGGACCGGCTTCGTATCCCGTGAGCGGGAATTACGTGTTGTTTCTACATGGCACCACCTGGCCGAGCAAACATTGGCCCGAACCCTATTGGCGCGAGCTGATACGCCTCGCCAATGGCGACGATTTCATGGTTCTATTGCCATCTGGAAACGCTATGGAGAAGGCGCGCGCCGAGCGGCTGGCCACCGACAACACCCTTGCGCAGCCTCTGCCTGCTCTGGATCTGTCCGAACTCGCGAGCCTGCTTGTTAATGCCGCCGGGGTCGTCGCCGTCGACACCGGCCTTGGCCACCTGGCAGCTGCGGTCGCCGCCCCGTGCGTGTCGATCTACGGTGCCACCGACCCGCGGCGCACCGGAACCCAGGCCCGGCAACAACACCATCTGGTCGCCGAATTTCCCTGCGCGCCGTGTTTACGTCGCCGCTGCAGCTATACCGGGGAAGCGGCGGTCACACCGGCATGTTACGCTACCGTGCCACCTGCTAAGGTGTGGGGTACACTTCAGGCGAGCCTTAAGAAACACTAGCCCGTATATTGCACCAAGGCGGCGCAAAGAAAGGCTAACACTGTGATTGGAATGAGAAATTCTATTAATGCCCGCGGTCACGCTTGGTGCCCGAGGATGCGCCGATCCCGGCGCTGGCTCGGTCGCCAACGCCTGCACTTGCGCTTCAGTCAACCGATAGCACGGCTATGCATGTCGCTCTAGCGCAGCGTACAGCCGCCCGACACTGCGACTCCGCGCAGCACAAGTCCCTGCGCCAGCATCCGGGGTCGTTGGTGGAATATACGGGCTAGATCTATGCGGCACACTGTATTGGTCACCGGGGGCGCCGGTTACATCGGGTCTCACACGACGCGCCAGTTACTCAATGCGGGCTATCGGGTCCTGGTGGTCGATAATCTATACTCCGGCAACAAATGGGCGGTGCCAGAAGCGGCAGTCTTCGTAGAACTCGATGTCGGCAATCTTGAGGCGGTGCGTCGTCTCATGCACGAGTACGATGTCACCGCGGTGATCCATTTCGCCGGACATATCGTGGTGCCGGAGTCGGTGAGCGATCCGGCTAAGTATTATGGCAATAATGTAGTGAATTCCTTCCAAATGATTCAGGCATGCCGGGACACCGGCGTGCGGCATTTCATCTTTTCATCCAGCGCCGCGGTGTATGGCATACCTGCGCAAATACCTGTCGATGAGCAGGCCGACACCGCACCGATCAACCCATATGGTTTCTCGAAACTGACAACCGAGTGGATGCTGCACGATCTTAGTAACAGCGACCGCATCAACAATAAGCCGGCCAGTCGATGCTTCAATCACGTGGCGTTGCGCTATTTCAATGTTGCGGGCGCAGCATTGGATGGTTCACTCGGTCAGGCAACGCCAGATGCCACGCATTTAATCAAGGTGGCCTGTGAGGCCGCTTGTGGCAAGCGCGACCAAATCGCCATTTTCGGCACCGATTACGACACCGAAGACGGTACTTGCATACGCGATTACATTCACGTAGAAGACCTCGCTCGCGCCCATGTGATGGCACTTCGTTATCTGCTCAGTGGCGGTGAATCTCAAACATTGAACTGCGGCTACGGACATGGATTTAGTGTGCGCGAGGTATTAGATATGGTACAAAACGTGAGCAAGAAACAATTCGCTGTAGTAGAGGCAAAGCGTCGGCCTGGTGATCCGCCGGTACTAGTCGCAGAGAAGACCAAGATACATGAGGTCTTGGGCTGGATTCCCGAGTATGACGATCTCAAAATGATATGCGAGACCGCATACAAGTGGGAAAACAAGCTGGAGCAGTTGCTCCGAAAACCCGGGATGCAAACCAAAGCAAGTTAACACCATGCGTTTTGCTTTTTGTGCATACAAGATTTTTCCCTATGGCGGCCTTTCACGGGATATGCTGCGGATCGTAGATGAATGCCAACGTCGGGGACACGAGCTAGTAGTCTACTCTGGTGAATGGCAGGGCCCGCTTCTGAACGAAGTGGAGGTTCGTATCCTCCGCTCTCACGGCTTAACAAATCACACACGGGCGGCAGCATTTCACCGTCACTTACAAAAGCATCTCGCGGGCGAACAGTTCGACGCCATAGTCGGATTCAACAAGATGCCCGGTTTAGACATTTACTACGCCGCGGATTACTGCTACGTCGGCCGGGCAATATCGCGACATAGCGTAATGTATCTTCTGACCCCACGTTATCGGTACTACAGTAAGTTCGAACGTGCGGTTTTCGGTATGGACAGCAATACCAAGATCTTGTGTCTTTCCGAGCGCGAAAAATCCATTTATCAACAGTTCTACCAAACCCCCGATAACCGCCTGAGTATGCTGCCCGCAAATTTGGATAAACAGAGACTCACCGAAGGCNNNNGCCTGAGTATGCTGCCCGCAAATTTGGATAAACAGAGACTCACCGAAGGCTGTGCGCGAACGGTAAGTAGAGTCCGTAGTACGCAAGGCGTGCCAGATGATTCGTATTTACTGTTATTTGTCGGTTCCGGTTTTAAAACCAAAGGACTGGATCGCGCCATTCACGCGTTGGCGGCGTTGCCAGACGATATTCTGAAGAAATCATTCTTAATGGTGGTCGGACATGACAACGCCAAACCGTTCCGACGTCTGGCTCGGCGACTCGAGGTATTGGACAAAGTACGATTCTTGGGCGGCCGCTCCGATGTCCCAGAACTGCTTCAGGCCAGTGATCTGCTCATTCATCCAGCTTACAACGAATCCGCCGGTATGATCTTGCTGGAAGCAATTACCGCCGGGCTGCCGGTGTTGACCACTGATGTATGCGGTTATGCGTCCCACGTCGAGTGCGCCCGCGCCGGTCGGGTTTTGCGGTCACCCTTCGTTCAGAAAACCCTGAACCACGAGCTGGCGAGGATGTTAGTCAGCGATGAACGTGAGAACTGGCGACAGAATGGACTTACTTATCGAGCCAATCCGAATCTTTACGGCATGCCTACCCACGCGGTAGGCAAGATAGAACAATGGACGCGGGAGAAAAACGTCGCACCCAAAGTCCAACCAACAAGGTACTCCCATGAGCCGACTTTGTTGTGGCTCAGGCAGGATTTTCAAAAGGCTTTAGCGAACAATAGCAATTTTGACGACGTGATGACGATTTCCGGTGAAGTATATCGCGAGGCGCCAGGGCGAAGGACATTACGCTTCACAAAAAACGGAAAAGCGTATTTCCTAAAAGCCCATAGCGGCGTCGGGTGGCGCGAGATCTCGAAAAACTTGCTGTACTTCAGGACGCCGGTAATTGGGGCACGAAACGAGTGGCACGGGATTCATTTTCTGCGCCGACTTGGCATCGATACCATGTGCATCGTCGCCTACGGCCTCTCGGGCCGAAATCCCGCCCGGCGGCGCTCATTCATCGTCACCGAGGAAATCCCAGCAACCGTCACTCTGGAGGAATATTGCGGCCAGTGGAACACAAATCCGCCTACAACACACTCACGTATCCGTTTCAAAAGATGGTTGATTAACAAAACAGCAAAGATCGCGCGGACCATACACCGTAGCGGTGCCAATCACCGTGATTTCTACCTATGCCATTTCCTGTTGAAAGTCGACGGTCCGTTAGATAACCCAGTGCCAGAAAAAGCCGAAATCTACTTAATCGACTTGCATCGTATGCAGCTGCGACGGCGAACGCCGACACGTTGGTTAGTGAAGGATATTGGTAGTTTATATTACTCGGGCATGAACATTGGTTTGACACAGAGAGACTTGTTTAGATTCATGAAAGTCTACGACGATAAATCATTGCGCGAAATATTCGCCAATAGATACCAGTTTTGGCGTCGAGTCGCGAATCGGGCTTTAAACCTACGCAACAGTGAGAGACGCAAGACGCAAATATCAATCTCTTCTGTTGAGAGACAAACTGCAGTATCCACGACAATCCCTCACTGAGTCATGTTTCGGTTACACCGCTTTACAACCGCAAGCGCAGAACTCGACTCTCAAAATATCTAGCCCGCATATTGCCACAAAGCGCCCCGCCCCATTTCTTGCTATGCAACCTGCAGCATCAAATGTTGCCATTTCCCGGAACAGGCGCTGCGGGCGGTCTCGGTGCAGCCATGAATAGAGGCGGGACTATCCCGGCATTGGCTCGGTCTGGAACGCCTGCACTTGCGCTCCACTCAACAGAACAAACAGGGTCGCAGTCACAGACTCCGACCCTGCGGCTACGCGCAGGACAAGCCCCTGCGCCATCATCCGGGATCCTTGGTGCAATATACGGGCTAGCAGTGATGTCGTGATCATAAGAAGTCACTTCACACAGCTTACCGTTTATCACGAGCAGTATGACTCGCCCTTGCTGCAATCGATACTCACGAACCCCGATGCCTATCTGGTCGACAGGAGTTACAAGAAACTTTACAAGCATGACCGCACAACGACCGTCGTTCTGGTGACAGGTGGCAATCAGAAGTTCGTCATTAAACGCTATAACACAAAAAATCTATGGCATATCATACGACGGTCCGTGCGCTCCAGCCGGGCCGCCATATGTTGGCGGCTAGCCTCCCGATTTATCGACATTGGAATCAGTACTGCTCCTCCAGTAGCCATGATCGAAAAAAGATTTGGGCCGTTGCGGGGACGTTCTTATTACATCGCCGAACACGTCAACGGCGCTCTCTGTATCGATTATCTGAGCGACAACGCTGGCGCCGACCACATCATCGGTGGCATCAAAAGGATCTTCTCCATCATGCTCGCGCACCGCGTCAGCCACGGTGATATGAAGGCCGCCAACTTGCTGGTAACCAATAAACAGGTCGTATTGTTGGATTTAGATGCAGCTAAGGAACATAAAACAGGGTCCCGGGCTGCGCGTGCCTATCGGCGCGACCGATCACGGTTTCTGCGCAACTGGAACGCACAGTCCAGTCTACACCTGCGCCTGGACAAAGAGATTCCGAACCTTGCGGATTAACGTCACGAACATTCACGAAGTGCCGCTGGTAGTCTTGAACACCAGCACGCGGTCGCCTTTTCGGTTCTGAAACGTCTTAACCGGACGCAGTCCCAGTTTGCTCACCAACCGCCGCTCATGGTCCGATCGTTTGCCGCTGACTTGCACCGCAAGGTAATCGTAATCTTTCCAACCACCGCCCCAGATAGTTCTCATGGTCTCAGTCCAATCATATTTGGCACCATCCCTAAACGCTGGCTTTCCTGAGTAGTAAATCAACGCTCGATTATTACTGTAGAGTTTTTCGTTCGTCGCACTGTGTGCCGCAACCCATCGGCCGGCAGCTTTGAGGTACCGCTTATCGGTAAACCGGTCCAAGCCCTTTACGCCAACGGCAAGGCAGATCACCGCCAACACGGGAAATACCCAGCGATTCACAGAGGTCATGCCAGGCTGTTGCTCGCGCCAACAGCTGTAAAAATACGAAAGGCCAAATGGCACTGCAAGCAATACGGTCAACACCAACCCCAACGTGTAGCGCCCAGTCAAAAAAAGCTTAGTCAGCGTAAACATGGTTAAGATCAATAGATTTACTAATATCAACGCCGTCCACAGGGGGCGCAACGTTTTCTGTGGAAAGGCTAAGTTCCGCCACACTGCGTGTACTCCCAAGAACGCATACACAATAACGAGCTTTCGCAAGACTTCAACAACAACAATGGTGACCAGCGTCAACAAAAAAACTACATAGGCGTACTTACCCGAGAATTCCCCCAGAAACTCTTGCCTCAAAGCGTGCAATTTGAACCACAACTCGGAACCGATCCGCTCCCATGCCAGCGCCATACTAGAAAGCGGATGCGTAAAAACTTTGGCTTGATCGGCACCCAACTCGGAACTCACGGTCCACAACGAAAAGACGCTGAACAACAATATCCCTAGCAAGATCAATGTAACTGACGCGCTCAAACGGTAGACGGTTGAGCTTCGAAACCGGTGAGCCAACATAATAGCGGGCATGAAAAGTAGAAACGCCACACCTTCAATTCGAAACAGGAATGCTGTGACTGTGCATATCAACCACGCCAAGATTGACCTGCCGTTGGGGTTTTGCCAGTAGCGAAACAAAAACACTAAAGACCAGATGTAGAATGTCAGATATCCAGTGTCCCGAATGACGTAAGATCGGTACTTGTTCAATCCTGGTAACAGCAGTATCACCAACGCGGCAAACACCACCACTCGGCGATCGCCCCCTAGCTCCATAACGGCAGCCATAAATCCCGCCACCAATAACACGAACAAGCCTGTGTTCACCACGTGAGCGGAGATCTCGACATTGAGACCCGTCAATTTGCTGGTTGCCGCAATGAGCATCGAATAGAACGGCCAATGATGAATGGCTATGGCCTCCTGCCATTGCCCACTCAACAGCCGCTCTGCGACTCTGAAGTATTGGATGCCGTCGTTGTTAACGATTGGGTCAATATAAACGCACCAAACAGAAAGCAGGACGCTGACCAAAGCGCTCCAAAATACCACTGAGAAATGTTTATGCAAGAATCGAGAAGACATCGATGTGCGTCATCGCTGTCGGTTAATCCGCCGGCAGCGATCAAAAAGACAACCGTTAACGTAAGAGGTCAATTGCCGCGGTTGTATAATAGCGACTATGGATGGCAAATCCCACCAAACTAGGCCACCGACACCAGGCGCATTTGTTGCGTCGCTGTCCTGGCTCGAAGTCGAGAGGCGGATTGCCAATGGCGCGGCCGGTGTGTTACCGGTCGGAGCAAGTGCCAAGGAACATGGCTATCACCTCCCCATGAATACTGATCAGGTACAGGCAGAATGGCTTGCGCAACGATTGACCGAAAAGTTCGACATCCTTGTGTGGCCCACCGTAGGCTATGGATATTATCCGGCATTCACCGAATACCCCGGAAGTTGTTCAATATCGGAGCATACATTTACCGCAGTGGTGCGAGAGATCTTATCCGGGTTATACCGTCATCGAGTGCAGACGGTTATCATCCTAAACACGGGCATTAGCACCAAAACAGCGTTGATGCAGGTGAGTGAGGAAATGGCCGGCACGCATTTGATTAACGTATATGAGGGGCCATCGGTTGTCCAACTAGCACAGACGATATTACGGCAATCACATGGCGGTCATGCCGATGAGCGCGAGACCTCCCTCATGCTCGCCATCGACGCCGATGCGGTCCACATGAATAATTCCGTCGTGTGGGATAGACCCATGCGAGAAGGTCCGCTGCGCCGACACGACGATCATGATCCCAATTATTCCCCGGCCGGCATCATCGGCGACCCAACATTGGCCAGTCGGGAAAAAGGCCGTATGCTGCTTGCCGCCATGGTTAACGACATATCCACACATTTGCACCAGATTATTGCCTCAAGATCGGTACCCTGAACATGAGAATTGAAACGCGCGCTATCGCCGCCGAGACGCTCGAAGCCCAATCGGTCGTGCAAATCGCCGACCGCATATGGCGAAAGGATGCAAGCTTGTGGTCGTCTCACGCCGACGTCCAGCGGCGCATACTCAATCGCCTGGGGTGGCTCGACGCGGTGAATTGGACGCGACCGAGTATCGAGCGGTTGAGCCTATTTGCCAACCAGGTACGGGAGGATGGGTTCACCAATGCGGTACTGCTAGGCATGGGGGGTTCCAGTCTCGCTCCTGCAATGCTGAGCAAGACCTTCGGTTCGGCACCAGGTTATCTACCGCTCGAAGTCTTGGATACCACAGCTCCCGATGCAATCCATGCGGTAGAAAACAAGGTGTCATTACCGAGCACGCTGTTTCTTGTGTCCAGCAAGTCGGGCACCACCACCGAAACCATGTCTTTGTTCGCGTATTTTTATCAGCGGCTGGAGGCCAATAAGTCCACGCCGGGGGAGCACTTTATCGCCATTACCGACGCGGGAACACCCTTGCAGCAGTTGGCCCAGGAACGACATTTCCGCGACTGTTTCCTGGCCCCGGCAGATGTCGGTGGGCGGTATTCGGCGCTCACTTATTTCGGCATGCTGCCTGCTGCGTTACTCGGCATCGATCTCGAGGCCCTGGTGAGCACCGCCGTCAATGCCGCCGACAACACCAAGCCCACTGCCGATCCCGCTGAGAACGTCGCCATTCACTTGGGAGCCGCGCTCGGAGACCTGGCGCTCAAAGGCCGGGACAAGCTTACCTTGTTGCTCTCACCCCGCCTCGCGCCACTTGGCGCCTGGATCGAGCAGTTGATTGCGGAGAGCACGGGCAAAGAAGGACAAGGTCTCATCCCCGTGGACAATCCGATACCGGGATCCAACCATGCTGACCAGGTTTTTGTTTCCATCTCCACCGTCGCCGAGCAGGAGCGCGGGATAGCGTCCGAGCTGGACCGTTTGCGCGAACTCGGTCATCCGGTTTTTAATTGGTCCATCAGTGACTTGACGGAACTCGGAGGAGAGTTGTTTCGGTGGGAATTTGCCACTGCCGTGGTGGCGTACAAACTGGGTATTAATCCCTTCGATGAACCCGATGTCGCCGATGCCAAGATGGCGACTAAGAGTTCCCTCGAGGCCCTCAAAAGTGGAACCCTGGCAACCGATGCGTCGAGCTTATACAACGATAACGTGTGCGAATGGTTCGGCGACAAAAGATATCTGGACACTTCGGGAGATCCAACCGGCCCGGTAAAAAAACTCGCGGCTGAGGTGCGTTCGGGGGATTTTCTGGCGATTCTCGCCTATCTGCCGCCGTCGCCAGAGGTCGACGCAAGATTGCACGTGATTCGTCGTTTGCTACAAGAGCGATTCGGCATCGTAACTTGTCTTGCTTACGGTCCACGTTACCTGCATTCCAGCGGCCAACTTCATAAAGGCGGACCTAACTCTGGAGTCTACCTGCAATTCACCGCGGAGCCCGAACATGACCTGCCGATCCCCGGCCAAGGTTATTCTTTCCAGCAGCTGATCACGGCGCAGGCCGCTGGTGATTTCAATGTCCTAACACAACGCAGACGACGAATATTACACGTGCACCTGCGAGGATCCGTAGTCGCCGCCCTGGAGGCCCTGAGCGATGTTCTGTGACTCTTCGCTATTGAATTTTAATGATCGGGACATTATCTCTCTATAGGTTTGATAGAGATTCAATATGAACAAACTTCGTAATCTTGTGTACCGGCCGTTTTTTCGGCGCGTGCTATGGTTGGCGTTTACGGTATTGTTTTTTTACTCGGGACTGTATTTCACCGAATGGATATTCGAGCCGGACACCTTTGCCGGCGGCCCCCTACGGTGGGTATTGGTAGCGCTGTTCCCGCTGTTGGTACCGCTGTTCTTTATCGTCAATAGACGCTTCGGATGCGCAAGTGGATCCTGCGGCGTGTTCGCCAATCCCGATCACCGTACAGATAAACGTGGCGCTGGCACGCATATAATGCGCATGCCCGGGGCGTAACCCGTATATTGCACCAACACGTCCCACCCCAATTCACGGCTTTAACCGGGGCGACCCGCAGCGTCTATTCCAGGAAATGGCGATATTCGATGCTCCAGGCCGCTTGGCAACAATAGATGCGGGGCGATCCCGGCGCGCTGGCACGGTCTTGAACGCGTAGCCCGTATACCGCGTCAGCGCGGCGCTCGTCCCCGCACCGCAGGGGGCTTGTCCCCGCACAGCAGGGGAACTACGCGCAGCACAAGTCCCTGCGCCATCATCCGGGATCTTTGGTGCAATATACGGGTCAATCGGGAAAAAAGTCATCGACACGAACACGCCGCCAGGTCGCGCTTGCGACCTGCCACTCACCATCGGATTGTATCCAACCGAGGTCGAACTGAAACACATCAGCACGCAAGTCCCACAGTTGTTCCGCTGACTCGATACGTCGTCCCGCCATTGCCACCAGCAATATTGTGGATGCACGTGCCGGCTTAATGATCTCGAGATCGGTAATCTTGGACAGCAAATGAATATTGCGGTGGCGAAGCAGATACCCTTGTAACAGACGAACCACGGAGCGTTTTTCGTAACCCCGCTTGTCCCGGTAGCCGTCAGCCACGAAGTTTTTCAATGTTCCAATGTCGCGCTGCTGTGCGGCCTGCTCCGCCATGGCAATGACGGCTCTGATTTGCTCTTCGGGGTCCTGTGGGTCGGAGTTTCCACACCCCGCCACCAAGCCATACCCCGGCGACAACAGCACCGCAAGGATTGTCAACCGCAGGTGCAATTCAATCTTTGTCACCAACCGGCGGTGCATGGAGATTACTGGAGTAAAATGCGTGACACCAAATTAATCTTTTACGCCACTTACCGCATGCCTCGCGAGTGATGGATATCGAGCTCACGTAGACACGTGTCAGGTAGGCCGTAAGTTCAAGCACGAAACGCATGCTCGAAGTCTGACCCACATATTGCACCAACGCGAGCTCAACCTACCGCCGGCTTCTCTCGCGCTCCCCGACGTATTTTGACTGGTTTTTTGTTGTCTGCGGGCTTGGGTTTTATAGTTTTGTCGGCGGTAGTTTTTACATTTGCTTGCGCGCGCGCCTCGTCGGTCGTCCGTGACTTCTTCTTCCGCTTGTGCCTGTGTTCATCCTCTCTGGATTTAGTACTGCCCACATCCTTATGCGCCGTCTTCACATGACGATGACCATCTGCCTTGGATCTGCGCGTGCGTTTGCCTTGCTCTGCTCGCTTCTTGGTTGGTGCGCGTCGAGACTTGCGCTTGGGTCGATCTGGAGGTTTCGGCGGTAATAATGCTTCGTGATCGACCTTGACGACTGGGATTTTATGACCAATATAGTTCTCAATATCTTCCAGTGAAAACGCGTAGGTCTCGCAAGCGAAACTGATTGCGTCACCACTGGCCCCGGCTCGAGCGGTGCGCCCAACTCGATGCACATAGTCTTCGGCGTCTTGCGGCAAATCAAAGTTGACCACGTGGCTCACGTCAGGGATATGCAGGCCGCGGGCAGCAACGTCGGTGGCTACGAGCACCGGAACGTCACCGGATTTAAAGTCCTGCAACAACCGCTCGCGCTTACGTTGGGGCACGTTTCCAGATAACACCCCGGTCACGTAGTCGTTGCCTCGCAACCAAGCCTCGACATTTTCAGCGCCGTATTTCGTGTTCACAAAAACTAACGTGCGCACGGCACCTACCTGTTCGAGCACTTTCAACAACAGTGGTATTTTTTCATCATTGCTCGGAAAATAAACCTTTTCGGTGACCTGATCGACAGTTAAGTGTTCCGACTCAATCTTGATCACCTGTGGATTGTTCATATGCTCGTAAGCAAGCTCGTTTACCCGCATTGAGAGTGTTGCCGAAAACAACATATTTAGTCGCTGCTCAGGGGCCGGC
>CAMYNX010000138.1 GCA_947259875.1 uncultured Gammaproteobacteria bacterium | reverse complement strand
ACTCACCGCCGGCAACCCCATCAATGTCCACAGTGTACAGAAGATCGGATCGCCGGTGGACTCGAGTCCCAACGGCGCCTCACCGGTGGTCGCCGGGGTAATAATCGCATCATACCGATCGAACACTTGCTCGAGCCCGGCATACAGCACGTCTATCATATCCAATGCACGGTTGTAATCGAGTGCCAAACAGCTCTGCCCCTCCTCGATCATTCCCTGAAGCTTCGCGCTCAACTTGTCCTTGCTATCTTCGTACAGCCGTCCCAGACTTTTTGCCAAGTCGGCATTCATGATCGTTCGGTGCCAGCCTACTGCCGAGTTGAACAACCCCGGTAGCTCGACCTCGTCGCAATGGTCGCCAAGAAAATCCACCAATTCTGTAAAGGCGCCATGGGTATCCTCGTCGGCCTGATCCCAAACCGGGGATTTAATGAATGCCAGGTTCGGCGCCAGCGGCGGCTCCGATATCGCCGTGGCCACGAGGTGCGGACGCGCCCGCAGCCGGGTGGCGGGATCCCGTTCATCAAAACCGATCAGCGGTTCCGTGACCAGAGCCAGATCTTCCACACAACGTGCAAACACCCCTACCGTATCCAGGGGCCGCGACAACGACAGCACCCCATATCGCGAGATGGCGCCGAAACTCGGCTTGAATCCATACACGCCACAAAAGGACGCGGGACGGATCATCGACCCATTCGTCTGACTGCCGAGCGCCAGCGGCACCATGTTGGCGGTGACGGCGGCCGCTGAACCGCTGGATGAGCCGCCCGGGGTCCGCGCCGGGTCGTTCGGGTTGGTGGTCTTACCCGGAAAATACACCGCCAGTTCGGTGCTCACGGTCTTGCCGAGGATGATCGCCCCGGCCTCACGCAGCGCGGCGACCGCTTGCGCATCGTCGGTGGGTTGACGTCCGGCAAATAACGGCGTGCCGCATTCGGTGGGCATGTCGCGGGTATCAAAGATGTCCTTCACCCCGACCGGCACACCGTGCAGCGGACCAAGATCGGCGCCCGTTTGCCGGAACTCATCTGCCCGGCGCGCCTGTTGCACGGCATACTCTGGGTCGATATGCATCCACGCCTGCACCGTTTGCTCATTCTTGTCGATGCATTCCAGACAGGCCCGTACGAGGTCCTCGGAACTCAAATCGCCATTGCGGATTTGTCGCGCCGCTTCGGTGGCGCTCATGTTCGCTGGGTTCACTAACTGGTGACCGTCCAATGGATCCTACCTAGCCTTGCCGTACACGAGATCCGGCAAATACATAATGATCTGGGGAAACACGTACAGTAGCACCATCGCCAGAATCACCATCGACAGGAACGGCAACACGCCCTTAAATATATCGATGAGCTGCACGTGTGGCGGCGCCACCCCCTTGAGATAGTAGGCCGCCATCGCCATCGGTGGGGTGAGAAACGAGGTCTGCAGATTCATCGCCACCAATATTCCGAAGAACAACGGATCGACCCCGAAGGCCGGCAGCATAGGGAGAAAGATCGGTACAAAGATGATGATGATCTCACTCCACTCCAGCGGCCACCCGAGCAGGAAGATAATGAACTGCGCCATGATCAGAAACATGACCGGGGTCAACCCCATGCCCAATACCGTCTCTTCGATGAGCGAGTGTCCGCCAAGGTAGGAGAACACCGACGCGAAGGTCCACGATCCGACGAACAGCCAACACACCATCGCCGAGGTGCGCACGGTGAGATAGACCGACTCCTTCAGGCGTTCCCAGGTCAGGGCACGGTATGCGGCAGCCAGAACCAGGCCACCCAATGCGCCCATCGATGCGGCTTCCGACGGCGTCGCAAGACCGAACAGGATTGCACCCAGCACCGACAAGATGAGGAACGCCAGCGGGAAAAAAGAGGTCATCATCATGATGATCACCCGGCCGTAGGAAAGATCTCCCATATCCTCGGCCTTGGGCTTGGGCGCCAGCTTCGGGTTCCACATCGCCCGCCCCATGACATAAAGGACATACAGTCCCGCCAACATGAACCCGGGCAAGATCGCGCCTGCGTACAGGCGCACCACCGATACGTTGGAGGTGGCGGAATAGACGATCAACATGATACTGGGCGGTATCAGGATACCGAGGCAACCGCCGGCGCAGATCACGCCGGCCGCGAAGCTGGTGTCGTAGCGCGCCTTGAGCATGGAGGGGAATGCCAGCAGTCCCATCAATGTCACCACCGCGCCGATGATACCGGTGGCAGTGGCAAACAGCGCGCAGGTGCCGAGTGCGGCGATGGCCATCGAGCCGGGCAGCCGCCGCGCGGCGATCTGCATGCTGAAGAACAACCGGTCGACGATATTGGCGCGTTCGACGATATACCCCATAAAGAGAAACAGCGGCACAGCGGTCAAAACATCGTTGGCCATCACCGAATAGGTCTGATTGACCAGCAGATCGAAGATCTGATTATCGAAGATCGAACTCATCCGCTCGGCATCGTAGTAGGCGTAGTAGCCAAACGCCACGCCCATGGCCATCAGCGTAAAACAGATTGGAAAACCGAGCAGGATCGTGAGAATGAATATGCCGAGCATGATGACGGCAATGAGGGGATCACTCATGCTTGTCTTCCCCCTTAACGTGTTCGACGAATTCCTCGAGCCCTCCGCCGTCCTCACCCTGTTGGTGCTGCATCATGGTCTCCATCTCTTCGACGTCCTCCAGATGTATCGGCCACTCACCGGTGCGGATGCAGATGATACAACGGCATACCTGAGCCATACCTTGCAGCAATAACAGCCCACCGGCCACTGGGATGATCGTCTTGAATTGAAAGATGGGCACGTTCGCCGGGCTCATGACACTGACTTCCTTGTAGAACCACGATTCGCCTGCGTAGTCCGCGCCGGCAATGATAAACGCCAGAATGCCGGGAAAGAAAAATAGAAAATACAGGACCAACTCAATCCATGCCTGGATTTTCGGCCTCCACAGCCGATACAGCACGTCGCCGCGTACGTGGCCATCGCGGGACAAAGTGTAGGCACCGGCCATCATGAACAGCGCGCCGTACATCATGTAACTGATGTCGAACGCCCAAGAGGTCGGATCCCTCAATATATACCTGACGAATACCTCATAGCTGACGCCAAAGGTCATAATCAGGATACACCATGCAAACGCTTTACCAGCCCAAGCGGATACACGGTCCACGAACAGGATAAAGCTCAGCATCGCTAACGCCCGATGTTGGTAGAAATGCGGCTAGCGCCCGCCCGGGCGGCGCCCCACGGCGCCGCCCAATACGAACGGATTTGTTAACGCCTTATTTAAGCGATCTCGCCAGGGAAGTAGTGCTGGAAAGCGAGCTTGTAATCCGCCGAGTTCATCAGATCGTAAAACGCTACCCGGTGCGACCATTCCTTTTGGCTCTTCACCACTTTGGCGAAGAAATTATCTGTCTCGAGTTTCTTTAGCACCGTGTCCCACGAACCGAGCTGGGCTTTCATGATCGATGTATCGGTACGATACACGTTGACCCCGTGCTTCTTCATCAGGTCCTGCAGGTCGCGCGAATAGCTGTCCATGGCGAAACCATAGTTAGCCGTGTTGGCGGCCTCGGCAGCGTACTCGAGAATCGCCTGTTGTTCCTTGGCCAGGCCGTCGAACTTGCCCTTGTTAAAGATGATCTCGAAGAACTCCGCGGCCTGATGGTAACTGCCCATGTGATAGTGCTTGGAGACGTCCTGGGCGCCGAACTGCATATCGGAAGTGGGGTTGTTGAACTCGAACGCTTCGATGACACCGCGCTCCAGGGCCGGGACGATTTCGCCGCCCGGTAACTGGGTCACCTTGAGTCCCATGCCCTGCATGATGTCGGTGGCCAGTCCCACGGTGCGGTATTTCAGACCTTGCATGTCGGCGGCACTCGTGACGTGCTTCTTGAACCAGCCCAGGGGCTGGGTCGGCATCGGCATGGCGAAAAAGCCCACTAGATTCAGCTTGAGAATATCCTGCACCAGTTCTTGATACAGCTCCTTGCCGCCACCGTAGTGGATCCAGGCCAAGACCTGCGACGCATTGGCGCCGAACACCGGGCCGGTGCCGAACAGCGAAGCAGCCTTGTTCTTGCCGTACCAGTAAGCGGTCACCGTGTGCGCGCCATCGATTACGCCTTTGTTCGTCGCATCCTGCACCTGGAACGCCTTGACCACCGCGCCGGCAGGCAACACGTCGACTTTCAAGCGGCCGCCGGCCATCGCCTCGACGCGCTCCGCGTACTGCCGGAACATGTCCTGGAAGATCGCCTTGGCGCCCCAGGAACTCTGCATCTTCAGGGTTGTTGTTTGCGCACGCGATACCATCGGGAATCCCAAGGTCGCCGCCCCCGCAGTCGCTGCCCCCGCAGTCTTCAGAAACTTGCGGCGGCCAGATGCAGGTGTTGCGCCATTCTTGCTCTTTGGTTTCATGCTTTCCTCCTCTGGACTAAAAAATAAAAACACTCTCTTAAATCATTTAAGTCATTCTCTAAATGTCACCGCGAAGGGGCATCCCCTACGGGCAGCGCCTAACATACACCGGTAGCAAGCCGATGTATAGATAGTTGGGGACTCTGTCGCTAGGCTTACCCCCTGGAATGCAGGGAATTTTGCCGGAACCGGTACAATTCGATGCATGGCCGAAACTTTGACAACGACCGACCGGTTTCCGCTCAAGGATGCGGACATGTGTGTCCAATGCGGGCTGTGTTTACCGCATTGTCCCACCTACCGCAAAACCGGTGACGAAAATGAGTCTCCGCGGGGCCGGATCGCGCTGATGCGCGCCATGATCCGCAACGAGCTACCGTTGACCCCGAGACTCGAGTCCCATCTTGACCGCTGTCTCACCTGCCGTAACTGTGAAGCGGCATGTCCGGCCCAAGTGCCCTACGGACGGCTGGTCGATGGCGCGCGCGCGGTAGTGAGCGCCAACCGCCACGCAACATGGGGACGGCGTATTCTATGGCGGTGGGCGGTGGACGGGTTGCTGATGCGCCCCGATCGACTGGGTCGGTTGGGCCGCTTGCTGCGTGGATATCAGCAATCGGGCTTACAAAGCATCGTTCGCGGTTCGGGGCTGTTGCGATGGCTGGGACTGGCGGCGGTCGAAGCGCAACTGCCGGTAATTCCCAAACTCAAACACTATGCCGCGGTCTATCCTGCCAAACAGGAGGCACGTGGTGAAGTGGCTCTGTTTCTGGGCTGCATCGCCCGGACCCTGGATCAGCCGACCATTCACGCCGCCATTCGGATACTCAACAAGTTAGGCTACAGCGTCCATGTCCCGCCTGGGCAAAATTGCTGTGGCGCCATCCATCAACACGCCGGTGACGTACCGGGAGCACGGCGGCTGATCGTACAGAATCTGCAGGCATTCACACCGACGGGCGACATGCCTGTTATTACTTTGGCCAGCGGTTGCGGTGCGATGCTGCTCGAGTACGGGCAACACGTACCTACCCGGGAAGCAACAGATTTTGGTCTACGGGTGGATGATTTCGGCGCGTTTATCGAAGATCACCATGCCGCGCTTTTCGAAGATTCCGCGACATTCGGTGACGGGGTCGCAGTACATGAACCCTGCTCTTTGCGAAATGTCATGCGGTCCGCAAAAAAAACTCATAGATTGTTGTGCCGCATATCCGACACGAAAGTCGATACATTATCTAACCATGCTAACTGCTGCGGTGCCGCGGGCATCTATTTCCTCACTCAACCCGCGATGTCGGAACAGTTGCGCGACGATACAGTCCAAGCTATTCAGGACAGCGGTTGCCGCACGGTCGTCACTTCGAATATAGGATGTGCGTTGCACCTCGCGGCCGGCATCACGAGCCGGCATCTCGACGTCGAGGTTGTACATCCGGCGATCCTTATCGATAGGGTATTGAGGCTTGAGGGCTGAGGCTTGGGGCTTGGGGCTTGCGCGTGAGGTCGCGGGTCTTGTATCTTGAACTCATGCGCAAATATTCAATATTGGATGAACTGGTCAATCATCTCGATCAGGGTCTGCGGACCGTTTTCGGCCGCCCACCCCGGCAACGGGCAACACCTCAGCCTACCGTTACCGGTGGCGATCTCAGCGACAGCGAGCGCGACCTGGCAGCCGGGCTGATGCGCGTTAATCATACTGGAGAGGTATGTGCCCAAGCCTTATACCAAGGGCAGGCACTGACCGCCCGATCGACCCGGGTACGGCAGACAATGTCCGACGCGTCAGCGGAAGAGAACGATCACCTAGCCTGGTGCGAGGAGCGAATCGAGGAACTGGGAAGTCACAAGAGCCTCCTAAATCCTTTGTGGTATGCCGGCTCGTTCACCATCGGTGCGCTCGCGGGTATCACTGGCGACCGCATCAACCTGGGATTCTTGGCTGAAACCGAGCGTCAGGTGGTCCGCCACTTAGAGAGCCATCTTGATCGGCTGCCGGTGAATGACACCAAGAGTCGCGAAATCGTTGAGCGGATGCGTGACGATGAGGCGGGTCACGCCACCACCGCGGTGAAGGCGGGCGCAGCGGAACTGCCGGACTTTATAAAACAATCAATGAGCGTGGTATCAAAAGTGATGACCAAGACTGCCGAAAGAATCTAACCATGGAGCGCAGCTTGTCACGGCCATCATCCACCGCCATTCCATTAACCCCTTGGGTTTGGGCGCTAGTCCGATTGCTCCACCCGGCGCATTTCTTTGACCTCGACCATACGTTTGGAGTGGGCGATGAATCGCGCGTAGATGAAACCAAAGGTGAGGCCATCATTGCGTTCTACCAAGGGGCTGTCGTCGAACGTGGCTCCGCCTAACCGATCATAGCGCGCGAAAAAGCTCATCCAGCTCTTCTTTCCGCGCGACACGAAGGTGCCAATGAAACGGGTGCCCCCAAAACCACCGCTGGCATCAAATGCCGGACGCGTATCAGTCGCAAACTCGGGATTCACTCGATAATAATAGTCATGAAACTCGTTATCGCCGAACTCCAGCCCCCCCGATAGGCCCAACCGCCAGCGACGATTAAATAGATCAACCCGCTTATATAATGTGAGATGGGGCGACGCAGTCCACCCCACTTGTTCGACTGAATCCCCGATCGCGAACACCGAGCGCACTGGAAGATTAAACAACAGCACCTGACGCGATGGCCGATCGGGCCACAAGCGTACTTGCAATAATGGCCCCAGTTGTAACGTCGGGTCGAGATCGGGCATGCCGGTACGAGCACTGGTATCGTCGCTGTTGACCGAGGTGTTGGCATCTACGCTGAAATCGAGCTCTATTCGTTCGCTACCATAGAACACGCCGCGAATGCCCCGGTCATCGACGCGCAGAAAATCGCCGCGATATACCGGGTAGATGAATGGAAACGCGATCTGCCGATTGTCATCGGAACCCCGGTACTCGGGGACCTGAAGTGCACCACCGCCCAGGGCAATTTCCCATAACGGCAACTCCTCTGCGTGGACAACCGGCATCGCCAATGCCGACAACGCCAAACCAACAACGAGCGCCTTTATTATTGTTTTCACATCTGAAGATCCCACTAAAGCTTTGAACGTGACAAAGTATATCAGCTGGGCACCGGTTGTTATTTGCGCCGCCATCTCTTTTTCCGTTTACGCCGTCACGGAGCTGCCGTCGACCAGATTGCACCGTATACCAGACACAGCGCAGCACCCATGGCAACGGTAAGACCGACGGCCTGAAGCGGTGGGGTATGCGATAACATTAACATCCCAAACACCAGCACTGATGAACATCAATTGCGACGTCGCGCCACGTCTCAGTTGATTGATCAGGATCGTTTCCTCGATTTTTTTCGCGGGTGGGGCAAAAACCATCAAATCGGTGGTCGTCCTGAAACGAGTGCCGACCACCACGGCAGAAAACACGATGACGACCGCGAGAATCACGCGCAGAAGATTGCTGAGTGACCAAACCGATCCTGTAGTTTTGTATCCGTTCCACTAGAAGCTGGAGCGATGGAGACTGAAAACAGAATAACGGCCACATACCAAAACCGACTGCTCACGCGTTGTCCACCCTGAATAGTCAGTTAGAAGCAGAGAACACAGACCGCGCCCAAACAGCGTACAGCGGTCACGACAGACATGGCAGCCTAGCGACCCAACCCCACATCACTGGGCACGGATATGATCACCCGATCTCGTTCGAAATAGACGATATAATCCGAGTAGTGCCAACGGCTTATAGGCGGCTCGCCCACTGCCGGCAGCTGTTCTTGGGGGTCGCCAAACTCATTTCGCACCGCGACCTGGTTCATATTGTTTCGCGGCAACAGCCCACCCGGCGCTGGGGAACGGTGGTCGGCAGATATCGCCTCGCCTGCACCCTGCGGCGAGACCTCCGATTGCATAAGGGCCGCACCTGGGTAACGCCACTCTCCAGCATTCACGGCCGTAGGCAATAGAATTACTCCGATTATCAAACTCGAAAATGTCGGCCACTTCCACATTACCGTCTCCCTATGATTGGGTTGTTGTCGTTGCAACACATCATTATACGCGCCTGCTACAGTATAGCCCCGCCCCTATTCGTTTTGTGAATCACGGAAACCATTAGTGCATCGTCCTAGAATGGCCATACTGGGTTCATCACGCTTTCGAAGAAAATAGGGGCGGGGTGCCTTGGGCAACCACGCAGGCTAACGGCGAAATGCACGTTTGTCGCGTAACAAACCGTGGGTTACCCACAGTGCCATAGTCAATACCAGCAAGGCTCCGCCTTGATGCATCGCCGCCATTGACACCGGCACGTTATTGATCAGGGTGGCGATACCCAGCGTGATTTGCACCACTAGCATCACCGACAAACCGTGAGTCGCGAGCCGCAACTGTGGTGATACGCTGGCGAGCAACACCGATAACCATAACACCGACACCAACACCGCCAGAGCGAGCGCGATAACACGATGGGTAAATTGCACCGTCGCCAGGTTTTCAAACAGATTACGCCAACCCGGTTGCAACGCCCAAATACCCTGCGGCATCCAATCACCATGCATGGTTGGAAACGTGTTGAACGCGAAACCTGCCTTGGTTCCGGCCACGAAACCACCGCTTATAATCATCACTCCCACCAATACAGTGACGAACACACTCAAACGCCATGGGGGGTCGACCGACCATGAACGCTTATGTTTGCCGCCGGTAATCAACCCCAGCACTAGCCACAACATGTAGCCATATATCAACACCGCCAAGGCCAAGTGTGCGGTCAGCCGGTATGGGCTAACGTGGGGTTCATCAACCAGCCCGCTTTGCACCATGTACCAACCGAGCAGACCTTGGAGTCCACCCAAACAGAACACACCGATGAGTTTCGGTAATAATGACCGCGGTACTCTTCGAGTAACCCAAAAAAACAGAAACGGAATTAGAAAAATCAATCCGATGGCCCGTCCAAGTATGCGATGTGCGTATTCGAACCAGAAGATGGGCTTGAATTCAGCAACAGTCATGTCTTGGTTGATTTTTTGATACTCCGGAAACTGCTGGTACTCTCTAAAGGCGTCCTGCCATTCGCTCTCGGTCAACGGTGGTATTACACCCATAATCGGCTGCCAATACACCATCGACAGTCCCGATTGCGTCAATCGGGTCACACCGCCCAGAACCACCATCGCGAATACCGAGATGCAACAAATCAACAACCACACGGCGATAGATTTTTGGCTAGCGTTTACAAGCGAGTGCATGAGTCGGAATCACGCTCACGAGTGTTGCGTGTATGTCAGTCGAATCGTTAGCACCGCGCCGGTTTGCGTGTCACGGACAATTGGAAACCCCTTCGCCTTCGGATCGAGTTCATCGATGTTTGCCGAGCCGGCGATAAAGCCATGCTCCATCATCAGCAGACAATAGATCGCCTCACAAACCCCTGCGGCGCCCAGAGCATGCCCGGTTAACGATTTGGTTGAACTCACCTTTGGTATCCGCTCGCCAAACACTTCCCGTAATGCCTCCAACTCGCGGACATCTCCTACTGGGGTACTGGTGCCGTGGGCATTGATATAGTCGACGGAACCGTCGACTGTTTCCAAGGCCTGATGCATACAGCGCACCGCGCCTTCACCCGAGGGTTGCACCATGTCATAACCGTCCGAGGTCGCGCCGTAACCTACCAGTTCTGCATATATCTTCGCCCCTCGCTTGAGCGCATGCTCTAATTCTTCGACCACCACCACACCACCGCCACCGGAGATGACAAATCCATCACGATTTACATCGTAGGGGCGCGATGCTTGTTTCGGGGTCTCGTTGTATTGTGACGATAATGCCCCCATGGCATCAAATAACACTGACATAGTCCAATGGATCTCTTCGCCACCACCGGCAAAAACCAAGTCCTGCTTACCAAGTTGAATCAATTCCGCGCCGTGACCGATGCAGTGGGCGCTGGTGGCGCAGGCCGAGCTGATGGAGTAACACACACCTTTGATCTTGAACGCGGTACCCACACAGGCGGCATTGGTGCTGGACATCGTGCGGGTCACCATATACGGACCAACTTTACGCACTCCACGTTTCCGTAGAAGATCCGCTGCTTTCACCACATTCTCAGTGGACGGACCTCCGGAGCCCATGATTAGTCCGATACGAGGATCGGAGATCTCACTCTCCTCGAGCCCCGCGTCCGCCAGCGCTTCACGCATGGCTAGGTAATTAAAGGCAGCGCCATCTCCCATGAACCGCTTTACCTTTCGATCGATCAAGCCATTCAGGTCGACGTTTATGGTTCCCTCGACGTGGCTGCGCAATCCCATCTCCTGATAGACCGGCTGCACTTGGATTCCAGAACGCGCATTCAACAGACCATCCAAGACTGTTTGTTTGTCGTCCCCAATACTGGAAACCACACCCAGTCCGGTGATTACGACACGACGCATGGTTCTGCTCTCAATCTAAATATCATCTTAAGTCTCAAGATTAAAAACCTTCGTCAGAGGTGAATAAACCCACCCGTAAATCCTTGGCAAAATAAATCTCTTTGTCGTCTGCCTCCATAACGCCGCTGGCAATGCCCATACACATATTGCGCATGATGACTCGTTTTAAATCAATGCGGTATTTCACAAGCTTGGTATCCGGCGTGACCTGTCCGGTGAACTTGACCTCACCCGACCCAAGAGCTCGACCACGGCCCGGACCGCCGCGCCATCCAAGAAAGAAACCGACCAGTTGCCACAGCGCGTCCAAACCCAGGCAACCGGGCATCACCGGATCTCCCACAAAATGACAATTAAAGAACCATAAATCGGGCTTGATATCCAATTCGGCGGTGATCGTACCTTTGTCGTGGGCACCGCCATCCGCGGTGATCTGCGTGATGCGGTCAAACATAAGCATCGGCGGCAACGGCAGTTGCGCGTTACCGCGACCAAAAAGTTCGCCGCGGGCACAGGCCAAGAGTTCATCGTAATGGTAATGATTTTTGGGAGACACTTGGATTCATTGCCTGTATTGCAGGGCTGTATGGAGTTTTTACAACCGGCTAGAGTACCGTCGCTGAGCAAAAAATCAAGCTCGCCGCCGCAAAAACCACCGCTTTAGTCATGCCCAGATAGGCCCACGTATAGCCCGCGAGTGGATCACGCATCAGGGTAAAATTACTGTCAGCATTACTGGGATAATGACGATACTGGACAGGGTTCCAATCACCACTATGGACGCGACTTTACGCGGTTCTTGAGTAAATTGCTCGGCAAACAAGAAGTTCAATACCGCCGGCGGCAACGCACCGAAGAGCATCAACTGTCTGGTCTGTAATTCCGGCAGGTCAACAATGACTGTCACTACCAACGCGGTCACCACGCCGACGGCCGGGCACACGATCGCCCCAATCACTCCAATCTTCCAGTCGTGCCAGTCAAATTTGGTCAATCGCACACCTAGTGAAAACAATAACAAAGGTATGGCAACCTGACCCAACATCTCGATGGGAAACTCAATGGCCTTGGGTAGGTGCCACTGCATCAGGGCGAACAACAGTCCCGAGATCGAAGCCAAAAAGATAGGAGTACGAAACAGTGTTACCGGGTGTACGGTGTGATCGAGCAAATAACGCCCAAGGGTAAAATGCAGGAAGTTACCGGCGACAAACAACACCACGGCGGCGGATAACGCGGAATCCCCGAACGCCAGCACAAACAGCGGCAGTCCCAAATTTCCATAGTTGGTAAACATCATTGGTGGCACAAACGTGCGCCAGTCAAAATCGAGCCTGCGGGCAAGCGGATAACTCAACAGGCCCGACCCCAGCATCACTGCGATGCCCGCGACTGCCAAAGAAAGGTATTGTTCGGGCTCAAACTCCCTGCGCGCCAGCACAAAAAAGATCAGCGCGGGCGCAAAGATATCCATGATCAACTGATTCAATATCGCCATTTCGGGTTGTTTGCGACGCCCATAAAGGTAGCCAACGGCAACAATCGCAAAAATGGGAAATACAATGGAGATTATTCGAAGCATCATCTGCGTATCATGCCCAGGGCCGGAAACTCAACAATGGATAGAGCGAAACAGAGTGAGTTGCAGTTTCTTTTTTTTCTATGCCGATCAGTCTTCGATCAAGATTACATGCAGCCGACGAGGACCGTGGGCGCCGAGCTGGATGGTCTGTTCAACATCAGCAGTCCGCGATGGGCCGGTGATCAAGTTTACGGTGCGCGGCATCGCGGCAGCGCTGTCACGCAGTAGACGCCATGCGTCCTCGAGATGAGCTACGACCTGTAGCGCACTGACGACAACGATATGATCATCGGGGAGGAAGTTAAGTGTTGTTGGGTTGTCAGCCCCCGATAACATCACCAGGGTCCCGGTCTCGGCAACGCCGGCAAACGCGACGCCGACACCGATGTGATCCTCACCGCTCGCCGGACCGGCGTGTATCTTCCACTCCGCCGGCCACGTCAGCTGCTTAATCAGCGGGTCCTCTGCCACTACTAATCTTGGCTCGAGAGCGTGTCGGTCCAGATAATCAGCCATCGCTTGAACAACATCGGAGATTGCGCTGACCCGATCCACCGTTCCCGCGGCTGTGTGTAACTTTTCGACGAAACATTCGAGGGGGTCCTTCTCCAGGCGTGGACGGACATTGGCTTCTGGCGCTTGCGAGCGGTGCACCGGTGGCGCTTCGAGGGGAACGTTGCGCCGCAACGAGCGGCGAATCCGTGCAAAGATCTCCTCGCGCGCCGAACTCACCGCCGCTTTCTCCACAATCGTTGAAATGTCGTCCCTTGTGGGGCGGGTAAATCCCGCACCTGAGTCCACCCCGACGCCAACGGTAGCGACCGGAACCGTCCTGCGCGGGCACCAATTCTCCCCAGCACCGCGGTCATCACGCCGGTGACCGCCTGATACAGCGCTGGGCGCTGGGCGAGGACACCCCATGCCTTCAGCGCCCAACGCGCACGCGCATTGGACAGCTTGCGCTCGTGTTCCTTGAACCGCAGCGTACGCAGCATGTCGGGCAACGGAATACTCATCGGGCACACTTCACCACAGCGGCCATTCAACGTGCAGGCATTGGGTAAATCCCGCGCGTTTTCCAGGCCGATCATCAATGGGGTCAACACCGAGCCCATCGGACCCGGATACACCCACCCATAGGCATGGCCGCCGATGGCGCTGTAAACCGGGCAATGGTTCAGACAGGCGCCACAGCGGATACAGCGCAACATGTCATGGAACTCGTTGCCCAACATGTCACTGCGGCCGTTGTCGACGATCACCACATGGAACTCTTCGGGACCGTCCTGATCATCCGCCCGCCTCGGCCCGGTGGACAGCGTGTTATAGCTCGACATCTCCTGGCCGGTGGCACTGCGCGCCAAAAGCCTGAGCAGCACCGTCATGTCATCCAGCGACGGAACAACCTTTTCAATACTGGCAGTGACGATGTGGATACGCGGCAGGATCTGAGTCAGATCGCCGTTGCCCTCGTTGGTCACTATCACCGTCGAGCCGGTCTCGGCGATCAAAAAGTTCGCACCGGTAATCCCGACGTCGGAACTC
>CAMYNX010000137.1 GCA_947259875.1 uncultured Gammaproteobacteria bacterium | reverse complement strand
AGCAGCGAATGCAGCGGGCGTTTGGAATTTGCCGTTAGTATTTGTCGTGATCAACAATCAATGGGCGATTTCGGTACCGCTACGAGAACAAACCCGTTGCCAAACCCTGGCGCAAAAGGCGATCGCCGCCGGTTTCCCCGGAGAGCAGGTCGATGGGAACGATCTCATCGCGGTCTTCGATCGATTCTCCGCAGCCATGGAAAAGGCGCGCACCGGCGGCGGTCCGACTTTGATCGAGGCAATTACCTATCGGTTATCCGATCATACGACCGCGGATGATGCGACTCGTTATCGCAGCGACGAGGAGTTGCGCACCCACTGGGAGCGAGAACCCATCAAAAGGCTACGTCAATATCTGATTACCGCTGGCTACTGGGACCAGCAACGAGACGAGCAATTGCAACAGCAATGTGATTTGGAGGTAGAACAGGCGACCCAGGCTTATCTCGACACACCACCTCCGGAGCCGGAGAGCATGTTCGATTACTTATATGCAAATCTGCCGGCGGCCCTACATCTACAGCGCGAGGACTTGTCAAAGAAGGTGAAAAAAGCGTGCCAGAGTTAAACTTGATTGAGGCCGTAAACAAGGCCTTGGCGTTCGAGCTGGCCGCAGATGAGAATGTCGTGGTTCTAGGTGAAGACGTGGGTGTGAATGGTGGTGTGTTCAGAGCCACCGTGGGTCTGCAGGAACGGTTCGGTGAACAGCGTGTGCTGGACACACCGTTGGCTGAGACACTGATCGCTGGAGTCGCGGTGGGTATGGCGTCGCAGGGCTTACGTCCGGTGGCCGAGATTCAGTTCATGGGGTTCATCTATTCGACCGTCGATCAAATCCTGAACCACGCATCACGGCTTCGCAATCGAACCCGGGGCCGGTTGACCTGCCCGATGGTTTTGCGCGCGCCCTACGGCGGCGGTATCCACGCGCCGGAACATCATTCGGAGAGTTATGAGGCGATGTTTGCCCATGTCCCTGGTTTGCGTGTCGTCATACCGTCGTCGCCGGCGCGGGCGTATGGATTGTTACTGGCGTCGATTAGGGACCCAGACCCGGTGATTTTTCTGGAACCGAAACGCATCTATCGGTTGATCAAACAGGATGTGGTCGATAACGGTGACGGCTTACCCCTGGATACCTGCTACATGCTGCGTGAGGGATCCGATGTGACATTGGTGTCGTGGGGGGCGATGCTGCATGAGACTCAGCAAGCCGCCGAGCAATTGATCAATGACGGTATCAGCGCCGAGGTCATCGATGTCGCGACTTTAAAACCGCTGGACACGCAGACGATCTTAGATTCTGTGTCCAAGACCGGCCGGTGCGTCATCGTGCATGAGGCAGCGCGTACCGCAGGTTTCGGCGCCGAGATCGCAGCCCAACTATCGGAACATGGGCTGCTCAGTTTGTTCGCACCGGTTAAACGCGTGGCCGGTTACGACACCGTGATGCCGCTATACCGTCTCGAAGAATATTACCTGCCCGGCGTGGATCAGATCGTTACGGCCGTACGAGAAGTGATGGAGTTCGGTTGATGGCCAAGAATGTTTTCAAGTTGCCGGATTTGGGCGAAGGTTTGCCTGATGCAGAGATCGTTAAATGGCATGTCGCTGTTGGTGACGAGGTCAAGAAAGATCAGCCGCTGGTATCGATGGAGACCGCCAAGGCGGTGGTTGAAATACCTACCCCCTATGACGGAAAAATCATCAAGATGTATGGCGGGGTGGGTGACATCATCGCCACCGGTAATCCGTTAGTGGAATTTGCAGGCGATGAGCAGGGCGAAGCGCGCGCGGCGCCGGTGGACAAAGGTACCGTGGTTGGTAAAGTTGCGGTGGGTGAGGAAGTGGTGACAGAACGGGCGATTCAAGTCGGTAAGGCAGCGATGGGCATTAGAGCAATACCGGCGGTGCGGGCCCTCGCCCGCAAATTGAACGTTGATCTATCGTTTGTCACCCCAAGCGGCAAAGACGGGTCAATTACCGCGGCGGATGTGCAGCGAGTCGCCAAGATCCTAAAGGAGGTAGGACCTATGGAACCACTGCGCGGGCCGCGGCGGGCTATGGCCCGTAATATGTCCATGGCCCGCGCCGAGGTGGTGCCGGTGACCGTGTCCGATGATGCAGATATCCATGCTTGGCAGGACGGTGACACGACCATGCGCTTGATTCATGCGATGGTCGCTGCGTGCAAAGTAGAACCCACTTTGAACGCTTGGTATGACAGTCATGCAGTGGGCCGGCGGGTGTTGACGAAGATAGATCTAGGCATCGCAGTAGACACCGAAGAGGGATTATTCGTACCGGTTTTGCACGACGTGGGCAACCGCGCCCCCGATGATCTGCGGCGCGGTTTGGAGGCCATGAAAGACGCGGTGCGAAAGCGTGACGTGCCACCTGAGCAACTGCGAGGCTATACCATTACCTTATCGAATTTCGGTACCTTCGGCGGACGCTATGCCGATCCAATCTTTATGCCGCCCACGGTGGCCATCCTAGGCGCCGGTCGTGCACGGGACGCCGTGGTGGCGCTGGACGGAAAGCCGGTCGTGCATAAGATTTTACCGTTATCATTGACGTTCGATCACCGAGCAGTTACCGGCGGTGAAGCGACGCGGTTCTTGATGGCCGCCATCGAGGATTTGGAAAAACCCGCGTAGTTCGTTTTTGAACTAAACTGGATTTAGTGCTGAGGCACTCGAGCGATAGCGCAGCTAATTGATAGGCCTATGCTTGCGCAGACCGCCGCGGCACTAGTTAGTTTCGTTGGCTGATTGTATCGACGCGTTTACCGGACTTTTACGCATCGGTTCAACTTTTGCTACAAAATGCGGGTTTGCTACCTGTGACCTTGATTCACCGATGAGCTCTAATTGCTCTTGCTCCCGACTAGACTTAAGCACAGGCGCACCGGGTATATGTCAAGATCTTTGAGAATAATCGGATAGGAATCATAGTTGAAGAAACACAACGAATGAAAAAAGAATGGGCATTACTGGCGGGCGTAGCGGCAGTTACCACAATGGTCGTATTGGGCAGCGTGAGATGGTTCGCTCCTCAGTTACTGGGTATCCCGATTGACCTGCAAAGTGTGCGCGTAAGCGAAAAGCTTCCCGCTTTCTATGAGGGCATATTCCGTTCGATAAATTCGAAAGAATTCCTTTTGAAAGATCCTTATATCAGTGTCAGAGCGAAGCCTCTAATGTCTAGGGGTTTTTCTGTAGGGCCTCACGATCTTCTCGGTTTTCGTAACCGCGAAATACCTAGCGTTGCCGATGTCATCATCTTGGGGGACAGTCAGACATATGGGAATAACGTACTTTTGGAATACAACTGGCCCAGCCGGTTACAAATGCTGCTCGGTCAGCAATCATCGGTGTACAGTATGGCGACCGGCGGGTGGGGAGCCGTGCAATACCTTGACATGTTCGCGAAGAGCCTGTTCTTTCGCCCGCGGGTAGTGGTGGTGGCGTTTTACGGCGGAAACGATCCAATGGAATCCTATATGCTCGCCTATGGAGTCGAAAAATGGGCGTGGCTCAAAGTCGCGAACGAACTCGACGAATCGGATAGGGCACCGGCGGTAAAATTTCCATCGCCACCGGAAGAGAGTTGGTCGGTAGCGTTCGATGATGGAATCAAGACAGTGTTTACCCCAAGCCTTAGACTGCAATCTAATGACGTCGAGTTTGCAGTAGTTCGAGAGGGTTGGGCAATCATGGAAAAAGTGGGCAAGAAAATGAGTGAGCTGGCTAAAAAACACGAGGTCGAGCTTATTTATACGATCATTCCGACTAAGGAACTGGCTTATAAACGCAAGATCGAAGCCGAGGGGATCAAACCTGACCCAGTGTATAACCGCTTAGTACTCACCGAGAGCGCCAATATAAAACGGTTGGCAGATAGCTTTTCGAAACTGAATAATGTGACTTACACGGATGTGGTCACACCGTTACAGCAAGCAGCGCTGCAGTCAGTACAGATTTATCCACACGACACCAATGGGCATCCCATGCAGTCCGGCTATATGGTTATCGCACAAACGATTGCACCAGTCGTGAGAAAGCTGTCACCTCCAATGCGAAGAATCCTCACGGTGGCAACGCTCCCAGATAACTCGAAGCAATATCTGTTGTTAACAAAGCAGGGCACGATATGGTTCGGCAATCCTAAGATTGCAGAACGTAACGGTTGGAAGTTGGCCGATGCCAAGTCGTTGCGGCTGCGGGACTTCACTCGGCTGCCATTTCTTGGCTTTACCAACAACATTGAGCCATCGCAGTTCGGACCTGTTTCAGATCCAGATTGATCTCGCTTCGAGGGTTCGATCATCTCCAGATTGGTGATTTTCTATTTGGGTATCTAGTCCCGGGTACTTTAGTGCGTCCGGGTCAAACCTCCCGATTCACAGAAATATTGCCAAAATCACTCATATGGGTGAGGAAATCTGCGCATGAAATGAGTAATGTAAGTCGCGAATGCTTGGAGGCCGGCGGCAAGGATCGCTGCTTTTACCAAGGATGGGACCAGGGCGAACCATGGAAGGTGAACCCTGGTTTTTTATGGGGAATTGTGACGTGGAGTCTGGGTAGTGATCCGCACATTGCATCAACGCGCGCCGACCCTGCGGCTACGCGCACCACAAGCCCCTTCGCCATCATCGCGCAACTTATGGAGGCCACGCGTCCTTGCGGATGCCGCGGGATTAACCGGTCTTTGGGTAGCCGAGTGTTTTGAGCGCCTCGGTGATTTCTCCCAAGATAGCTGGATCGTCAATGGTGGCAGGTGCTTTGTATTGTTCGCCGTCGGCGATTTTTCGCATCGTGCCTCGCAATACCTTTCCCGAACGTGTCTTCGGCAGTCGTTGTACTACTGCCGCCTGTTTAAAAGCGGCGACTGGCCC
The DNA here is from genome assembly GCA_947259875.1 of uncultured Gammaproteobacteria bacterium. GTDB lineage: Bacteria > Pseudomonadota > Gammaproteobacteria > Arenicellales > JAANXG01 > CALZGZ01. The sequence goes on along the minus strand of CAMYNX010000137.1, from coordinate 42,520 downwards.
GATCTGATCGCGTATCAGGTGTACGAGTTCCGGCACGATATCCTTGTCGTTACGATCGGCGCCGGCCTTCAACACCACCAAGCCGACCGGCGATTGACCTTTCAATGAGTCGGCGGCGCCAATTACGGCACATTCCGCAACGTCCGGATGGCTTGCCAATACCTCTTCCATGGCACCCGTAGACAGGCGATGTCCGGCGACGTTGATCACATCATCGATGCGGCTCATGATCCACAGGTAATCATCGTTGTCTTTAAAACCGGCATCGCCAGTCAAGTAGTAGCCCGGAAAACGGCTGAGATAAGATTCGATATAGCGGGCGTCGTTATTCCAAAGTGTTGGCAAGGTCCCAGGGGGTAGTGGAAGTTTGATGGATATCGCCCCCATATCATTGGCGGCGACTGGATTCCCTTCCTCATCTAAAACCTGAACGTCATAACCGGGAACCGCCCGGGTGGGTGACCCCGGTTTCACCGGTGCAAATTCAATCCCTACACAGTTGGCGGCGATGGCCCACCCGGTTTCGGTCTGCCACCAATGATCGATAACCGGAACCTTCAGCATGTCCTCGGCCCAATGCAGGGTGTCAGGGTCACACCGCTCGCCAGCGAGAAACAGAATTCGAAACTTGGATAGATCGTATTTCTTAATGTACTCCCCTGCCGGGTCTTCTTTCTTGATCGCTCGAAATGCTGTGGGTGCAGTAAACATGACCTCAACCCCGTGCTCGGATATCACTCGCCAGAACGCGCCAGGATCAGGTGTGCCCACGGGTTTGCCCTCAAACATTATTGTGGTGCATCCTTGGAGTAACGGGGCGTATACGATGTACGAATGTCCGACGACCCAACCCACGTCGGAGGCCGCCCAGTAGACTTGTCCGGCGTCGACGTCGTAGATGTTCTTCATTGACCACTTCAACGCGACGGCGTGTCCGCCGTGATCGCGAACCACCCCCTTGGGTTCTCCGGTGGTACCGGAGGTGTACAGGATATACAGCGGATCGGTCGCCTCCACCGGAACGCAGTCCACGGGCTCAGCGCCGGCCACCGCGTCTGACCAGTCGATGTCGCGTCCATCAACCATGGTCGCGGTCGCTTGTGACCGGGCCAGGATGATGCAGTGCGCCGGTTTATGGGCCGCCAACTCAATGGCCTCATCAAGCAGCGGCTTGTACTCCACGACGCATCATCGATGCGTGTTGCCAGTTCGTTGGCGGCGAAGCCACCGAATACCACGGAATGAATCGCGCCAATGCGCGCACATGCCAGCATCGCGATCGCTGCCTCGGGCACCATCGGCATATACACAATCACCCGATCGCCTTTTCCAACACCTTGGTTGGCTAACGCGCCGGCAAATTGCGCGACCAGGTCACGCAGCTCGTGGTACGAAATCTTGCGTACGGAACCGGTCACCGGACTATCGTAGATCAGAGCCAGTCGATCGCCGGCACCATTTTCTACATGCACGTCTATGGCGTTGTAACAAGTGTTCAAACGACCGCCGGTGAACCACTGATAGAAGGGCGGGTTTGAATCATCCAATACCCGGTCCCACTTCTTGTACCAATGGATATCTTCGGCGGCCTTGGCCCAAAACTCGTCGGGGTGTGTGAGAGAACGGTTATAGATCGATTGATAGTCTCCCATCGTCGCTCCTCGCCTTGGTTGTGTTTATTGGGTACGACGGCCGTAATCGACCGATTGTCTCGCCTAATAAGATGCGATTATAAAGGTATAAACAGTTGTCAATAAGAATTATAACCAAATATAATGACTTGAAATACGCCTATAAATTTTAACAATAATACGAGCCCAAAACCCAGTCACTGAAGACACCCCAGACTACGGGAACCGGTCATTCATCTTGTCGGGCAACGGGGTAAAATCCGTACCCACCCCAAAATCGTGCCGCGGTAACCAACTCGGAGAGCCAACGACCATGACCAACAGCTTCAATGCCCGCACCACCCTGGAGGTTGGTGGTAAGAAGTACGAGATCTACGCCTTGGATGCGTTGGGTTCCGGTCTCGAGCGCTTGCCGTATTCGTTAAAGATTCTGATGGAAAATCTGCTCCGATTTGAAGACGGGCTGAACGTGACCCGGGATGACATCGAAGCCCTCGCAAACTGGGACCCACAAGCGGAACCGAGCACGGAGATCGCGTTCACGCCAGCGCGGGTGTTGATGCAAGATTTCACCGGTGTGCCAGCGGTGGTGGATCTCGCGACGATGCGTGACGCGATGCGAGAACTCGACGGTGACCCGGATAAGATTAATCCGTTGTCCCCGGCGGATTTGGTCATCGATCATTCGGTCATGGTGGATCACTACGGTACCAAAGATGCCGTCGATCTGAACGCGGCATTGGAGTATCAGCGCAATCAAGAGCGTTATCAGTTTCTTCGTTGGGGCCAGAAGGCGTTCACAAACTTTCGCGTTGTACCCCCGGATACCGGGATTGTGCATCAGGTGAATCTGGAGTACCTGGCGCAGGTAGTGTTCAGCGCCACGAACGAGGGGGTGTTGCAGGCCTATCCGGATACCCTGGTGGGGACCGATTCCCACACCACGATGATCAATGGTGTCGGTGTATTGGGATGGGGAGTCGGCGGTATCGAAGCGGAAGCGGCGATGCTGGGACAACCGATCACGATGCTGATACCGCAAGTAGTGGGATTCAAACTGGACGGTCAGTTAGCGGAGGGTGCGACGGCAACCGATCTAGTGCTGACCGTGGTGCAGATGCTCCGCGAGAAGGGGGTGGTCGGCAAATTCGTCGAGTTCTTTGGTGATGGTTTGGATGATCTGTCGTTGGCGGATCAAGCCACCATTTCCAACATGGCCCCGGAATACGGTGCCACCTGCGGCATGTTTCCGATTGATCTCGAGACCTTGAAGTATCTGCGATTGACCGGACGCAGTGAAGAACAAATCGCATTGGTGGAGGCCTACGCGCGTAAACAAGGTATGTTTCGTGACACCGGGGCGCCCCGTGCGAAGTATTCGGATGTCTTGGCACTTGATTTGGCCGCTGTCGAGCCAAGCCTGGCCGGACCGAAACGTCCCCAGGACCGGATTTCATTAAGCAATGCCAAAACGGTGATTGCCAAACACATGCACGACATGCAACCCCAGCCGGCGCCGATGCAACGGGTTGACAAAGATGGTCAACAATTCGACCTCAAGGACGGCGATGTGGTGATTGCCGCAATTACCAGTTGCACCAATACCTCTAATCCCGACGTCATTATGGGTGCGGCGCTGCTCGCCAAGCACGCGGTGGAAAGGGGTGTCGAGGTCAAGCCGTGGGTGAAGACCTCACTGGCTCCGGGTTCTCAGGTGGTGAGCGCCTATCTCGATGCGTCGGGGTTGATGCCGTATCTCCAAAAATTAGGCTTCGATGTGGTCGGTTTTGGCTGCACAACCTGCATCGGCAACTCCGGCCCGCTACCAGAATCGATCAGCAAGGCCGTTCGCGACGGCAACCTGGTGGCTTGTTCGGTACTCTCGGGTAACCGGAATTTCGAGGGCCGTGTGCATGCCGAGGTGCGGATGAATTTTCTTGCCTCGCCGCCGTTGGTAGTCGCCTATGCGATTGCCGGCACCATGAACATTGATGTCTATAACGAACCGATTGCCCAAGACCAAGCGGGCAATGATGTGTACTTGCGCGACATCTGGCCGTCTCAGCAGGAGATCAACGATGCAGTAGCCCAGACGATCACCCGTGAGATGTTTCAAACCAAGTACGCCGACGTGTTAAAGGGCGATAAACGATGGCAACAGATCCACACACCGGAGTCGAGCCTCTACGCCTGGACGTCAGACTCCACCTATATCCAAAAGGCGCCTTACTTTGATGGCATGACGCGCCAACCGGTGGGCATTCAGCTTATCAAGGGCGCGCGGGTACTGGCCAAACTCGGTGACAGCATCACTACCGATCACATCTCGCCCGCCGGTGCGATCAAAGCAGATTCTCCGGCTGGCAAGTACTTGATCGAACGCGGCGTGAAGCCAGCAGACTTTAATTCCTATGGCTCGCGGCGCGGCAATCACGAGGTGATGATGCGCGGCACCTTCGCCAACATCCGGTTGCGCAATGAGCTGGCGCCGGGCACCGAGGGCGGTTGGACCCGTTACCAGCCCGGCGGTGATCAGATGACGATCTACGATGCGGCGATGCAATATGTAGCCGCCGGCACACCGCTCATTGTGATTGCCGGCAAGGAATACGGTACCGGTTCGTCCCGTGACTGGGCCGCCAAGGGTTCCCGCTTATTGGGGGTGAAGGCGGTCATCGTCGAATCCTTCGAGCGTATTCATCGCTCCAACCTGATCGGTATGGGCGTGTTGCCGCTGCAATTCATAGACGGTGACGACCGCAACACCTTGGGCCTCACCGGCGAGGAAACCTACGATATCGAAGGACTCGAAGTGGGCGCCAAGGCAGTCACCGTGGTCGCCACAGCAAACGATGGCGCGCGCCGCACGTTTACCGCCCAGGTGCGCATCGATACGCCGAAGGAGTGGGACTACTATGTGCACGATGGCATCCTGCACTTCGTGCTCCGCCAGTTGGTGTCGAACAGCCAACGGGCGGCGTGAGAACGAACGTCGAAATCTGGGATTTGCCGCGCGCGCATGGTTTCTAGTCGCTAGATTCGATTTGTCGTGGTGTCTGAGGGTAGAACCCTGCCGCCCCCGCGTGCGGCTTGTGGACTTCATCGTAGGGTTGCCGGCTGCCGCGTCTTGCCAGTGCGTTTATGGGCTACCGCCACATAATCGCTGGAACCGACCATTGGCGACGCCACTATTCCGAACTACACTCAAAAATGGACTGCCTATCCAACTCGTGTCCCAGCATTAATCATCAGTCGACCACCCGTTCACACGCGCAATAAATGAAGTTTAATAAGTACTTTCTGGTCGTTTTTTTGGTACCGCTGGTGGCGTTTACGGTGGTGGCCGGCTTTATCCTCGGGATGGGTCTGGGCGGTCTGGTCTCCGCTAAAGTAAAAAATCCGTCACGCATCGAAGCCTTCCTAGCGGTCTACCACTGTGCTTGGGCCCTGTACCTGCCACAAATCTTGAACGTCAACGCCAACGCCCTTGCGTTGCTCTCACCGTTTATTGGTATCAATGTCTCTTCATCACTGATTGGTTTTTTGTACATCATCTTGCCGGCGTTCTTGTTGGGGGTGACCTTTCCAATCATCGTGGAGCGAACCGGGCGCGCCGGAACGCCCTATCTCACCCACGCCTTCGGCGCCTTGATCGGAATATTGATGGTTGAGTTTTGGTTATATCCCGAGTGGGGCATGCCAACGACATTATTTGTCCTGGGCGTATTTCATTTATTCAATGCCTTTTTGTTGCTGGATGTCTCCAGCGACTTAAAGCCGCTGCGCATCGGAAGATTACATGGTTTTCTGATTGCTGTCGGCGCCGTGACCGGGAGTGTGCAAGGCGTCTGGTTGTGGTTCGCCGAGCTATTGTTCAAGCCGTATTTTTTCATTCAACCCACCGTTGTGGCCTATTTCCTCATGGGTTTGACCGTGGGCTCGCTGATCTGGGTGAGATGGCCGTTTTCGTTCCGAAGCAACCTGGTGTTCTGTCTTGTGGGAGTGATCATTTCAGGGCTGGTGGGCACCTTCTGGCTGGCGATGCCGTTCACGGAATCTCGCCCACGCGTCTTTCTGGAACTCGGACTCATTCTATTGCCGACGGCGATTCCGATCGGTGCCCTGTTCCCGGCGTTCATGCAGGACATCGCGAAAGACCGGGCCCAGGCGGGAGCCGTCATTCTTTCCATGAGTATTGGTAATACAGTCGGGCTTTTATTTACCGGCGCGATCCTCCTGCGGTTCCTGTTACCAACCCACGCGTTGCTGCTCATGGCGATGGGACTTTTTGTGATCATCCCCAAGAAAAGTAAATTGCAATACGGGATGCTGGCCCCACTTGTGCTTTTGGGTGTCGTCGTTTTCGTTTTCGGTGAACGGGATTTTTTCCAGCGTATTCATCCCAAGCACGACGTCGTGGCGGTACATCAAGTGTTCCGCGGTCCAGCCGAGATGTCGGCAGTCTACACCTATGCGAAACGAAAAAGAAACAACCCGACCGCGCATCGGCGTTTGTATCAAAGCGGGTATTCGCCCATCAACTTGGATCGAAAGATCGAGTCGGTAATCAGTGTCCTCGGTATGTCGTATAGTCACAGCAATGATCGAGCACTGGTGATCGGCGCTGGATCGGGCCGTTCCGCCGGGACCGTGGCGCGTGTTTTTGACAAAGTGGATGTCGTCGACATCGGTTCAACCGTGAAGCCGCTCATGGAATATCTGGCGGATGACAATTGGCAGATCCTGACCAAGAAGGGCGTGCGTTTTTATCGCATGGATGGCATCTCCGCGCCCTACATCTTTGACCAAGGTGCCTATGATCTCATCGTATTGACGGTTGATCCGGGATATCTGCAAAAGGCAGCGAAGCTGTATTACGTAGAGAACCTCCGCGCCCTCAAGGGGCTGCTCAGACCAGGCGGTGTGTTGATTTTCTGGGCCGACGGCAAGGTGGGCAATCTGGGTGCCCAGGCGCTGGTGAACAACGGCAAGGCCCTGTTCGAGCACCAGAAGCTGTATTCCGTGTTCAGGAAAAAAACCAAGCGCACCCCCAGTTATTTCCTCCTTATCCACAGCGATGTACCGCTCAAACGAGATTACGACCAGCTCGGACTCCGGGAAAAACTGACCGGAGACCAGGTTGCGACACGTCATATGGACATTGAGGAATCCGATCGCCTCATCTTCAAGCGCTACCATCGCACCCAGCGTCTCCACTCTCTTTACCGTCCCTCGCTCAACGTCCTGTTGCGTCGGAAACGGGAATAATAGCAACCCTACGAGCAGTCGGCGCCGATCACAGATTGTGTTGCGCTTCTTTCTTTATCGCCACAGTCGGGCCTGATTTGTCATGATTTGATTTTGATCACGTTTGGCGTTTTGCGCGCCCAATTTGGCGTTTCTTGCCATAGTGCGTGGCGTGCACCCCTCGTTATCCTCGACGGTACCTAAAAAGCGTTCCAAAGGGCAACTCAGATGTATGAACGTTTTCTTCTGGACCTGACGGGTTTTTCTAGCAGTACCTTTCCGGTTGAGGTCGTTTGCACATCTGGCGCCGCAAGCCACCGACTGATGTGTCGGTATTTTGCGGTGATCCGGCGAACGCGATGGCAATGGGGATTGACAATAATGATAAAGGACGGCGACTCGGATGGTCGTGTATAGCGGTCTTTCTCCATAGTAATTTTTTTCGTTTTGTTCGAATAAAACTTGAGACCGAGGGAGAGCTATCATGAAACTTAGCATAAATTGGCGACTGCTGATCCTGCTTGTCGGGGCGCTGGCGCTCGTGAATCCTATGGCGCAGGCATCGGACCACAAGAGCGACGACGGCAGTTCCGACGCAAGGTCTGCGGCTTCTGATGACAAGGAAGAGCTCATTCGCCTACTCAAGGAGCCGCCGATCACCGAGGATGAGCTGCCGCCGAATGTGCCACCGCCTCCGAGCGAATTCGTGGGTGGCCTGCAGGACCGCTACCAGGTGGTGGGCATCAATCCGTATGCCCTCGAGCGTGCCGGGCACGCGGCGTTAGCGTTTACGGTGGTGACCACCTCGGGTGAGTATCCCGACGAGGCCGACATCCACGTCGCCCTTGACTGGCGCGTCAATCCGGGCCTGCGCAACGTGCCGATCAACGTGCCGGTGTTGCTGTCCGGCAAGGACGACACGTCGTACAACTGGTCGTTCATGCAGACGCCAGCCGGGTCCAGCGCGGCGCTGACAGACCCGCTGACTCAGTATCCGGAATTTACGCCCGATGTTGTGGGCCTGTACAAGGTCATGGACGGTGTGTCGGGCGAGATGCTCGAGGTCTATGCCGGCACCTGGCGCGGCGTCATTAAAACGGAGGCGACGCTTGCTGCGACTCTTCTGGACCCGCCAGCTGTACCGCCAGTAGTGGATACGGATTTCGCGGATGGTGGGTGTGGCACCTGCCACGGTGAGCCGCTGCGTCACGCGCGATTCCAGCAGTGGCAGCTCAGCCGCCATTCCGCCTACGACGTGGCGATCGACGAGGGCGACAGCGGCAACTGCTCGCGCTGCCACACGGGCAATGGCTTCCTGACCTGGCTGCCCATCCTCAACGGCGATGCGCCGGGCGATCCGTTGGATAACATCACCGTCGCGTGGACCGCGGATGAGGTCCATCCGCAGACCTGTGTCACCTGCCATGATCCGCACAATGCCGGCAGCATCAGCGGAGACGAGACCGACGCGCCGATGCGCGTCCAAGGCGACACGCCGCCGCTGATCGCTGGTTTTCAGGCATTTAATGTCGGTAAGGGGGCGATGTATATGACCTGCCACAACACCCGGCGGGGCCTGCGCAACGACGACCAACCCTGGCCTCCGCCGACTGGTGATCCGGATCGCGCGCCGCACGGCGGGGTGCAGGCAGACACGCTCATGGGGCAGAATGCCTACTTCGTCACGGTCGGTATTGTCGGTTCCCACACCCCGGATGGGAATGGTCGTCCCGCGGACGATCCCAGGGCCTTGCCGGACACGTGTGTCGATTGCCATATGCGCAAGACCGACCCGCCGGAGGACCTGGCGTATAACCTGAACGGCGCCAATCACACCTTCTTCGCCAGCGACCAGGTGTGCCTCGAGTGCCACGGCCCCGATCAGTTAGAGTTCGTACGCAACCAGATCGGCGGCCTGCTCGATGAGCTGGCGGGCCTGATCACCGGCTACTACACCGGTGTCATCAATGATGCGCTTACCGGTGGCTGCACCATCGATCTGGATGGTGATGGCGTGATCTCTGTTCCCGCGGAGCTGTTGGCGATGCGCATCGCCACCTCGCGCGGCCGGCAGGCCATGATCTTCGAACTCGTCAGCGGCGAGGTCGGTCCCAAGCGGTTGACCACCGTGGACATCATTGGCGGTTGTGCGGCCGGTGGTACCAGCCTGTTCGATCAATCCACCGAGATTGTCACGAAAGCGACTTGGAACCATCTGTTGGTAGTGACCGATCAAAGCGGCGGCGTACACAACCGCCGGTTTGCCTCAGATGCGCTAAAAAGGGCGATCGACGCGATGGCATCTCCATAACCACAAGCTGTGCACAAATGTTGCCGCACAACCCGGCAACACGCAGGCATTGGCCGGGGCGTTGCCCCGGCCTTTGTTTTTTGGTGACGGCGCGATGATGTGTCCGGCCATGGCGCGATTGCGTCATGATCGCCGCACACCCCGGGCGCCCCCGCTTTGCGGTTGCCTATTCGCGTGACCTGCTGGTGCTAAGCACGCCGACACAGGCCGTTGGCTACTTCTCACGCATCGAGGCCATTGCGTGACCTGAATCACAATTCGGTAGAACTGCCCGGTCAGGAGACCAACCAATGCAGCCGGTGGCTGTTAAGATACATACCATACCGCCGTGGATGATCCGTCATGCTGCAGCTCAGTTTCTTTTCTAGATACATGCCGCGCAGCCTGCGCGCCAAGCTGATACTCGGGGTAGTGGTGCCCCTGACCTGCATTCTGTCCATCTTGGTGGTAATCGAACACCGACGTCATGAAACGGCGGACCTGAGCCACCTATCTCTCCTCGCGTCGCATTCCGCTCAAGTGGTCCAAGACAACTTTCGTCACGAGATGCTGGAGGGTGACTTTGCCGGGATAAAGGAGATGATGGATATCTTGGCTGAAAGCAAGAACTTCCGGATCATCTACTTCTTAAATCCCTCGGGGCGGGTCATCTTTGCCTCTGGGGAGGACAGTACCTCCAGCAAAATGGATAATACTCAGCCGGGTTGTCAGCCTTGCCATCGCCTTCCGCCTGACCAGAGACCGCAAAGCATCGTCGTCACCGCGGACGACGGGAAGCGGGTGTTTCGAACGATGCTTCCGATCGAGAACAGCCCATCATGCTCACGCTGCCACGACCCGCAACAGCGGTTGCTCGGAGAGTTGCTCACCGACATCTCGACAGTAAAGAGATAGCAAGCAGATTGCATATCAGTCCCAGCACGGTACAGAGCCATCGTACGAATTTGATGCACAAGTTGAACCTCAACAGCCGCCACGAATTGATCCAATACGCTCGGCGGCGCGGCCTGTTCGATGACGGGTAACAACGACGGCGACAAAGTCGATGATAGGCGGCAATCAAACTTAGTTGTCACTGATTCCTTTAGCCCGGGCCCTATCCCCAACAATGGAAGCGTAAACAATCGATGGGTCGGGATTGTTCAGCAATGTAACCACTATGGGCCGGCGGCCCGAACCGTGGCGATCATTAGTCTGCCGCCAGCGAGGTTATGTGTCCTCACTGCGCCCCGATAAAGTCTGCCCGGAGATCACGATCTTTAACCCGGGAAGAGGCGCTTGCACGCGTTATCGACCACTTTTAGGATTGGCGCAGCCGGTAGCATAGTATCCTGACGAGGGCACCATGGAGATCAGTACCGTACAAATCGTAGCGCTGTGGGCGTTCGTGTTGGCCGTGTTGTTTGGGGCGATTGCCTACAAGACCCACTTCTGCACCATGGGTGCGGTCAGCGACTGGGTCAATATGGGCGATAAACGGCGTCTGCGGGCGTGGTTGCTGGCCATCGGTGTCGCGATACTCGGCACCCAGGGGCTGGTGGTGTCTGGAATGGTTGACGTGAGCCGAGCGATTTCCCTGACACCAAATTTCAGCTGGTTGGCTTGTCTCGTCGGTGGCATGCTGTTCGGAATCGGCATGACGCTGGGCTCCGGTTGCGCCCAGCGAAGCCTGGTCCGCTTCGGTGCCGGTAACCTCAAATCACTGGTTGTCGTCGTACTCATGGGTGTCACCGCGTTCACCGCGTTTCGCGGCCTGTTGGCGTTCGTGCCCCGCGATGTGTTGTGGCCGGTGCAGATCAAGCTCGGTGAGAGCGCGATTCAGGATCAGAGTCTGGTGGCGGTCGTAGCAGGGCTTTTCGGCACCGACGGTGGGCCCGCGTTGCGGATTGCGCTAGCGCTGCTCATCGGACTCGGCCTTGTCTGGTTCGCATTAAAAGACACCGGCTTCCGGAGAAGTTTTGACAACCTGCTGGGCGGGGTGGCCGTGGGGTTGTTCATTGTTGGCGGATGGTATGTGACCGGCGTGGTGGGACAAGACGATTTCGAACCGGTGCCGGTGGAATCCATGACCTTTGTCTTGCCCACCGGGAACACCGTTAACTACATCATGACGTACACCGGCGCGACCATCAATTTTGGTATCGCTGCGGTGTTGGGGCTCATTGCCGGTTCGTTTGCCTATTCGGTCGCAACGCGCAACTTCCGCATTGAAGGGTTTACTTCTTGCGCTGACATGGTACGTCATGTCAGTGGCGGCATACTCATGGGCATCGGCGGGATCGTAGGATTCGGTTGCACTATAGGTCAGGGCGTCACCGGGATGTCTACCTTGTCCATGGGCGCACTGCTCACTTTGGGCGCGATTATTTTCGGCAGCGCCTTGACCATGAAGATCCAGTACTACCAGTTGGATGAGAACAGTTTTTTCAGCGCGTTGCGCTCGTCGCTGCGCGATATGCGGTTGCTGCCATAAGATCCGGGGACCGTATACTTATTCCTCAAGCCCTGCGTGCCGAGAACGCATTTTAAACATCCTTTGAGGTAGATGTTTGCCGTGTAACGAGTACGCTCTCTCCGTTGATCAAATTTCATCCGGGGCGTAGGCATCGATGCTCAAGGCGTGTATATCCGTTTGCATCGCATCTCCCAGCGCCGCATAGATCATGCGGTGGCGTTGCACCACGTTTTGACCCGCGAATTTGTCGCACACAATGGTGACCGAGAAGTGGCCTTTGCCGCTTTTGGCGCCGGCGTGGCCGGCATGCAGATGACTCTCGTCTATCACCTCCAGCGACTCCGGAGCCAACGCCGCATTCAACCGATCCTTGATCAGCGCCACACGGTCATGGGGCATTAGAACACCTGCTTGAATGGTTTCACGGCGACATCCATGTACACGCCGGCATGGACGTAGGGGTCGTCTTCAGCCCAGTGCTGCGCGGCGGCCAATGACTCGAACTCGGCAATAATCACGCTGCCGGTAAACCCCGCGCTTCCCGGGTCTTCGGCATCGAGCGCGGGACATGGTCCTGCAGTGAGCAGCCGTCCCTCCTCGCGCAGGGCTTGCAGGCGGGCCACGTGATCGGGGCGTGCCGCCAGGCGGTTCTCGAGGCTGTCTGGTTTGTCGGTCGCGACAATAACGTAATACATTGCCTTCTATTGACTTTCTTTGACCTTGATGTCTTTCGACACGAACAACATTAATAAGAAAATGAACACGAAGGTGAGTATCAAGGTGCCAAAGACTTTGAAATAAACCCAGTGCTTGAGTTGTACATCGGGGTCGAGATCGGCGCCGTAATAAAACGCGACGTACAAGTTTAGAAAACCCATAGCCATAGTAAAGAAGGCAAAACTCAGGTTCATAAAACGCCATCTCTGAGGAGGCAGTTCCAATTGGCTGCCCATCACATACTCAATAGCGGTTTTGCGGCCAAAGAATTGTGTCGTGAGTAAGATCGCTGAGAAACACCAATATACGACGGTGGGCTTCCAGCGAATAAACGCATCGTCTTCGAGCAAGATCGTAGCGCCGCCGAGCACGACGATGGCACCGAGCGTGATCCAGTGCATGGTTTCGATCTTGCGGCCCGCAAACTTGAGCCAGCTCACCTGGATTAGCGAGGCGACGATCGCCGCACCGGTGGCGACGAATATGTCGTAGACAGAAAATACGCCAAAGAAGACGAGTAAGGGAAATAGGTCAAAGAGTAGTTTCATAGATTGGTCGCGTTCGTTAATGCATCATTCGGCTGCACCACGTGTCGTAGTATGTCTCCATCACGTCACGCACGTGTTGCGGGTAGTTGAGTTTGCTCATCTGAGCCATACCTTCTGCAAAGAATCGCGGCGCCTCTTCCGGGAGCGCCTGCACAAACTCGTCGAAAACGCGGTTCATCGTGTCTGGATCGTGGATTCGTGTGGCGACTATCGCGCGATTGATATGCAGCACTCGCCATGGCCGGCCGGGATTGGTTTTCTCCAGATCCTGCTGGATAAATGCTGTCAGCGCTCGCAGGGTCGCGGTCATGAATTGTTCTAGTTGCTTCAATGCCTTGGGATCCTGGGTAACATTGGCCAGATCAGCAAGGGCGTCCACCACAATCTCTGGGGCTCTTATCTCCCCTTGGTGGCGAATTACCCAATCCGCGGCGCCGAGCGACACCAGCGCAATTTCATGCCGGGCGCTATCCAGAGCAAGTTGTTGCGCCCAGCTGGCAAGATCAGTCAGTAACTGTAGCCCATAGTCACCGATTTGACTCACATCGTCGTTTAAAATAGCGCCGGTCTCGCCTTGTTCCCGGTCGAGCCGCATCGCAACGGTAAAGAATTGCTCGATGGCCTCGGCTAGCTGAGACGGAGTGACTTGGTCTGTGGTCAGCGGCGCCCGGGACGCGTAGTTTGAGACAATTTCTGCCGATACCCGCTGGTAACGAGCCTGCGCGTCGCTGAGTTTGGTTGGTAAAACCATCAAAATGAATCACTGGAGATAAACGCGGCAATGATACTTGATATAGTATTGCACTCGCCACCGGGTTGATTTACCACCAGATCAGCCGGCATATTATGGGTCCTGGAATGAAGCGCTCGCGTGTTGCAACGGATCGAAAATACACAATCCGCTGAGGCAGCCCCCGGCTACGTGGTAGTCGAGGGACCGGTCGGTATCGGAAAGACCAGCCTCGCGCGCCGGCTGGCGAAGGCGTTTAAGTGTCAGCTAATCCTGGAGCAGCCGGAGGACAATCCGTTCCTAGAGCGTTTTTATCAGTCTCGTAAGCAGTACGCGCTGCCGACACAGTTGTATTTCCTTTTTCAGCGCACCCGCCAACTGCGGGAGTTGAGACAAAGCGATATGTTCAGCCCGGTACGAGTGGCGGATTTTCTGTTGGAAAAGGACGCCATTTTCGCCAAGGTAACCCTGGATGATGACGAACACCGCTTGTATCAACAAGTATATAGCCAGCTCTCACCTGAGGTGCCGATTCCGGATTTGGTGATCTACCTGCAAGCGCCGGTCGAAGTGCTCATGGAGCGGATTCGAAGGCGGGACGTGGACTATGAGCACGGCATCGAACGGGACTATCTTCAGCAGATAGTCGATTCTTACACTGCGTTTTTTTACAAGTATGACATGGCGCCATTGTTGATTGTGAACGCGGCGGAGATCAATTTCGTAGATAATGACAGGGATTTTCGGACGCTGTTGCAGCATATCAAGAAGACTAGAAGCGGCCGGCATTTTTTCAATCCGCTGGCCGCGGCCTGACGATGATCGTGATTCAAGATGTCATGCCGTTGCGTGAGGCCATTCACACCCGGCGGCGCAAGGATGAGGCCGTGGCCTTCGTCCCCACGATGGGAAATCTCCACGCCGGCCACCTTGATCTAGTGCGCGTTGCCGGTGAGCGGGGAAGCGCAGTGGTGGTCAGCATCTACGTCAATCCGCTTCAGTTCGGTCAACACGAAGATCTCGATAATTATCCACGTACCCTAGAGGCGGATAAGGCCGAGCTTCAAAAGTACAATATTGACATCCTGTTTGTGCCCGATGACCGTACCATGTACCCCAGGGGGGTTGAAGAGGGTGAGTACCGGCCCGGTCATTTTGTCGGGGTCGCGACGGTTGTGAATCGTTTGTTCAATATCGTGCAACCGGATATCGCGGTATTCGGCAAGAAGGACTATCAACAGCTGGTGATTATACGGCGCATGGTGTCGGACCTGGCGATGCCGGTCGAAGTTATCGGTGCGGATACGGTTCGTGAGCGGGACGGCCTCGCATTGAGCTCGCGCAATCGGTATCTCAGCGCGCAACAACGGGCAGTAGCGCCGGGAATATATCGAACTTTGCGCGAAGCACGCGATGCATTGCAGCGAACTAAAGTTGATAGATCGAAGATCGAGACCGAGGGGTACCGGAAGCTGGTTGACCTTGGTTTTTCGCCGGATTATTTCAAGGTACGCAGACAAGAAGACCTCGGGGATCCTGATCCTCAAGACCGGTCACTGGTGATTCTTACTGCCGCAAGGTTGGGAGAAGCGCGTCTGATCGATAATATGGAAGTGGAGTTGAGGCGCCAGTAACCTTATGATGGATTGATGTTCGTTTGGTACCGAGGGTCGGACTCGAACCGACACGGTGTTGCCACCACCAGATTTTGAGTCTGGCGCGTCTACCAGTTTCGCCACCTCGGCATAATCCGAAGGCACAAAAGTATAACGGGGTTAGCAATGCCGAGCAAAATTCCCCGCAGATACGACCAAGTGGACCTTACTCAGTTTCAGTATCAACTTCCCGAGCAACTGATCGCTCAGTTTCCACCTGAGCGGCGTACCGATTGCCGGTTATTGTCATTGGATGGTGTCAGCGGTGATATTGCTGACCTGATGTTTATGGACATCGTGGATCTACTGAAACCCGACGATCTGCTGGTGCTGAACGATACACGAGTGATCCCGGCGCGGCTGTATGGACACAAGCAAAGCGGGGGTCGCATCGAGCTACTCATCGAACGAATCATTGATCCGATGTGCGCGCTTACCCAGATTCGCGCCAGCAAGGCGGTAAAACCTGGCAGTATTATCTATCTGCAAAGCGCGGCCGAGGCGATCGAAGCCGTTGTGAACGAGCGCCATGGTGACCTTTATGTAGTGCAATTTTCAGCACCGGTAACCGAGATCATGCAGCGTGAAGGCCATGTGCCGCTGCCGCCCTATATCAAAAGGCGCGACACATCGGTCGATGCTGAGCGTTATCAGACCGTCTACGCACGCCGTTCCGGCGCGGTTGCCGCGCCTACCGCTGGGTTGCATTTTGACCATGCGCTGCTGAAACAGCTCCGGGCGCGGGGTGTGGGCACCGCATTTTTGACCTTACACGTCGGTGCCGGTAGTTTTCAGCCGATCCGCGTGAACGATGTTCGACAGCAGCGCATGCACCCGGAGTGGGTCGAGGTTTCGCCTGTGGTGTGCGAACGAATCGCCCGCGCCCGCGCCCGCGGTGCGCGGGTAGTAGCGGTGGGCACCACCGTGGTGCGGGCTCTGGAAACCGCGGCGGCGTCGGGGGAACTGAATCCCTTCGCGGGTGACAGCCGTTTATTTATTTACCCGGGATACCGGTTTCGTGTGATCGATGCAATGATTACGAATTTTCACTTGCCCGGTTCTACATTGTTGATGTTGGTATGCGCATTTGCGGGAACCGCTCATACCCTGGCCGCATATGCCCACGCAATTGAGCGGCGTTATCGATTCTATAGTTATGGAGATGCGATGTTCTTGGCTCCCTGTGTCAATATTTTAGCGGACAACGCGCATGAGGTTTGAACGGCTCAACCAAGACGGCGACGCGCGTTGTGGACAACTGGTGATGTCGCGCGGCCGCGTGCAGACACCGGCGTTTATGCCGGTGGGTACTGCTGCTACCGTGAAGACAATGACACCGGAAGAACTCGTCGCGGCGGGCGTGGAGATCATTCTTGGGAATACATTCCATTTGATGTTACGGCCCGGTACTGACGTCATTCGCCGACACGGCGGTTTACATCAATTCATGCACTGGGAGCGTCCGGTGCTCACCGACTCGGGTGGTTTTCAAGTGTGGAGCTTGGCGAAATTGCGCGAGATTTCCGAGCAAGGCGTTACGTTTCAATCTCCGGTTGACGGAGATACAGTGTTCTTGGGACCGGAACGGGCAATGGAAGTGCAACACGAACTGGATACCGATATCGCCATGATCTTCGACGACTGTACGCCGTACCCGGTCACGCGGGAACAGGCGCAAACCTCAATGGAACTGTCATTGAGATGGGCAGCTCGGTGTAAGGATGCCCATGGCGATCACCCAGCCGCGTTGTTCGGCATCGTCCAAGGTGGGATGTATCCGGATCTGCGCCGCCTGTCGCTCGCGGAATTAGTAGAAATCGGTTTTGACGGTTATGCCCTGGGAGGTCTGTCGGTGGGTGAACCGAAGGCGATGCTGTATGGCCTCATTGAGGAATTGGTCCCCCTGTTGCCGAGTGATCGGCCCCGCTATCTCATGGGTGTCGGAACCCCAGAGGACATCGTGTTCGCCGTCAGCATGGGCATCGATATGTTTGATTGTGTGCTGCCGACCCGTAACGCACGCAACGGGTGGTTGTACATACAAGATTCGGTGATCAAGTTACGAAACTCCGAATTTGCCGACGACACCCGGCCACCCGATCCAAACTGCGATTGCTACACGTGTCAGCATTATTCACGGGCGTATCTACGCCACCTGCACCGTTCGAATGAGATTTTGGGCGCCCGGCTGAATACCCTACATAACGTCCACTATTATCTATCGCTGATGGCACAGATCCGTACTGCAATCAAATACGGACGGTTTACCCAATTTGCGGAGGACTTTTTCGCTAAGCGTGGCATAAGGCAGCTTCCCAGTTCTGCAGTTTTAGGTGCGAGTTAATGGTTTGACCCTCATTTTTTCAGTGTCCCTGTGGCATAATACCGCGCCGCGCCGCCCGGGTTCCGCCGCGCCTGATCGCGGCCCATGACAGTTGGGAGCGGCGCATCATACTCCATTACAAAAAGGGTACACGCTCATGAGCCTGTTGATACGAGACGCCTGGGCACAGTCCGCGGGCGGTGATCCGTCTGGTGGCTTGCTCGGCCTGCTTCCGATCATATTGATTTTTGTGCTGTTTTATTTCCTGCTCATTCGTCCGCAACAAAAACGTACGAAACAACACAAGGTGATGGTGGAAGGCCTAAAGAAGGGCGACGAAGTGGTCACTGCAGGCGGAACGTTGGGGAAAATTACCGACGTCGGTGAAAATTTCATTAATGTGGAAATCGCGAGTGGAGTGGAAATCAAGGTGCAGCGACATTCGGTCCAATCGATGATGCCCAAAGGCACCATAAAGGAAGCTTAATCAGGCTGATGAATCAATATCCGCTCTGGAAATACCTGATAATTCTCGCAGTAATCCTTCCGGGACTGCTGTATGCGGTGCCCAACCTGTACGGCGAGGATCCCGGTGTGCAGATAACCGGTGTTCGCTCGTTCAAGGTCGATGAGAATGTCCTAGATCGCATGGAGAAAGCGCTCAATGAGGACGGTGTCCGCTGGCAGAAAGTAAGCCTAGACGCCAGCGGCGCTCGATTGCGGTTCGCGGACACCGAGACGCAATTAAAAGCCAAAGATCTACTAGAACGCGAGTTGGGCGACAATTTTACTGTCGCCCTGAATTTGATGCCGGCGACACCGGATTGGCTGACCAGTATCGGCGGTGTGCCGATGTATTTGGGATTGGATCTACGCGGCGGCGTGCACTTCTTGATGGAAGTGGATGTGCAAGGTGCGTTAGCGAGGGCAGAAGATCGTTACGTGGGTGATCTTCGATCCAGCCTGCGCGAGGCCAAGGTGCGGTATCTCACTGTTCGCAGAGTTCCGAGTGGCGGCATCGAGATCAAGTTTCGCGACAATGATCAGCGCGAATTAGGCCGCGGTACTATTGAGCGTGAATTGCCCGAACTCCAGCTCAAAGATGAAGATCGGCAAGGCAAGCCGATACTATTGGCGACAATTCGACCGCAGCAGTTCGAGGAGATCAACAAGTTCGCGCTAGAACAGAATATGACCGCGCTGCGCAATCGCGTCGACGAGCTCGGTGTAGCGGAGCCGGTTGTGCAGCAGCAAGGGGACCGCAGGATAGTGGTGCAACTACCGGGTGTGCAAGACACGGCCAAGGCGAAGGAGATTCTTGGCCGTACCGCGACCCTCGAAGTAATGATGGTGGATGAAGAGCATGACCTAAAAAGTGCACAGACGACGTCGGTGCCTCCGGGCTCTAAGTTGTTTCGGCACAGGAATGGGGGTCAGATTCTATTACAAAAGCGGGTGATCTACTCCGGCGATAACGTTGTCGATGCCGCGGCAGGCATCGACAATCAAACCGGGGGCCCCGTAGTCTATATCACCCTCGATGCGCGTGGTGCGGCGATCAATCAACGCATAACCGGCAAGAACATCGGTAAGCGCATGGCGGTGGTGTACATCGAGGTAAAGTCCGAAACCAAACGCGACGCCGACGGCAGGCCAGTGTTGGATGAACAAGGAAACGAAGTCAAACTAAAACGCAGGATCGAGGAGGTCATCACCGCTCCGGTTATCCGGGATCAATTAGGCAAACGCTTCCAGATCGAGGGGTTGGACAGCATTAGTGAAGCTCAAGATCTGTCGCTGTTGCTCCGCGCGGGGGCCTTGGCTGCGCCCATCGAGATTATTGAGGAACGAACCGTCGGTCCCAGCCTTGGAAAGGACAATATCGATAAAGGATTCCAGTCGGTACTAATCGGATTCATATTAGTGCTGATCTTCATGGTGATCTACTATCGGTTGTTTGGCACCGTGGCCTGTGGTGCATTGATGCTCAACCTGGTGCTCATTGTTGCCGTGTTGTCTTTGTTCCAGGCGACGCTGACGCTGCCGGGAGTGGCGGGCATCGTACTCACCGTCGGTATGGCGGTGGACGCCAATGTATTGATATTTGAGCGTATTCGCGAAGAGATACGCAACGGTAATACACCCCAGGCGAGTATCCACGTGGGCTATGACCGAGCCTTGTCGACGATCGTGGATGCCAACGTTACGACGTTGATTGCGGCGATCGTGTTGTTCAATTTCGGGACCGGTCCCATTAAGGGATTCGCGATTACATTGAGTATCGGAATCGTCACCTCGATGTTCACCGCCATCCTGGGGACACGGGGGGTGATTAACTTGATCTATGGCGGCCGCCGCGTGCAGAGGTTGTCAATCTAATGGAAATACTTCGTAAGCAAACCGAAATTAAATTTATGTCGTTTCGCCGCGTCGCCTTTGGCGTATCCGCGTTGACGATCGTTGTAGGAATTTTGTCGTTAGTCATTCGCGGATTGAATTTCGGTATCGATTTCACTGGAGGTACGTTGGTAGAAGTGTCCTTTAACGAGTCGGTTAGGATAGAGGCGGTGCGTAATACGTTAAAACAGGCAGATTTTGACGATGCCCTGGTGCAGTACTTCGGTACGTCACGTGACATCATGGTTCGATTACCGGTGCGCGAGGACGACACCGGCGCAAAACTCAGCAGCGGGTTGATGGAGGCGCTGCGCAAACCGTACGACGAAACCTTGGCGCAGAGCCGCAAGGGGGCTGCTCAGCAGTGCGTCACAGGCGCCGGCACTGCGACGATTGACTGCCAGGTGCAGATGCGCAGGGTTGAGTTTGTCGGTCCGCAAGTAGGGAAAGAACTGACCGAGAAGGGCGGTCTTGCCATGATCTATGCCTTGATTGGAATTCTGATCTACGTCGCGTGGCGGTTCGAATGGCGGTTTGCGATTGGGTCCGTGGTGGCCTTGATTCATGATGTGTCGGTCACCCTCGGGTTGTTCTCGTTGTTGCACCTTGAGTTTTCGCTACCGGTGCTGGCAGCAATCCTGGCGGTGATCGGTTATTCGCTGAACGACACCATAGTTGTGTTTGACCGCGTCAGGGAAAACTTTAGAAAGATGCGTCGCGGTAGCCCGCCCGAGATCATGGATCGGTCGATAAACCAAACCCTGCCACGCACACTGCTCACGTCACTCACTACGTTGTTGGTATTGCTTGCGTTGTTCTTTTTAGGCGGCGAGGTGATACATGGCTTTGCCACGGCGTTGATTATCGGTGTCGTTGTCGGTACCTATTCTTCGATATTTATTGCCAGCCCGGTGGTGCTGGCTGCCGGTGAAAAAAGAAGGTGCGGATCAGGAACGCGTCGAGCCATAAGCCGATGCTCGCGCGAGGAGAACCACATGTTTAGTAAAGACATGACCATATCAGGATTTGATGATGAACTGTGGTCCGCAATCACCTCGGAGCAACGCCGTCAAGAGGAGCACATCGAGCTCATTGCCTCTGAGAATTACGCCAGTCCCCGGGTGTTGGCGGCCCAGGGATCGGTACTGACCAATAAATATGCCGAAGGATATCCGGGCAAGCGTTATTACGGTGGCTGTGAATTCGTCGATCAGGCTGAAGAACTCGCCATAGCGCGTGTCAAGCAACTTTTCGATGCCCCATATGCAAATGTGCAACCGCACTCGGGATCCCAGGCCAACGCCGCGGTTTACATGGCCTTGCTCGACGCAGGCGATACCATCCTAGGGATGAGCCTGGCAGATGGTGGTCACCTCACTCATGGCGCCAAAGTCAATTTTTCCGGTCGGCTTTACAACGCGGTGCAATACGGACTCAATTACGATACCGAAGACATTGACTACGATCAGGTTGAGGCGCTCGCGCTTAAGCACAAGCCGAAGATGATTGTTACCGGTTTCAGCGCGTTCTCGCGAGTTCTTGATTGGGACCGGTTTCGTGAAATTGCCGATAAGGTGGGTGCCCATCTGGTTGCGGACATCGCCCACGTCGCCGGTCTGATCGCCGTGGGACTGTATCCCAGCCCGGTCAATGTCGCGGATGTGACCACCAGCACCACGCACAAGACCTTGCGTGGACCACGCGGAGGCGTCATCTTGGCGAAGAAAAACCCGGACCTGGAAAAGAAACTCAATTCCCGGGTGTTTCCGGGGTCCCAGGGTGGGCCGCTGATGCACGTGATAGCCGCCAAGGCGGTGGCGTTCAAGGAGGCGTTGCAACCGGAATTCAAAGATTATCAGCAGCAGGTGCTCACCAATGCCCGCACGTTAGCAACGGCGATCATGGATCGCGGCTACAAAGTTGTTTCCGGCGGCACCGACAATCACTTGTTTCTGATCGATCTGATTAACAAAGAGCTGACCGGCCGGGACGCGGAGACCGCGCTGGGGGATGCGAACATTACAGTAAATAAAAACGCGGTTCCCAATGATCCGCAGTCTCCGTTTGTCACCAGCGGAATTCGTGTGGGTACACCGGCGGTCACGACGCGTGGATTTAAGGAAGCGGAGATCAAACGGCTGGGAGCATGGATTTGCGATGTCTTGGATCAAATTGATGACAAGACTGTTCGCGATAAAGTTAAGCAAGAAGCGCTTCACATGTGCCAAAGTTTTCCGGTCTACGTGTAGCTTTACTTCGGCTCACCAGGCTATTTCCTGGGTATCACCGATGCGTTGTCCATTTTGTCTATCGGAAGAAACTCGAGTGATCGATTCGCGGCTCGCCGAAGATGGTGACGCGGTCCGCAGACGCCGCGAATGCAGCGATTGCGGGGAACGCTTCACGACTTTGGAGCGTGCCTTTCTACGTATGCCGCAGATTATCAAGTCAGATCATAAACGCGAACCATTTAACGAGCATAAACTGCGTGCCGGTATCCAACGTGCACTGGAGAAAAGGCCGGTAGATGCAGAGGACGTCGAAAGTGCGATTCATCGGATTCAACACAAGATGTTAACCAGCGGCAATCGTGAAATTGATTCTCGGCAGTTGGGTGAATGGGTGATGCAGGAACTCAACGAACTGGATCAAGTTGCCTTCGTTCGTTTTGCATCGGTGTACCGCTCATTTCAAGATGTCGACGACTTCAGCGAAGAGGTTAAGAAACTTCGAGAACAAACTAGTTCGGCGGCAAAAAAACGGCAGATGTCGCTCCTGCCCAACGATGATGACAAAAAGTGACGACTACCGGTTTATGTCGCAGACGTTGCGCCTGGCGGAAAGCGGCTTATACACAACGCATCCAAATCCGCGGGTTGGATGCGTCGTGGTTCAGGACGGTGAGATCGTCGCTGAGGCCTGGCACAAGAGAGCGGGTGAGCCCCACGCGGAAGTGCTGGCATTACGTCAAGCCGGAGCGCGCGCGCGCGGTGCTACCGTATATGTAAACCTCGAGCCTTGTTGCCACCAAGGACGTACCCCGCCCTGTACTTCGTCTCTCATCGACGCCGGGGTGGCACGGGTGGTGACGGCGATGGAAGATCCCAATCCCCAGGTGTCCAACGGCGGGATTTCGAGGTTGCGTAATGCGCGGATAGACGTCGATGTCGGCGTCATGCGCGAGCAAGCGGAGCAATTGAATCGTGGATTCGTTCACCGCATGCGTCATCGGCGGCCCTGGGTGATGCTCAAGCTGGCGGCCAGTATGGACGGCCGCACTGCCATGGCCTCTGGAGAGAGTAAATGGATTACGAGTGAAGCAGCGCGGGCTGATGTACAACGGCTACGTGCCAAGGGGTATTGGCACCATACGCGCAGACGATCCGGCGCTCACGGTACGCTTAGAAGGCTTTGAACGGCAACCGATGCGGGTGATCGTGGACAGTCATCTGACCATGGACGCCAACGCCCGGGTGATGACACAACCGGGAGAGGTGTTGATCTACACTGCTATCGAGGATCGTGCACAGGCCGATCGCTTGACGCAAACAGGAGCCGATGTGGTGCATCTACCGGGGCCGAAGGATCGAGTCGATGTTGGTGCTATGATGGAAGATCTCGCCGCGCGCAGTGTGAACGAGTTACTTGTCGAGGCGGGCCGCACGTTGAGTGGGAGTTTGGTTAGCAGGGATCTGGTTAACGAGTTGATTCTGTATCTGGCCCCACATATCTTGGGTGATGTGGCGCGGGGAATGTTCCGGCTGCCGGAAATCGAGCGGTTGAGCGACCGGGTCGAGTTCACGATTGGAGATGTTCGCCGGGTTGGTCCTGATCTGCGACTGATTTTGTGTCCTTGATGTTGACAACAATTAGTTAGGGCTAACCATCATGTTCACGGGTATCATACAAACCATTGGCACGATCCAGGCGGTGCATCGGCGTGGCCCTGACATCAAGCTGGTTATCGACCCCGGCGGGCTGGATCGTGGTGCTGTCAACATCGGAGATAGTGTGTCGGTAAATGGCGCATGTCTAACGGTAGTGTCGTTAACGGACAATCAGTTACATTTTGATGTCTCTGCGGAGACCGTATCGCGCTCGACATTTGCTTGCCTTAGCAAAGGCGCCAAGGTAAACCTGGAGTTGGCGCTGTTGTCCTCCGATCGACTTGGCGGACACATCGTAACTGGCCACGTGGACGGGTTGGGTGAGCTTATCGAGCGCAAACAAGTAGGACGCTCGGTGAAAATGCGATTTCGGGTAATGGCTGCCCTATCACGCTTTATCGCCGCAAAGGGATCGATAAGTATCGATGGCGTAAGTTTAACGGTGAATACCGTTGAAGGACACGTATTTGATGTGAACATCGTACCGCACACTTTACATGAAACCACACTCGGTGCATTTTCTGTTGGCCAAAAGGTGCATGTCGAGATCGATTTGATCGCCCGATATGTGGAGCGTCTGATGAGTGTGGAAAATACGCAGGTCGACAATACGCTCGATAAAGCATTGCTCGCCAAACATGGCTTTGTAGGTACCGAGGATCAAGAATAGATGCACTCATGGGACTAAGCGATATCAACGAGATCATAGAAGATTATCGTCGCGGCAAGCTGGTGATATTGACCGACGATGAAGAACGGGAGAACGAAGGTGACCTGCTCATCGCCGCGGAGAAGGTGACACCGGATATCATCAATTTCATGGCTAGCCATGCGCGTGGACTGATCTGCCTGACGCTGACCGAAGAGCGGTGTAAGCAGCTTGGGCTGTCGTTGATGGTCGCTGCCAACAACTCTCGTTTTTCAACCAATTTCACTGTGTCGATCGACGCGGCGACCGGGGTCACCACGGGAATCTCGGCGGCGGATCGCGCGGCCACGGTGCAGTCCGCCGTCAAGCTCGACGCAACACCCAATGACATCACCACACCGGGTCATATCTTCCCGGTGATGGGGCAACCCGGCGGCGTGCTGACCCGTGCCGGCCACACCGAGGCTGGTGTTGATCTGGCGCGGCTGGCTGGGCTGGAGCCCGCGAGTGTAATCTGCGAGATCCTCAAGCCGGACGGGACTATGGCGCGGTTGCCGGATCTGATCGAATTCGGCCGGCGGCACGCGATCAAAATCAGTTCGGTTGCCGCGTTGATCCGGCATCGAATGAAGCATGAGCCGACCGTCAAACGGATAGCGGAGAGCAACATTGCCACCGGCGACGGTGAATTCCGGATCATCGCATACCATGACATGATTGAAAATGAAACACACATTGCGTTGGTAAACGGCGAGATCAAACATGAGCATCCCACGTTGGTGCGAGTGCACGTCGAGTCGGGGTTGTTTGATGTTTTTCGCGAACTGCGGCAAGCGATAAAGTGGCCGATCAGGGCAGCTTTGCACCGTATCCAGGAGGAAGGTTCGGGGGTACTGGTAATCTTGCGTTATAACGAACCCGGCATGGAACTCGTGAAACGCCTGCGCCATTCCAGTATGGAAGGAAAAGACATAGAATTTCCATGGCATGAATCCGGCGAAGACCTCAGAATGTTGGGTGTCGGTAGCCAGATTCTCGCGGACCTCGGGGTCGGCAAGATGCGTGTCTTGGGTGCCCCGAAGCGGGTCCACGCATTGTCCGGATTCGATTTGGAAATCGTGGAATATGTAACAAATTGAGCATGTTAGAACGACAATGAAAGATATCAAGCAAACCGAGGGAGAATTGATTGCGCGCAATGCGCGTTTCGCCTTAGTAGTCAGCCGGTTTAACAGCTTCATCAGCGAACGGTTGTTGGATGCGGCGGTCGATACGCTGCAACGCCACGGAGTGGATCGTGCTAACATGCACATAGTGCGCGTGCCCGGCGCCTACGAGATTCCGCTGGCGGCAAAAACTCTGGCCAAATCAAATAATTTCGATGCGTTGGTTGCTTTGGGCGCGATCATTCGCGGCGCAACACCACACTTCGATTATGTTGCTGGGGGGTGCGCGAGAGGGATAGCGCAAGTGAGTATGGAGTGTGATATTCCGATTGGTTTTGGTGTGTTAACCGTCGATACTGTTGAACAAGCGGTTGAACGCGCCGGAACTAAAGCAGGGAACAAAGGCGCGGATGCGGCAACCGCAGCTTTGGAGATGGTGAACGTCTTGAAACGACTTCGGGAGTAGATATCGTCAACGAGTATCGGACGCGGGTGGAGGAAAATGGCAGGAGGTAGCCGACACGCAGCACGACAGGCGGCGGTACAAGCGCTCTACCAGTGGGACCTGACCGAGCAAGACCCTGGTGACATTGAAGCGCATTTCATTCAGCAGCATGACTTGGAAGGCACCGATCAAGGTTATTTTCATATCTTGATTTGCGAGGTCCCGCTGTACCGTCAGGAAATTCAGGCAAATCTGCAGCATTGTCTTGACCGCGAATTCGATAGTATCGATCCAGTAGAGCGTGTCATCTTGCGAATCGGCGCTTACGAATTGGAATATCAGCACGACGTACCCACTAAAGTCATTATCAATGAAGCCGTAGAACTGGCTAAGACATTTGGTGCTGATTACGGTTATAAATTCGTCAATGGCGTACTCGACCGATTAGCGCAAAGATTACGGCCGAGCGGGATGCAACACCCCTCCGAGGTAACAACGGAGGCCTTGAACGAACCAAACAATGCAATTAAGGATTAACGCGGATATCAGCAACCGCCGGTCGTTTGGACGAATTCTCCCTAATCGAAAAATATTTTGACCGGCCCGTGACACGGCTGGATGTGTCGTTGGGCATTGGGGATGATGCCGCGCTAACGATCGTTCCCGCGGGATATGAGCTGGTAAGCACCGTCGATGTGTTGGTTGCCGGTGTTCATTTCCATGAATCAGCGGATTCCCACTCTGTGGGCCATAAGGCTGTTGCGGTCAATTTGAGTGATCTGGCGGCAATGGGAGCGACCCCGGCGTGGGCGACGCTGGGTCTGGTGATACCCGAGGTCGATGGATTGTGGCTGGAGCGTTTCTGCGCCGGCTTTTTCGCTTTGGCGAAACGCTACGAAGTCGATCTCGTGGGCGGTGATACCGCGCAAGGTCCGTTAACGGTCATGGTGCAACTCAGTGGATGGGTACCCCAGGGGACGGCCCTGCAGCGAAGGGGGGCAGGACCGGGTGACTATATCTATGTTACCGGTCGATTGGGCGACGCCGGGCTGGCCTTGATGCATATCAATGGTGAGATTGATTTACCCCCGGACCAAGCTACGGCGGTGCAACAGGCCCTTGATTATCCTGATCCCCGCGTGGAAATGGGCGAGCGGCTTCGATCACTGGCCAGTGCGGCGATTGACATATCGGACGGATTAGCCGCTGATCTAGGACACCTCGTGACTCGCAGTGAGGTGGGCGCGGAGGTGTCGCTAGCGCACCTGCCGTTGTCAAAGCCCTACCAGGCGCACTTTGACGAAATCGGTTGGGAGGCGGCGCTGAGTGCCGGTGACGACTACGAGTTATGTTTCACTGCGGCACCCGGTCATCACCCCGAGATCACGTCTATCGCCGGGCAGCTCGATGTGGCAGTTACCCGTGTCGGCACCATCACCGCAGACCGCAAGATCATCTTTGTAGATCGAGACGGTCACGGGTATGCGCCCAAAACGGCGGGTTATGCGCATTTTCGTTCTTAAAATTATATGCCCGAGATAGACGCGCGCGGACTTTTGAAACATCCGGTGCGGTTGGTCGCTATCGGTTTTGGCAGCGGACTGGTACCGCGCGCACCCGGCACTGCTGGCACCTTGGTGGCCATACCCGTGGTGTTGCTGGCGGCGACACTGCCGCTGTGGGGTTATCTAATACTAATCACGGGTTTTTTTATACTGGGTGTCTGGGTATGTCACGAGACCACGCGATATCTTGGAGTGCATGATCACCCGGTCATCGTGTGGGATGAGGTGGTTGGTTACATGATTGGTATGATTGGGTCGCCGATCACATGGCCGACGATCGTTGTAGGGTTCGTGCTGTTCCGGGCGTTTGACATTCTCAAGCCTTGGCCCATCGG
The DNA here is from genome assembly GCA_947259875.1 of uncultured Gammaproteobacteria bacterium. Taxonomy (GTDB): domain Bacteria; phylum Pseudomonadota; class Gammaproteobacteria; order Arenicellales; family JAANXG01; genus CALZGZ01. The sequence goes on along the minus strand of CAMYNX010000137.1, from coordinate 14,459 downwards.
TTGGTTGGATCGCCATGCCACGGGCGGATTTGGAGTGATGATCGACGACGTTATGGCCGGACTTTACACCGTAGCGGTGTTACATCTGGCATTTGCTCTGGGTTGGTAATGTCCAATTAGCGACGCACTTGGTAACGCTGATACAGCGACATCACCAGGGCCACATAGCCTCTGGTTTCCGGATATGGCGGGACGCCGTTGTATCTTATCACTGCGTTTTCGCCGGCGTTGTAGCCAGCCAGTGCCAATCGCGTGTTACCCGAAAACTCACTGAGCAGATCGCGTAAGTACCGTACCCCACCGGTGATGTTTTGGCGCGGATCGAAGAGGCTCTGCACGCCATACCTGCTGGCGGTTTGTGGCATCAATTGCATCAATCCCGACGCACCTTTGACAGAAACGGCATAAGGATTAAATCCCGACTCAACATGTACCACTGCTTTGACGAGTGCGGCATCGACGCCGAATCGTGACGCGGTATTCCGGATCAAGGGATCGAAGCGCGAGGGAATCGGCCGTAGTCGGCGCGACCGTTGGGGACGAATGGCCGCCCAACCGTCATCATCGACACCGTAACTCTTGATCAGTCGATAACCCGCTTCCATGTGTCGATGGTCGGTGATTAATCGCGAGCCATCACTGCGTTCATAGACATAGATCTTTGCCGCGCAGGCGATGCCCATGTAAAACAAAGACATGCCGATGACAGCCGCCAAGTTTGTTGACCAGAGCAGGAATCGCATCACGAATAAGACCCAAAGTCCTTGATATTACGACTATTATTGTAGTTGGTTTTAACAATAAGTGTAATCAGAAAAACGCAATACTCGTAGACAGTTGGATGATTACATGGCGTGTAAGCTTAGACGGAAGCGGCGGTCCGGTCCACGATAGCCCTGTAGCGCGGTGCTTGGCACGCTATGGACCAACCGCGGACGCTGGTATCATCGCGGTAGTTCATTGGCAATGGGTGGAGTTAAATCGATGCCGTCATTTGATGTGGTGTCCGAGGTTGATTGGCAAGAAGTGCGGAATGCCGTGGATCAGGCCAACCGTGAAATCACCAATCGCTATGACTTCAAGGGCACTGACGCCCGCGTGGAACAAGACCAGGAACGCCTGACCGTGTATGCGGATGACGAATATAAACTCGGTCAAGCTCGGGACATCTTGTATGCCAGGATGGCAAAACGCAACGTCGATCTCGATTGTCTGGTCGAAAATGAGATGCAATCCACTGCGAGCGGAAAGGCAAAGCAAGAAATCTTAATTCGCCATGGTATCGACGCGGAATCAGCAAGAAAGATCGTTAAGATGATCAAGCAAAGAAAACTCAAGGTGCAGGCAGCGATCCAGGGGCAGCAAGTGCGAGTGTCGGGTAAAAAACGTGATGATCTTCAGGCAGTGATCGCTATGTTGCGGGATGCGCAGCTTGAGCTGCCAATGCAATATGTAAATTTACGGGACTAACCCGCATATTGCACCAAGGCGACGGGACCGCCGCCTGTTTCGCGTTTAGCGCTCAAGATACTGCAGTTTTTCGGAAACGGTTTCCCAATCTGCGGCATCTGGGGGGCCCGGCTTCTTTTCCGTCAACACCGGCCACTCCTTGGACAGCTCGGCATTCAATTCCAGAAATTGTTCTTGTCCTTGGGGAACGTCATCCTCGGCGTAGATGGCGTCCACTGGGCACTCCGGTTCGCACAGACTACAGTCGATGCACATGAAAGCAGTCGACCGGACAGACTTCCACACAATCAGTGTACTTGCATTTTATACAGGATTCTGTGACCAAGTAGGTCATAGTGTGACTCCAAGGATGCGTATTTCTACAGAAGCGACCGGCTAAAGCCGCGGTATTTTACGGTTTTGGGTCCAATGGGTAAACGCTAATATACCGTAACAGACTGCATTTTTGCGTGGTTGAGCGGTCGACTACCCATGAACTTCTGCTATGCTCAGTTATTGAAAGTATCTCCTGGATAGGCGAAAAACATCCACAGTGCTTGCGGTTTCGGTACCGAAAATACGAGCAAGAAGACCTTTAGCCGCTGAAGTTCGTCCACGCCGAGTTGAGCATTGGCTGGCGTCTTTGCCCAGAGCCAGCGCGCGCGACAGTGCCGAGCGACTTTTGCAGGCGCTGTTCGGCCAAAATCGGACGTCGCTGGACGCGGAAAACCGTCTTAGCATTATGGAGCTGTACCGGGAGCCGGTGATCGCCGCGGTGGATGTGCTGCGGCAGGGTTTCACCACTGTCTCCTATCCACTCTCAGGACGAAATCTTGAACTGTATTCGCTGGTGGCAAAGCTGCTCAGCGAGATGGCCAATGGTTATAAGATCGTTGCCAATGACATCACCGATAAAGGCAAGACGAATAAGTCGGACCTGGTGCTGGCATTACAGAGGGCAACCCACTTTTTGGGGCAGGTGTTAGTCAACGCCTATCAGACCTATGCTAACTGCCCAGCAGGCATATGGAAGGAACTACATCACATCTATCTCTATGCAGAAAATCATCGGCTGCTGAATTTTCCCGTCGCTGCGCCTGACTCCAACTCGCTGGATGGGCTGTGCACGATTACCGACAGTTATCAACAAATTGTATTGCTTGGTGCATGCCATCCCTATGGGTTGCTACAAGATGAATGTATAAAATTGTATAAGCTTTTCCTTCATTGGCAGAGCAGTGCCCAAATCGGTCCCGATGTTGGCAAGAAAGATCATACTGGCCGATTCATCATCAGCGTGAATTCGGATTCACCACCCATTCCGTTGATCAAGACACAACATGTGGAGGCGACTGATCATCTACGGTTACTGAATGCGCTGGATGTGTTGCGAGAAGTTCATAGTGTGCTGCGAAACTTAAAACGCGATTTAGCATTGGGCACACTGTCAAGTTCTATTGTGAAGACCGGGATTGATGCGAGCGATGTGGACCTGCTGCGACGAGCGGGACGTTTATTGACTGGTGTAAAAACCAAAAGACGATCAATACGAATAGAAAAGGACGAGCAGATATCAATTTGTTGTGGTGTTAGTTCCATCCACTACTTTATGAACGGAGAAAAGCGGCTTGCAGTTGGTCCCGAAGCTCGCGACCCTGAACCTGACGAGCAACCCGATACTACTGGATCGCCATCTAATGGCGATGTCGACCGATATGTCGATTTGGGTGAGCCCAATCTCGGGGTGCCGCCAGACGAGGCCGGAGTAGATCATGCAGAGTCCAACTCATGGCAAAGCCGCGCCGTGTATCAGATCCATACCTGCCGCACTAAAAACCAAAGCGCATCCGGCATGTGTTTGCACGCGACCAAACCTTCGTCTCTGCAGGTTCGTGTTGGGGACGTTGTTGCCGCCCAGGAGCCGATTGTTAAGAAGTGGCGTGTGGGTGTCGTCCGGTGGCTGCGCTGTCTAAGTGATGAGTCCATGGATTTGGGAATCGAAATGCTGGGACCCGAGGCTAGAGCAGTCGCGATTAAACGGGAATCTCCACCCGTTTACTTTGAGGGTTTGTTATTGCCGGGCAACCGGGCTCTTAAATCGCCAACATCCCTGATTGTATCTCGCGGCATAAATCAACCTGGAGAAAAGCTCTTTGTTATCGATGTGGATGGTGAGCCCCGCGCTGTCACTCCACTGCGTCTCATGGAACGCACCGCTTCTTTCGCTCAACTATTGCTTGCCGCACCACCGCGCGACTGATTCCGCGTGGATGGTTAACCCGTATATTGCACCAAGGCGCAACATACGGGTTAACCATCTTCGTGTAATGACCTGGTCAACTCGTACAACAGGTCTAATGCCTGCCGTGGTGTCAATTCATCAACGTTGAGAGTGCGTAATTTTTCCGTCAGGGGATGCACCGGTGCCTCCGATGTGTCGAAAATACCAAGTTGAGCAGCGTTGTTTGATTCGTTGCCAGGAGGACGGTCGCGGTAATGAATTTCCAACTCCGTCAGCTTATCGCGGGCAACGGCAAGCACATCACCCGGAACGCCGGCGAGCCGTGCCACTTGAATCCCGTAGGATTGATTCGTCGGTCCCGGCTTCACCGAGTAAAGAAATACGATTTGCTCCCGGTGCTCCACCGCATCAAGGTGGACGTTGTATACAGAGACGAGGCGGTCGGCGAGCTGGGTGACCTCAAAGTAATGGGTGGAAAACAAGGTGTAAGCCCGCACCCTTTGCGCCAAATCGACGGCACACGCCCAGGCAAGGGAAAGCCCGTCAAAGGTGCTGGTGCCGCGGCCGATTTCATCGACTAGCACCAAGCTGTTTTCAGTTGCTTGCCGCAGTATCCGCGCCATTTCGGTCATCTCAACCATGAAAGTAGAGCGGCCGCCCGCGAGATCGTCGGAGGCGCCGATACGGGTGAAGACTTGGTCGATGGGGCCGATCACGGCCCGGTCGGCAGGCACATAACAACCGCAATAAGCCATGATTGTTATTAATGCCGTTTGACGCATATAGGTACTTTTTCCTCCCATATTCGGCCCGGTGATTATCAACATCCTTTGTTCCTCGTGCAGGGAGATGTCATTGGCGACAAACGGGTGGCTCTGATTCCGCTCGACGATGAGATGTCGCCCGGCAGTGATGTTCAAGCACGGTTCGTTGGTCAGCACGGGCGAGGAGAGATTTAAAGTTGCAGCACGTTCGGCAAAATTGTCGAGCACATCGAGCCTCGATAAGGCTTGGGCGCAAAGTTGTAATGGCGCCAACTCGCGTGCCAGCCGTTCCAGGAGTGCTTGGTAAAGCCATTTCTCCCGTGACAAGGCCTTTTCCTTGGCGCTTAAAACTTTGTCTTCAAATTGTTTTAATTCAGCCGTGATATAGCGTTCGGCATTCTTCAATGTCTGTCGGCGAATATAATGTTCCGGCACAGCGCCAGTTTGAGACTTGGTGACCTCAATGTAAAAGCCGTGAACTCGATTGTATTGCACACGTAGATTATTAATGCCGGTCTCTTTACGTTCGCGATTTTCCAGTTCCATCAGATATTCACTGGTATCTCGACTCAATTGTTGTAGCTCATCCAACTGTGGGTCGTAACCGGAACGAATGACACCGCCGTCGCGTATTATGGATGCTGGTTCTTCTTGGATTGCCCGTTGTAACAGGTCATGGGTTTCGGGGAACGGTCCCAACGCATCGAGGATGTTTCGCAGCATCGCGGCATCATATTCACGAATGATTTCGATAATCGATGGAAGCGTCGCCAATGCCAGGCGTAATCGCACTAGATCTCTGGGCCGCGCACTGAGCAGTGCCACGCGAGCCAAGATTCGTTCCATATCGCCTGCTTGAGTGAGCAGCTTGCATAACTGGGGCCGACGGTTCTCAATTAAACACGCAACGGCATGCAGCCGCTGCTTGACGCGCGGTTGATCGCGTAGTGGTTGGTGAAGCCAGCGTCTTAATAGACGCGCGCCCATTGGGGTAGCACATTGATCTATTAGGGATATTAAGGTGTTTTCGCGACCGCCTAATAGGTTGACTTCGATTTCCAGGTTTCTACGGCTGGTGGAATCGATCGAAATATATTCACTAGTATGTTCGATTCTAAAATCCAATACATGAGGCAGCGATGCGTACTCCGCATCCTTTGCATATTGCAGTACTGCACCTGCCGCGATCACTGCGCTTGGATTTTTATCTGCTCCGAAAGATACCAGGTCTTTGGTGCCGAGTTGCGCGGTGAGTAATCGAGTAGCCAGTTCGAGGTCGAAGTACCAATCCGGCACAATCCGCACAACAAAGTCAGGGGACTTGGGTAAGATGTTGAAATCGGATTCCGCTATGATGACCTCAGCCGGGTTCAACCGTTCAACCTCGTCACCGGGTTGTCCGGTATCCGCTATCTCGTATGCCTCAAAACGACCGCTCGAAATCTCCAGAGTCGCGATAGCATAGCCGGAGTCGCGGACGAACACTGCCGCCAATAAATTCTCGTGGCGGTCCTCCAGCAAGGCTTCATCGGATAGTGTGCCTGGTGTGACCACGCGAACCACTTCGCGTTCGACCGGTCCTTTGGTTTTGCCAGGGACTCCAATTTGTTCACAAATTGCCACCGTACGGCCGAGCTTTATCAATTTGACTAAGTATTGATCGACGCTGTGGACCGGGACCCCCGCCATGGGAATCGGCTTACCCGCTGACTTACCGCGCTGTGTCAAAGTGATACCGAGTAGCTTGGCTGCGTGTTCGGCGTCTTGGAAGAACAACTCATAGAATTCTCCCATGCGATACAGTAGCAAGGTTTCCGGATGCTTTGACTTAATCCGCAGATATTGCTGCATCATCGGCGTGTGTTGAGAGTTCGAGCACATTGTCAATGGATCGCAGAGCGGATCAGCTTTAGCAATTGTGGGTAGATCTCCGGATTACCAGCGACGATGTCGCCGCTGGACAGGTGATCTTGTCGACCATCCGGATCGCTGATCAATCCCCCGGCTTCCTGAATGAGCAGGCATCCCGCTGCCATATCCCACGGACTCAGTCCAAGCTCCCAGAATCCGTCAAATCGGCCACACGCCACGTACGCGAGGTCTAATGCCGCGGAACCCGCGCGCCGGATACCGCTACTGCGAAGCAGGACTTCGCGGAACATACTTATCCACTCATCTAGATGTGAAAGGGCCTTGAACGGGAAACCGGTACCGACCAACGCGTCCTTTAGGTGCAGGACACGGCTTACGCGTATACGCCTGTCGTCGAGATGTGCGCCGCTACCTTTGGAAGCGGTAAACATTTCATTACGCAACGGATCGAACACCACGGCGTGTTCGAGTTGCACGCCCTGGCGAACCGCGATGGAAACCGAAAATTGAGGGTAGCCATGCAGGAAATTGGTGGTCCCGTCCAGTGGATCTATGATCCATTCGAAGTCGTTGCCTGGTTTAGAACCGCTTTCCTCGGCGAGGATAGCGTGCCGGGGATAAGCATGTTCAATGACGTCGATGATTGCGCCTTCTGCGGCACGGTCTACCTCACTGACGAAATCATTTCTACCCTTTTCCTCAACATCGATTCGATGTATCTGATCAAGATAACGTACAATCAAGGTACCCGCATGTCGCGCCGCTTTAACCGCTGTGTTTAGCAAGGGATGCATGGTAATTTCCTAGGGTTGCTAGCATTTGTTCAAGCAAAGCTCGGGCGCCGAATTGTAGTAGCGCGTATCTGTGAAAGAAAGCGATTCTGAATTAAAACAGGAGCAGATTCGATTTGTGCTCATGCGCCCGACACATCCTGGTAATGTCGGAGGTGTGGCGCGGGCGATGAAGACCATGGGGCTGAGGCGGCTGACGTTGGTAGCTCCGCAGGTTAACCTGCCCAGCGAGGAAGCCGTTCGACGTGCCGCTGGCGCAGAAGACATATTATATACGGCTGATGTGCACGGGGATCTGGATGGCGCCATCAAAGATTGTCAGTTGATCATCGGTACCACCGCTCGCAAACGTTCGGTAGAGTGGCCCCAATTATCACCAGAACAAGCAGCGGAGAAACTTTGGGACGCGAGTCGTCACGGACCCGTTGCGCTGTTGTTTGGTCAGGAGCGAAGTGGATTGGCGAACCCGGAGGTGGAGCGATGTCACTACCTAGTACGAATTCCGACCAATCCGGACTATTCGTCCTTAAACCTGGCGAGCGCGGCACAGATCATGGCCTATGAAGTTTTTCTAAAGGGCCATGCATCACCAAGCGCACTGCAAGACATTCCGCGATATGCTGACCAGGAGAGTATGCACCGATTCTACAAACATCTAGAAGAGATGTTACTCGATTTGGATTTCCCCATCGCCAGGCCACCGGTGATACTGATGCGAAAACTTATGCGCTTGTTTAACAGGGCTCGGCCTAGCGACGAAGAGATACAAATTTTGCGCGGAATATTGAGTGCTGTTCAGCAGCATGTTGCTAAAAAGAGTTGACAAAGGTCAGTACCGCTGGCCTCATAAACCGTAAATGCGACTATGGAAGTATTGACTGCTTACCCGGGACTCCACGCGGTCGTGGGCCATCGTCTAAATCACTGGTTATGGGATAAGAAATGGTACTGGCTGGCGCGTTTTTTGTCCCATTTGATTCGCTGGTTGACCGGAATCGAGATTCATCCAGGGGCAAAGATCGGCCGCCGGTTCTTTATCGACCACGGCATGGGAGTGGTGGTTGGTGAAACCTCGGTGATCGGCGACGACTGCACCCTCTACCAAGGGGTTACCTTGGGCGGGACCTCATGGGAAAAGGTCAAACGGCATCCAACGCTGGGAAACAATGTCGTGGTCGGTGCGGGTGCCAAGGTATTGGGCCCGATCAACATTGGCGATGGCGCGCGTGTCGGTTCCAACTCAGTAGTGGTCAAAGATGTGCCTGCGGGGGCGACGGTGATCGGTATTCCCGGCCACACCGTCAAACCGCGGGTGGCTGAGGCGCATCTAAAGCGCGCGCAGATGGCGAAGCGCATTGGATTTGATGCCTATGGTCTGACTCGGCAAATGAGTGACCCGGTGGCTCACGCAGTGGATTGCATCCTCGATCACCTCCACGTGACCGACGAAAGATTGACCTTCATTCTCGAGAAACTCGCGCAGTCGGGAGTCGATGTCGGGGAGCTTGAAATACCGGAAATCGACTTGGAGCACCTCGGAGATGACGCAGCAGGGGACGCTTCGAGGGCCGGTACGATCCCGGCTGCAGAGAAAAATAGTTGATCAAAATAGTCAAGTAAGAGACAATTTGTGCCCTTCTGGCTAGTCTATCGGAGCGTGTGATGAGACTGACGACTAAGGGCCGTTACGCGGTCACCGCCATGTTGGACTTGGCGATCCATTACGACAGGGGAGCGGTCGCGCTGTCTGAAGTATCGACGCGGCAGGGGATCTCTCTCTCCTATCTAGAGCAGCTGTTTGCCCAACTCCGGCGTCGGGATCTCGTCGTCAGCACGCGTGGTCCCGGGGGTGGCTATAGTCTCAAGCGTTCACCGTATGAGATCTCGGTGGCGCAGATCATCGATGCCATCGAGGAGCACATCGACGCGACGCAATGCGGCGGGCTCAAAAACTGTCAAGATGATAACCTGTGCCTGACTCATTTCTTGTGGCAGGACTTGAGCGTTCAGATTAGGAATTTTCTAACCAATATCAGTCTTGGAAATCTTGTCAACCAGTCCCATGTTAAAGAAGTTGCCATGCGCCAAGGGGGGCGGGTGGAAATTCTGTCTCCCCATTAGAGGTTAATGCTAAATGCCGGTCACTCTGACTGAAAATGCTGCGGATCGTGTGCGCACATACCTACAATCCCGGGGGCATGGGGAAGGTCTGCGCTTTGGTGTCAAGACCACCGGTTGCTCCGGATATGCCTACGTCGTCAACTACGCTGATGAAATCAAGTCAGACGATCACGTGTTCGAAAGCCATGGAGTGAAGATAATCGTCGATAACAAGAGCCTGGATTTTGTTAATGGTACCGAGATCGATTTTACGAAAGACGGATTGAGCGAGACGTTCCGATTCAGAAATCCCCGGGTCAAGGGTACGTGTGGTTGCGGCGAGAGCTTTAGCACTTAGTCTGTCTACTGCACTCGGGCGGGCCACAAGGATAGTAACCGGGTTGATCAGAGACCGTCATTCCAAATACAGAATCCTTGGTGCCGTATGCGGGATCGCCACGTCTCGTCTGGGGCGCTAAGCGTCAGCCAGGTCAAAGCGAATATGGGCGCGGGAGTGGAATCTTCGTTTGCGGCAGCCTGCAAGAGCCGCGCAAAGCGATTCGGGGTCACGACCTTAGGCTGCAAAGTCAATACATTTGAATCAGAGTTCATCAGCCACTCGCTCAGCGCCGCGGGGTGGGAAGCCGTGGGGAACGAGGAATCTGCCGACCTGTATATCATCAATACCTGCACCGTAACCGGCGAGGCGGACCGGCAGGCGCGGCAGGAGGTACGTCGTGCCATCCGCCGGAACCCCCACGCGCTCGTTGTGGTCACCGGTTGTTACGCGCAGATGAACCCGCAGGCATGCGCGAAGATTCCGGGCGTGGATTTGGTGTTGGGGAACGACCGCAAATTGAATATTCATCGGCTGTTATCGGACCTGGAGCGCGGCCAGCTTTCCAAGGTCATGGTGGGCGATCTGGATCAGCAGGTCAGTCTGCCGGACGCTCTCGTATCGGGCCTGCACGGCCACACCCGCGCTTTCGTCCAGGTTCAGCAAGGCTGTGGCCAAGGTTGTACGTTCTGCATCATCCATCGCGCGCGCGGACCCAGCCGTTCGTTGCCCCCAGAGCTGATTAGGCGGCAAGTCCAAAGGTTGGTGGTAAATGGGTATAAGGAGGTTGTGGTTTGCGGTATAGATCTTGGCTCCTACGGCGATGATCTGGTTGACAGCGGACACCAACAGGGTCTTGCCGGCCTGCTTGCAGATCTGTTGAAGACGGAAGGAGACTTCAGGATCCGTCTCAGCTCCATCGATCCAGCACACATCGACGATGCGTTGATTGGCTCATTGGAGAGCGACCCGCGACTTTGCCGCCATCTGCACCTGTCGCTGCAAAGCGGTAGCACACTTTTGTTGAAGCGTATGAAACGCCGTTACAGCGCAGAATTCGTCTATGAGCGTATCAGAACCTTGAGGCAGCGCGTTCCGGATCTGGTATTGAGCGCAGATATCATGGTCGGTTTTCCCACCGAGACCGAAGAACAATTCCAGGATACGGAGAATATGGTTCGCGAGCTTGAAATCGCATTTCCCCATGTGTTTTGTTACTCGGAACGCGTTGGAACGCCAGCGGCGCGTATTCCTTCACGGTGGCAAGTACCGCTGGCGATACGCAGGCAACGCGCCAAACGTCTGCGGCACAAGGCCTCTCTGATAAGGACGCAACTGTTACGCAGCCGGATTGGTGAAGTCCACCGGGTGTTGATCGAAGGTGGCGGCAAACCTCCCGCAGGCTACCAGCGGGCACGCGCTGCGGATTACCTGACCGTCTACGCGCCGGCCGGGGTGCATGAGCTTGGGCGCTGGCGCCAAGTGCGTTATGAAGGCATTTACGGTGACGGGCTAATTGCCCGCCGTATGGCGTAAACGGTACACTACGCGATCTTTTATATTGGATTATCCAATTTTGGAGACTATGCATGGCAACTGAACACACCTTATCTATAATCAAACCGGACGCAGTTGCGAACAACATCATTGGTGAAATCTACCGGCGTTTCGAGGAAGCGGGATTACGGATTGTGGCTGCCAAGATGGTGCACCTTACGAAAAATCAGGCTGAGGGTTTTTACGCGGTGCACAGGGAACGGCCATTTTTCAATGACCTCGTTCGGTTTATGCAGTCGGGCCCGATTATGATTCAGGTCCTTGAGGGCGAGAACGCAATCGCAAAGAATCGCGAATTGATGGGGGCTACGGATCCTGCACAGGCGGCGCCAGGCACCATACGTGCAGAGTTCGCGACCACCGTAGATGAAAATGCAGTTCACGGTTCCGACGGACTGGATACGGCTGCGCAAGAAATCGAGTTTTTTTTCAAACAAGCAGAGATCTGCCCGCGAACACGTTAATGTTGAAACCACCGATCAATTTGTTCGGATTGGATCATCTCGCTCTGAGGCGATTTTTTGAAGACCTGGGCGAACGCCCTTATCGCGCAAATCAAGTGCTGCAATGGATTCATCAGCAAGGTGAGACTGATTTCGATTCGATGACCAATCTGAGCAAGACGCTTAGAGCGAAACTGCGGGAGACGACCTGTCTCGAAGCACCGTCGGTAGTCAACGAACAGGTGTCTGCTGATGGTACTCGTAAATGGTTGTTACGGCTGGACGATGGTAATGGTATAGAGATGGTCTTCATTCCCGAGCCCGGACGTGGCACGCTATGCATATCGTCGCAGGTGGGTTGTGCCCTGAACTGTACTTTTTGTTCTACGGCATTACATGGGTACAACCGGAACCTCACCAGCGCGGAAATCATAGGCCAGATATGGCTTGCTCACCGTATACTGGAAACCGCCGAAAAAGATGATCGGGTTATCACGAATGTTGTATTTATGGGAATGGGTGAGCCGTTGCTCAATTTCGATAACGTGCTAAGCACGTTGAACATTTTATTGAACGATTTTGCTTACGGTCTTTCGCGAAGACGGGTAACGGTGAGTACTGCAGGAGTGGTGCCGAAAATCGATGAACTCAAACTCGTTTGTCCGATAAGTCTGGCAATCTCGCTGCACGCGCCCAATGATGAACTTCGCAACAAATTGGTCCCGCTCAATCGCAAGTATCCAGTTGCCTCGCTTATTGACGCCTGCCGCCGTTATGTTTCTGGTGAATCGCGTAGCCGCATCACCTTTGAGTACGTAATGCTTGCTGGTGTGAACGACTCGGAATCCAGCGCCCGCGAACTAATCCGGGTTCTGTGCGGGGTACCGGCAAAGGTAAACCTTATTCCTTACAACTCGGTCCCCGGCGTCAATTTTCGACGTTCCGACACTGCAACCATCGACCGATTCCGAGACCAGCTGCTCGCTGCGGGAATTATGACGATTACGCGCAAGACCCGGGGCGAAGACATCGATGCCGCATGTGGGCAATTGGCGGGCAAGTTTCGCGACCGGACCCATCGGTCAACGCGTTGGCAGCGGTATCAGCACACTGCGGAGTCGATGGCATGATGCGACAGGTTTTGATAATGGGGATAGTTGTGCTAGGTCTGGCCGCATGTGCAACCAACGAGCCCATTGGCAAGACGGCAGATGCCTCCAAGCGGGCTGACGTTAGAACTGAGCTTGCCATTAACTACATGCAACGCAATCAACTTGAGGTGGCCCGTGAGGAATTAGAACATGCACTTGAGATAGCGCCTGACCACTCAGAGGCGAATCACGCAATGGCAGCGCTGCAAGAACGGTTGGGTAACAATAAAGAAGCGGAAAGACTTTTTCGCCAAGCGGTGTATTCGGATGCGGAGAATTCACAAGCGGCCCATGATTTCGGTACGTTCCTGTGCCGACGCGGGCGGGTGGAAGAAGCACTCGAACAGTATGAAACCGCGTTGTCCAACCCGCTCTACCGGCAACCGGACATAACCAATTTGCGTGCCGGGGAATGTCTGATAACTCATGGTAATACGCAAGCCGCGGAGTCATATTTCCGCAAGGCGTTGCGCATCAATTCCGGACTTTCTTTGGCCATGTACCATATGGCCGATATAAATTTTCGCCGCAAGAACTATCTGTCAGCGCGCGGATATATTGAGCGCTATTTTTCAATAGCTACCAAGACCCCTGAAAGCCTTCTACTCGCCTACAAAATTGAGCATAGATTGAACGCGCCCAAAGTTGCAGGGGAATATGCTTCGCTGCTCCGCGGCAAGTTTGCGCGCTCAAAGGAGGCCCGGGAATTAGAGGAACTAACCCGTACTCGAAAATGATTGTGGAAAACGAGGCATCGGTTGCCAAGCCACTTAGTTCCGGCAAGAGGTTAAGGAAAGCGCGAGAAGGCCTTGGGCTTTCCGCCGAGGACGTGGCCGGCGAGCTGCGCCTATCCGTGTCGCAGATCAAGGCGTTGGAGCAAGACGACTACACCGAGTTACCCGGTGCTACTTACGTTCGCGGTTATCTGCGCAGTTATGCACGGTTAGTCAAGGTTGACGAAGACTCCGTGTTACCCCCTCTGCAACCAGAGCCTATAGCACGGTCGGTGCATGCTATCGCGCGGCCAGTGCAACGCCAGGCCAGAAGCAGCGACCGTTGGGTGCGGCTCATGAGTTATGGTCTTGGCATACTGTTAATCGGTCTGGTGATTGTCTGGTGGAGGTCGCAAGGCGGGTTCGATTTTGAAAAAGATCTGCTCGCCGGACTACCTGATTTGGTTATGGAAAAAATGGACAGTGATCGGACCGTGGCCAAAACCACGGTGAAAGAAGACAAGCCGATACAGATAACAGCTTCACCGGTGGAAACGGTTATAAGTCAATCGGAGTTGCAGGCATCCAAGTTGATCGCATCAAGCACGGCGGATACGGAGCAGCGAACGACGCCGTCTGCGGTGGGCGAGCAAGACGAACGACCAAATCAGGAAAACGTCCCGCCGCCGGCGGTTACTGCGACTGCCTCCAGCCGATCGCCAACTGTATCGGCAACGAAGGTCGGCAAGATAGTGCTGAAATTTTCCCAGGCCTCTTGGGCGGAGGTCCGGGACGCGAGCGATGAGCGTTTGCTCCATCAAAGTTTCCACGCAGGACGTGAGGTCGAGGTAGAGGGTACGCCACCGTTTAGCGTATTTCTGGGCAATGCTGGCGGTGTACGTATGGAATACAATGGTAAGCCGTTTGATATCAGCCCTCATCAAACCGGCCTCTACGCGCGATTCGTTATTGAGGGCGCGGGCGGTAATTGACCCGTATATTGCACCAAGGCGGGAAAAGAAGAGCTAACGTTTTGTTTG